>CAJTOW010000138.1:0-7475 GCA_910577655.1 uncultured Lachnospiraceae bacterium | reverse complement strand
ATCCAGGCCAACCATATGAATACGGCTGAGACGGCGCGGGAAGACAGCATCTGATATCCTGCCCCCCTGATCCCCTGATCCATCCTTTGTCTCCTGCATATTCGCCTGGGACGCCACGGATTCGGCTGCTTTACCCACTGCCGCTCCGGCTCCGTCACTCACTGCCGCACCAGTTTTGGCTGCTGCTCCCACTGCCGCACCGGCTCCGGCCCCCGCACTCACTGCCTCACCAGTTTTGGCTGCTGCTCTCGCTGCCGCATCGGCTCCGGCCCCTGCACTCACTGCCGCACTTTGTGCCTCTGCCTCCGCATTCTCCTCCACCGTCTGGTACACCAGCGCTGCTGCGTCCGGGTCAGCCCAGTAGTTGTACTCCGCTACCGGCGAACAGTTCCCATGGCTGCGGAAATTCCCTCCCATGGACACCAGTTCCCGGATCCGGTCAAATGCCTCCCGGTCTGTCATAATGAGCTGCGCCAGATTGGTCAGGGGACCCAGGGCAATGACAGAGCATTCCCCGGTTCTAAGAATCCGTTTCAAAAAATCCACCGCTGCCTCCTGCTGCCGGTACCCAGGCACCGGTTCCAGGAAGCTCTCGCCCAGACCATCGGAGCCATGGGTGTCAAGTGCATTGACATACTCACGTCTCATGGGCGCGCCGGCTCCCATGAATACCGGCACATCCAGACGCCCCATATGCTTTAGGATCTTTTTTGCATTTTCAAATCCCATCTCCACCGGAGAATTGCCGCACACGACAGTGATCCCCAATACCTCCAGCTCCTCCATGGAGAGCGCCAGCATCAGAGCCAGACTGTCGTCTATCCCCGGATCACAGTCAATAACCACTTTCCTGCCCATATCACTCCTGCCTTTCTAATTGTAACAGTCCAGACAAGCCATCCTCCTGCCCCCGAAAAGCGTCAGGAACAAGAAACGGACGGCGTCAGTCCGATGTCAAATATTCCGCATCCTGCAGGCCAGCATGTCCCTGGCCGTTGCCTCTACGCAAGTCAAATGCCCCGCAGCAAGCTGGCGGGGTACCAAACTTGCAGCGCAGCAGGCTGCGGGATATTTGACCCTCGCGGCAATCGCCAAATGTGCATGCAAGCATGCCCGTCTGGCCCGTTGCTTCACACGAATAAAAGCTGCGTCTGCCCATGTGTGGAATCCCAGACATGGCAAACACAGCTATCTCATCTCTTTTCATGCCTTTGTATGGAAAAGGGAGCGCCTGCTATTCCTTTAAGTATTCGCACATACGCATAAAATGCCGGCGAAACCCTTTCTGTCACGAAGACTTTTGGAAATAAATGCTGACGGAACTTTTCCGCATACGAAGGCATCCGGAGAAACCATCCATAGCGGTTCTCCAGGTGTGTAATTTGCCTAGTTTTTTATACTGGGAGGTTCTCGAACCAGTTATGTAGTACTCCATATGGCTGGCACTGCATTATTTCAAACCATAACACAAAATATGCTGCCATGTCAAGCTGCATTTTAGCGGTTAGCAGATTTGTAACAGTTCATGGAACAGGGAAACCGGACAAAAACAGGCATCAAGCTCGCTTGTAAGACTGTTTTTGGCCAATTTCCCACATCGGGCGGGCGGCAAATCAAATGAGAAAGTGTGCTGCTGACTCACCTTTGCCTGTATAAGCACCTTCTTATCCGATTTGACGTCGGCCAGACCCCCGGGGCCTCTTATCCCCGACGCTTTTAGGGGACAAGAAGCCCTGTCTAAACTGTTACGAAAAGGGATTGTCCCCACCTTCTTCCCGCCTTACCCTCACATCCAGCTGCGCGAAGGGGATCTCGATCCCGTGGCTGTCGAACTGCCGCTTCACTGTCTCCAGGATATCCCAGCGTGCGGCCCAGTAGTCCGGTGTCCGGGTCCAGCTGCGCACCCCCACGACCACACCGTTCTGGGCCAGTTCTCCCACATACACGGTGATCCCCTCCTCTGCCAGAACCAGGGGATGATCCTGGCAGATCTGCTGCATCAGCTCTTTGGCCCTGCCCATATCTGACGTATAGCTGATGGTGACCTCGATATCCACCCGCCGTGTCTCCTGGGCCGTCACATTGGTAACAATACTATTGGAAATGTTCCCGTTAGGAACAGTAATCCGCTTATTATCCGGTGTCGTCAATGTAGTATATACCAGACCGATGTTCTGTACCGTTCCCTCGATCCCGCCGCTGATAATGTAATCTCCCACCGCATAGGGCCGGGTCAGCATGATCAGAATGCTTCCGGCCAGATTGGCCAGACTCCCCTGGAGTGAAAGACCCACAGCCAGAGTGGCGGAACCCAGCAGCGCGATGATAGAAGCCGACGGGATGCCGATCTTCTCCGCCGCGATCAGAACCACTACCGCATAGGCCACAGCATCAATCACGGCCATCAGGAAGCCTGACACGCTGGCGTCCAGCTCCATGCGGGTAAACATGCGGCCCGTAAATTTCCGCAGTATTTTCACACATCTGATTCCCACGACGATGATGACCACGGCCACCAGCAGCCGGACCCCGAAAGCTCCCAGCCCAGGCATCAGTTTCCGGATGTTTTCCAGAACCATAGCTTCTCCTGTTTCTGTACTCATGTCAGTATGTCCATCTCCCTTCTGCCCCTTTTCTTACCTGAACGCTGCTTCCAGTCCCTCCCGGATCTCCTGCTCCTCGCCGGCAAACAGCAGATTCCGGTTGTACTCATAGTAACGCTGGCATTCATATTGCTGCAGGAACCGGACACTGTAAAATCCCGTGTTCAATTCTGTGACAAACAACACCATCTCCTGGCTGCCGCCAAATGCCGCCTCCATGAAATTAAAAGCGTGTTCCAGACGCATGCCTGCTTCATCTATGAGAGTCTCATACCTGTCGCTGTCTGCCCCGAACAGTTCCCGAAGCCTGTCCCAGGCAGCATCTGCCCGCTGCTGCATATATTCTCCACCAGCACAAGGCTTCTCCGCTGAGGATTCATTTCCCAACAGACCTTCCTGGTGCGGCTCCGCTGCGGTTCCATTTCCCAACAGACCTTCCTGGTGCGGCTCCGCTGCGGTTCCATTTCCCAGCAGACCTTCCTGGTGCGGCTCCGCTGCGGTTCCATTTCCTAACAGACCTTCCTGGTGCGGCTCCGCTGCGCTTCCATTTCCCAGCAGACCTTCCTGACGCAGCAGCTGTGCATCCTGCTCCATTTTCTCGGTTACGGCCAGTATCCTGCGGTGTTCCTGCCGGGATACCATGCCGTTGTCCCAGAGCTTGTCCTGGTCCGCGCGCCAGGTCTCCAGAAGTCCCGGCAGACTGTCCGGGAAACCCTGGGCCTCGTGGAATTCCTTCAGCAGCTTTCTGCGCAGCTCCATCATCTCTTCCATCAGACACACCTGGCGGAAGGACTGGTTCAGGGCCGACAGAAGGAGTCCCACCACACTGACCCGCTCGTCAAATGGTGCCTTCTCCAGCTTGTCGTATACCCGTTCCTCCACCTGGCCTGCCAGAACTGCCTCCACCTGGTAGTCGTCCTGATACTTGTGGTAAAGCTCCAGGTAATTGGCAAAGTCTCTGGCAATCTTAGGGAACTGGATGTACTCCTGGACAAGCTCCCGGTCCACTGCCTTGCCCAGCTTCTCGTAAACCTCCACCAGCCGGGACAGATCCTCCCAGCCCCTGGGAGTGGCGAACAGCTTACCGTCCACCGTAGTCTCGATCCGGCAGAAATGCTGCCTGCGGACACCCAGGTAAGAACGTATTGCCGGATGAATCTCCTGCTGCTGGGCATATTCCTTCCACACCTCATAATCCGGCTCCACCTGGATCCGCCGGATCCTGTCAAGAGTCACGATGTCAAACTCCCGAACAGATTTGTTGTACTCTGGGGGATTCCCGGCGGCTACGATGATCCAGCCCCTGGGTATTTTGTGGTTTCCGAAGGATTTGCCCTGGAGGAACTGGAGCATGGCAGGAGCCAGTGTCTCGGACACACAGTTGATCTCATCGATGAAAAGAATCCCCTCAGGAAGCCCGGTCTGCTCAATCTTATTATATATAGAAGCAACGATCTCGCTCATGGTGTACTCGGTCACCGCATATTCCCGGCCGCCATAAGTCCTATGCTCAATAAATGGAAGGCCGATGGCGCTCTGTCTGGTGTGGTGGGTAATGGTGTAGGATACCAGCCCGATCCGGCACTCCTGTGAAATCTGCTCCATGATCTGGGTCTTCCCCACCCCTGGCGGGCCAATGAGCAGCACCGGTCTCTGCCGGACAGGGGGGATCACATAGGCGCCGTACTCGTCTTTCATCAGGTACGCCTCTATGGTGTCCTGAATTTCCTGTTTTGCTCGCTTGATATTCATGCCTCTTTCCTCTTTCAACACATTATTTCTATGGATCAGAGCCTGCTTCCCGGTTGGCTGGGATGAGTTGTAAGACACGCTCTAGAGCGTGTCTGCCGCCTGGCTCTCCAGAATCTGCTCCGGCTCCAGGATCAGCTTTATGGCCCAGGCCGGTACGGAGATATCCGTATACTGATCCTTCACAAACACGAATGCCGTATCATAGACCGGCCGTTTCACCGGGTAGATACCTTCACCGTCGGTGAAATACAAAAGCCCTCTAAGCTTGTGGAACTCGCCTTGCTTCACCATCTGGTTCACATGCTCAAAGGCCGGACGGAAATCCGTGCCTCCCTGACCGATGATGGTGAAATGCTCCAGATATGCTTCCAGCTCCTCCCGGCAGGTGATCCGCTTATCCTCCTGGATCTGCTCGTCGCACTGGATGATATGGATATTGGTCTTACAAAAATAGCTGTCCGCCTGACACAGCACATCATAGGTTTCTTCCAGGAAGCGGCGCACCAGCTCCCCGGAGCAGGACATGGATGTGTCGATCACCACCACAAAGTCCTGGATCCGGCTGACCTCCTTTGATTCCAGCGGCTCCACCAGGGGCATATTGCCATACAGCTCCAGGCCATAGGTGTAGAACACATAATCAAAGGAATCCTGATCCACCTGCATTTCCTCCCGCAGCACGGAGAATTTCCGCAGGAAATGCCGGTAATCATAACGTTCCCGGTTCTCCACCTGCACCTGCTCCAGAAGGCTTCCGGATTCCTCATCCTCCTGATTGCCCATGGTCTCCATCTCCGTCTGGAGCTTGTCCCGGTTGTCGCTCCACTGGTTCTGCCGCACCACGCTGTTCTTTGGTGCATCCTCCGGCAGCTGCCAGTACTGGTGATCGTCCACATAGAATTCCTCCGCCAGCCGCCGGAGGCTCTTTTCAGGCAGATCCATTTCCCGCAGAATGCGGTAGATTCCCTGGGCATTCAGTACCTGAAGCCGTTTACCCAGCCGCCCGTACCAGTCCCGCCGGTAGAGGGTGGCCGGGACATGAATGCATGGTAAGTAGAGACCGTCAATCACCGACTCTGCCGCCATATCGCAGGCCAGATTCCACAGCTTCTCATCCCGGCTTCCGCGGGTGTCCATATGGCAGAACAGACAGTGGAGCACCATGTGCAGATATGCCCGGTTCACCACCACCCTGCCCCGGCCATAGAGCCGTCCCAGGATCTCCGGCTGATAGTAGATGACAAACCCGTCTGTCCCCAGGCCCCGGCAGGCCGGATCCGCCTCAAAACCCAGACTGCTGAGAGAAATGTCCAGGTAGCGCATGTTTAAGTACAGCTCATTTCTGGAGTTTTGCAGGATCCGGGTGCACAGATTCACGATATTCAGTTCTTCCAGCTGCCGGTGGCGGGTTGGGTCAATCATGAGGACTCCTTCCTGGATAATGGGTATGGCGTATGTGTTACTGGTGGTAATTCTTGTAGCGAGGATTCTCTGTTTCTGGGATACGGCAAGCCCTGGGGCGAAAATTCTTTTATAATTCAAAACGCCTCGGACGTGGGGCTGGTAGTGTCGAAGGCCGGAACTGGTCCGGGACTATATTTTTGCCGCGCTTATATTTATAATCCATCATCCAGCTGACCATCTCCGTATCCCCGAGCTCCTGGGCCATGGTAATATAAGACGGGAGCATTTCCGTGAGTACACGGTCCGGAGCTTCCGGCTCCAGCACCTGCTCCACCAGCCAGGGAAGCTGGCCCGGATCCAGGTTCGTGGCATGGTCACAACGGGGGCGGTCCGCCTGGATCAAGATCCGGCCCGCAGTCTGCCAGTGTTCTGCCAGATAGGCACGATACTCTCCGGCGCAGGTCTCTGTCAGCCCCAGAGGGTACCGGAGACGGCAGAAAGCCAGTTCCGCCGCCAGGGCCTCCGGCTCCTGAACTTTCATGTGAGGGAAGATGGCGTCATAGTCCTTGTACTGAAACACCCGGTTCTGAAAGCAGTAACGGTACCGGTGCCCACAGCCATGGGTCTCGATGGAGACGATGCGGGCGGGGGTATTCTCTACGGAATCCTCGTAATATTCCGGGAAAATCAGGCGTGCATGGGAGATATCTCCGGCATCCTGGTTCTTTCCCATAACCGTCTCCGCTCCGGCGGCATAGTCACCTTCTTTTGTCGGATTCATTCTGGCAGACTCAGGGATTCCTCCTTCTGCCGGATTCCCCCTGGCAACCCTAATGGCACTTCCTTCTGCCGGATCCCCCCTGGCAGCCCCAATGGCGCTTCCTTCTGCCGGATTCCTTCCGGCGTCTGACTCCACTTCCCGGATCCGCACACGCAGGGTCTGACGCAGTTCGGACAGAAGTTCCTTCAGGCAGGAGCGTTCCCCGCACAACAACGTGATATCCAGATATTCCACAGTCTGTACTCCGGCAAATAGTCCTGTCCCAAGATCCATTGTCCGGCCATAGCAGGTGATCCGCCGGAGATTCTTACAGTTATAAAATGCATAGGCTCCGATCTTCACCAGTCTGGCAGGCAGATACAGCTCCTCTACATCACTGTCTGCCAGCGCATAGGCGCCCAGTTCTGTGACCGGGTACCCATCCAGCTCTCCCGGAACTGCAACACTCTGCCCCGGATCCAGGATCTTGTCGATGACAGCCCTGCCATTCTCGATTCTATATGAACATTCCATTTCTTCTGCCTTTCTGTCGATCTGCCCCACGGCTGCCCTCTAAAACCTATAGGGCGAATAGTTTCATCCTACTCCATTTTCCTCTTTAAATCAAGCAGGCTGGAAGAAAAATCGGAAAACATCTTGATTTTTTCTGTCTCCTGTGGTAAGATGTAAATCGTTTATGAAACATATACACAGTCTGGATGGGTTCCCGAGTGGCCAAAGGGGGCAGACTGTAAATCTGTTAGCTGTGCTTTCGGTGGTTCGAATCCACCTCCATCCACTTCCGGAGCGGAGGATGTAAGGCAGACCTCCATCGCCGGATTTTCGTAGTGCCAGTATATGAAAGCAGCTTCTATCGAGAGTCTGTGTTGAAAATTGATTATGCCTTGGTAGCTCAGTTGGTAGAGCAGAGGACTGAAAATCCTCGTGTCACTGGT
>CAJTOW010000137.1 GCA_910577655.1 uncultured Lachnospiraceae bacterium | reverse complement strand
GAGAGGGATCCGTTTTTCCCATGTATATCTGACAGTGGTCATGGTCATCACCTATCTTCCGATTCTGATGGTGGTGCTGTTTTCTTTTAATGATTCCAGCGTACCGGTGGCCTGGAAGGGCTTTACCCTGGAGTGGTACAGAACCCTGTTCCGGGACCGGGCGCTGATGGAGGCCCTGGGCAATAGTCTGGTCCTGGGCCTTTTAAGCTGTGGTCTGGCGGCGGTGATCGGGACTCTGGGGGCCATAGGCATGGCCAGGGCCCATTTCAAAAGCCAGGGGATGATGGAGTATCTTTCTACCATCCCGATCATGGTGCCGGAGATCATTCTGGCTATGGTATTTATGGCCTTTTTCTCCCTGCTGGGTCTGCCATTTGGCATGGTGACCCTGGTGATCGGCCACACGGCCTTTTGTATCCCCTATGTATTTCTCATGGTCAAGGCCCGGCTGGTGGGGATTGATCCGTCCCTGGAGGAGGCAGGCCGGGATCTGGGGGCTTCCCCGGCCCGGGTATTTTTCGATATCACGCTGCCCCTGATCCTTCCGGCTGTGGCGTCGGGGTCTATTCTGGCCTTTGCCATGTCTTTCGACGATGTGGTGATCAGCCTGTTTGTCAATGGCCCTACCTTGTCTACCCTTCCGATCAAGATCTACACACAGCTGAAGACAGGGGTGACGCCGGAGATCAATGCGCTCTGCACCGTGATCCTGGCAGCGGTGGTGCTGGTGATGACAGCTTATTTCTGCCTTACAGGGAAGCAGGGGGAAAAGGAAATGTGACCGTTCGGGAGGAAAAAATAAGTATCTGTCCTGAAAAGAATTCAGGGCAGAGAGACGTAAAGGAGATCAACATGAAAAAGAAACGTTATATAATGGGGCTTGTTCTGGCTCTGGTTGTGCTGTCGGCAGTTATCACAGCCTGCACCGGAAAGAATGGCAGTAAAGAGGAACTGGTGCTGTACACCTGGCAGGGCATGTTCCCCCAGGAGGTGCTGGACGGATTTGCCGAAAAGACCGGCAGCAAGGTAGTATACTCTAATTTTGATACGGATGAGACGATGCTGGAGCGGCTTTCCCAGGCAAAGGGAGGCTCCTATGATGTGGTGGTGGCAGATGATTATATTATTGAGCAGGTAATTGCATCGGGGCTGGCCAGTGAGATCGACCGGTCAGTGGTAACCAATTTTGGTAATATCAATCCCTTGTATCAGGGGCATTTTTATGATCCGGAGGACAAGTATACCATTCCCCATGGGGCCGGAATTCCTCTGATTGTGTATGATCCGGAGCGGGTGGATCTGGAGATCCGGGGGTACGCGGATCTGTGGAATCCGGCTCTGAAAGACAGTGTGGCTTTGATCGGCAATTACCGGGTGATCAACGGCATCACCCTGCTGACCATGGGAAAATCCATGAATGAGACAGATCCGGCAGTGATCGGGGAGGCGGGAAAGAAGCTTCTGGAGCTGGCGCCCAACGTGCGCATGATTCAGGATGACAATACCCAGAATGCATTGCTCAACGGTGAGGCGTCGGTAGCATTTCTCTATACCTCCCAGGTGACCAGGGCTCTGGAGGAAAATCCTGGTCTGAGGGTGGTATATCCCCAGGAGGGGCTGGGATTCGGAATCCTGGGAGCCTTTGTGCCGTCCCAGGCGCCCCACAAGGATCTGGCAAACCAGTTTCTCAACTATCTGCTGGAGCCTGAGGTGTCCAGACAGTGCTTTGAGTACAATGGCTACTACAATACTAACAAGGCGGCAGATGCCATCGTCACCCCGGCCCTGGTGGTGCCGGAGTCGGTGACCTCCGGGGAGATCATCCAGAATGTGCCGGGAGAGGCCAATGAGGCCTATGACAGGAACTGGATAGAGTTTAAGGCGGCCTGTGGGGAAGGGTGACTCCCAATAGCCGGTGGCTGTAACCGTCCACGGGGGGCTGACGGTTATGGGCTGACGCCCGGGGCTTCTTGTCTCCGGTGTTTTTCGGGGGCAAGAAGATGGCCCGTCTGAACCGTTACATTTTCATTCATATGCGTTTTTGACTGCCTTGATCAGCTTTCTCTCTTCCTGGGTGAATTGAGTGCTGGTCCGGTAGATCAGCTGCATATAGCGGCAGTAGGACCGGTCCGGTCTACATACGACAAGATCCATATCTCTTGGAATACAGAATTCAGGCTGGATCGTTATGGCTTCTTCCTCCTTGAGCATCTGGCAGATCTGAAGGGTCCGGTTGATCTCAAAAAGTATCTGGGGCTGTATCTGGTAATCATGAAACAGACGGTTAATCAGCTGCCGTTCAATGGTATCGGCAGGAGCCAGAATAAAACGTTCGTTCCGAAAGACAGCACCATCCACCACTGGCGGACAGTCATAATGATTTGATCCCATGTAGGCAAGAGGATGATTCCCGGGCAGGACAAAGACCAGTTCTTCCTGCTTTAGTATTTCACAGTGAAATCTGGATTCGGGTACCGGCTGGATGGAAGGAATCATAATGCATTTTAAAGATCCTTCCTTTAGCTGATCCAGTAAGGGACCGGAACGTTTGTCCAGGACACGGGCCCTGAAATTCGGATAGGTTTTTTTAAAATTTGAAAGAACTCTCGTAAAAATAGCCATACCCATCTCGGAAGCAATTCCTACAGTAAAAACATCATTGCCGGACTTGCGGATGCGGGTATAAAGTTCTTCTTCCAGGCGTAGAATTTCTTTTGTCGTTGACACAAATAATTCCCCCTCCGGAGTGGGAATTAGCAGATTGTTTCTGCGGATAAATAAGTCAACGCCCAATTCTTTTTCTATTCTTTTCAGATAAATACTCAGTGCAGACTGGGAAATAAACAATCGTTCAGCCGCCTTGCTGATATTGCGCTGGTTGGCAATTTCCACAATATAATTCAAATTTTTATATCCCATTTCTGTCTCCTGTTTTCTGTAAAAGTAACAGTTTAGACGGACCATCTTCTTGTCTCTGAAAAGCGTCGGGAACAAGAAGTTACCTGTCTGAACTGTTACTTGTAAAACGCCTACGGGGAACGGGCGGATCCTTACTGGTGGTTCTAATGCTGTGTAATTCACCTCTGTTTCTATCTATTATAATGATTTTTATATTAAATATCCATAAAAATCACTATATAATTTATCAATAGCGCTTTAAATTTAATAAATTTGTACAATGACTGGTCAGATGATATACTGCAATTACAAAACATTGCAATGTATAGACGAAAAACATAACAGTTCAGCAGGTATCTGAACGGTTACTGAAAACAATGATCAGGAGGGGCTATGAACAGACAATATGAAGCAGTAAGTGAGTACATAGAAGCACACAAAGAGGAGATGAACCAGACCCTGATAAATCTGGTAAACCTGGAAGGGCGCTACAATGAAAAGGAACATGTGGAAAAGGCAATGGATTATTTTTGCAGCCTTCTGGAGAAAGAGGGGTTTGAGCTGAAAAAAACAGAAGTAGCTTTGGACCGGGCGGGAATTGTCTCCGCAATTCTTGGCAAAGACCGTCCCGGAAAGCCGATTCTTTTTTCTGGTCATTTTGATACCGTGTATCAGAAGGGGGACTTTGGTCCGGCACCCTGCAGAATTGAGGACGGCAAGATCTATGGTCCTGGCGTGATTGACATGAAGGGCGGGGACGTGATGATGCTCTATGTGGCAAAGGCCCTCAATGCCATTGGTTATAAGGAGCATCCCATTAAAATGATTCTGGTGGGAGATGAGGAGGCAGACCATGTGGGGAATCTGGCGGATCAGGTCGTTATCGAAGAGAGCAGAGGCTGCTACTGTGGTTTCAATATGGAGCCAGGAGACATGCAGAACCGGCTGGTAGTGGGCAGAAAGACACAGCATACATTTTTTGTGGATGTAAATGGAGTGGGAGGACATGCAGGCAATGATGTCCTCACGGGAAAAAATGCATTGCTGGAAGCTGTTTTGAAAATCGCAGACATGGCAAAGCTCCAGGATCTGGACAAGGGAAGCTCGGTAACCCCAAGTATCATCCACTCTGGAAACCAGAGCAGTGCGATTCCGGATCATTGTGAATTTGCAGTTGATATCCGTTTTAAATCCCTGGAGGAAGGAGAGCGCCTTCATGCGGGGATCATCAAGGCAATTGAAACCTCTTATATTGCTGGGACAACTGCTTCCTACAGATTGGATGTGGCAAGATTTGTTCCCTATGATGAGACAGAAGAGATTGCAAAGCTACACCGTTTCATGAATGTTCTGGCAGAGGAAATGGGGCTGCCTGCTTTTGGAAAAATTCAAAGAGGCGGTGTATCCGATTCCGGCAACATCGTGGCAGCCGGTGTCCCCACACTGGACGGGCTGGGAATCATGGGAGAATTTGCCCATAATCTGAGGGAATACGGCGTTCTGGAGAGTATGTATGACCGGACAAAACTGCTGACATGTGCTGTTCTCAGGATCCATGAGACAGGGCTGGACGGGAACTGATAATGGGAAGGGGGATAAACCATGGGTGATTCAGATGTAAGGAAAAAACCGTCTTTTGGTTATGCATTATTCATTATGATTATAATTCTTGGCGGGATCATGATTTTGGGAGCAGTGTATCAATTCAAAATGCAGGTACTGTTTTTGCTGGCATGGCTGGCAGCATTTCCTCTCTGTATGAAAATCGGCTATACCTATCAGGAGCTGCAAAAGGGAATGTTCGCATTCATGCCCCGCTGTCTGCTGCCGGTCGTGTTTACGATTTCCATCGGAGCATTAATCGGGGCCTGGAATGCCAGTGGTACGATTGCCGCAGTTACCCATTTTGGAATGAAGATCATTAATCCAGGGTTCTTCCAGGTGACAGCATTTATTATCAGCTTTCTGTTTGCCATGATTACCGGGACATCCTGGGGCACCTGCGGAACCATCGGAATCGCCCTTATGGGGGTTGCGCTGGGAATGGGATTCAATCCTATGGTGGCTGCCAGTCCGATTATCTGCGGTGCCTTTGTTGGAGACGGGCTTTCCCCGCTTTCGGATACCACCAATATCATCAGTGGCGCCGTGGAGATCGACCTTTTTGACCATATTAAATATCAGCTGAGAATCACCATTCCCACTGTTCTTATCTCCACGGTCATCTATTTTGTTATGGGACTTACCCAGAATACAGGTGTTTCCTCTGTGGATGGGATTGAGACTATTATGAATGGAATTTCCGCTAATTTTCGTCTTGGTTTTATTCCGTTTTTGCCGGTGATTCTGGTCATCGCCCTGCTGTGTATCAAGGTTCCTACCATCCCCTCCCTTTTGTGCGGAAGCGTGGGAGGACTGGCTGTAGCAACCCTTTATCAGGGAGTTCCGGTGCAGGAGGTTATACAGAATATGTGGGGCGGATATGTACTTAACTCTGGTGATGCATTTATTGACAAATTATTCAGCAGAGGTGGTATGTCCAGTATGACAGGCACGGCATTTATGATTGTAGTTGCATTTGGTCTTTTTGGAATTCTTAACACCGCGGGGGTACTGGATTCCCTGGTTGAGCCTCTCTCAGGCTACATTCACAGCAATGTGGCGGCGACTATCAGTGCATTACTGCTTGGGAGCCTGGGCAATCTTTCTTCCTCAACCACCTTTGCCGAGGTATTCACCAGCAATGTGCTGAATCCAATCTATGACAATGCTTCCCTGGACCGGCGGGATCTGGCCAATGCCATGACCGTAGGCTGTCTGATTCTGGGTCTGTGGATTCCGTGGAATACCAATCCGGTGGCAGTAGCCGCCTCCCTGGATGTGGAGCCTTTGCGGATGGTGCCGTATCTGGTAACGCCCTTTGTATATGTTGTGGTTCTTCTGGCTTATGCTTTCATAAAGCAGGTGAAACATAGCTAAGGAGGTGTCCTTGTGACGGATTTACTGGAAACACTTATGATCTTGTGTTTCGGGCTTTCCTGGCCCATCTCCATCCGGAAGTCCTGGATTTCACGGACTGCCAGGGGAAAAAGCCTGTTTTTTGAATTTTTCATATGGCTGGGCTACATCTTTGGTATCATCCGGAAAATCCTTTTATACCAGCAGGCCACGAAAGCCCTTGGATTCCTTTTTTATCTGGCATGGATTTTCTATATTTTAAATCTGCTGGAGATTACCGTTGATATGGTGTTGTATTTCCGCAACATGAAACTGGACCAGGAAAATAAGGAATAAATACATTATGTGAAGGTTTTCTCTGGATTGCGGGTTTCTGACTCAGAAACCCGCAATATGGGGGAACCTTTTTTTAGAGCTGGTATCTGCCGGTCTCAAAAAATAACCTGGCCATGAATAGTAAGTGCGCCCGGGTACCATCTCTGGAAATGGGGAAGAGAATGTTCACATTGAATTATCCCCGAAAACTTGTTATACTATCTCAAAGAAGAAAGGGGGCGCGAGTCATCATGCCACGTACCATTGGGATCGGAATTCAGAATTTTGACAAACTGGTGTCACAGCAGTATTTCTATGTGGATAAGACGGATTTTATCAGGGAGTGGTGGGAGAATGGGGATGAAGTGACCTTGATCACCCGTCCCAGACGTTTCGGAAAGACACTGATGATGAGTATGGTCGAGCGTTTCTTTTCCATAGAGTATGCCGGACAGGGTGAAATCTTTCAGGATCTTTCCATATGGAAAGAGGAAGCATACCGCACAGCACAAGGGACTTATCCGGTTATTTTTCTGTCACTGGCCAATGTGAAGGAGACCACCTATGCCAATGCCCGGAGAAAGCTCTGCCAGCTGCTGGCGGATCTGTATTCCCGGTACTATTTTTTGCTGGAATCAGATAAGCTGACCCCTGAAGACAAGGATTTTTTCCGCCGTGTAACCGTAGAAATGGGGGATGTGGAAGCGGCTCTCGCTCTGGGACAGCTGTCAAAGTTTTTGTCTCTTTACTATAATAAGAGGGTGCTGATCCTGATGGATGAGTATGATACTCCCATGCAGGAAGCGTATGTATATGGCTACTGGAAGGAATTGACGGAGTTTATCCGGGGAATCTTTCATGCGGCGTTTAAAACAAACCCTTCTATGGAAAGGGCCATTATGACGGGGATTACGAGAGTTGGGAAAGAGTCTATATTTTCTGATTTGAATAATCTGGCCGTGGTGACTACTACATCAGATGCATATGCAGACTGTTTTGGTTTTACCCAGAAAGAGGTAGGAGAGGTTCTGGAGGAATATGGACTATCTGAGAATATGGACCAGGTAAAGGACTGGTATGATGGATTTGTTTTTGGCAGCCAGAGAGAGATCTATAATCCCTGGTCAATCATCAATTATTTAAAAACACAGAAAGTGTCCTGCTACTGGGCCAATACCAGCAGCAATAGTCTGGTTGGAAAGCTGATCCGGGAAGGAAGCCCGGACATAAAAGAGACCATGGAAGATTTGCTGAAAGGCGGAAACCTCTGTACAGAAGTGGATGAGCAGATTATTTTCAATCAGCTGGATTACAATGAGAATGCCATATGGAGCCTTCTGCTGGCAAGCGGATATCTGAAAGCGGACAGCCATGGTGCCGGTCAGGAGCCGGGAAGAGAAGAATATGAGCTGTCTTTAACCAATAAGGAAGTCAGGATCATGTTTGAAAGGATGATCCGGGACTGGTTTGGCCAATCCAGGCGGGAGTATAATGGATTCATTAAGGCCTTGCTAAAGAGAAACAGGAAAGAAATGAATGCCTATATGAACCGGATTGCCCTGAACACATTCAGTTATTTTGATACGGGAAAACGTCCGTCCGGCGCAGAACCGGAACGCTTCTACCACGGATTCGTATTAGGTCTTACGGTGGAACTGGCTGACCGGTATGTGATTACCTCCAACCGGGAAAGCGGATTTGGAAGATACGATGTCATGCTAAAGCCCAGAAGACCGGAGGATGACGCCATGATTCTGGAATTTAAGGTTCACGACCCAGATGAGGAAAAAAGTCTCCAGGATACGGTAGGGGCGGCCCTGAAACAGATTGAAGACATGGGTTATAAGGCATCCCTGATAGCAGAGGGAATCGGTGAAGAACGGATCCGGACATATGGTTTTGGATTCGAGGGTAAGAGAGTTCTGATCGGGTGAGGAACGGGCAGGACTGCCATTTTGCGGAGCGGGGGTGCAGATATGAGAAAGAATGAAAAATGGCTTGAGTGGGCAGTGGAGCTGCAGGCACTGGCGCAGGCGGGGCTTTTCTACAGCAAAGATAAATATGAGCTGGAGCGGTATGAGAGGATCCGCGAGATTTCCGCTGAGATGATAAGCTATAAGACAGAAATACCACTGGAAAAAGTAAAGGATTTATTCTGCAGTGACATAGGGTATCAGACGCCGAAAATCGATACAAGGGCTGCGATTTTTAAAGATGGGAAAATATTGCTGGTCCATGAGGCAAATGGAACATGGTCCCTTCCGGGAGGATGGGTTGACGTAAATATTTCTGTGAAGGAAAATACAGTCAAAGAGGTGAAGGAAGAGGCAGGGCTTGATGTAGCTGCCAGACGGATCATTGCTGTTCAGGACAGGGAAAAACATAACCTTCCGGTATATGCATATAAAGTATGCAAGATATTTGTACTTTGTGATGTGATAGCAGGAGAATTTGCTGAAAATATAGAAACAGTCGGGTTTGATTATTTTGGTTTGGAGGAGCTTCCGTTACTTGCAGAAGAAAAAAACAATAAGGAGCAGATCGAGATGTGTTTCAGGGCATTCCATGCAAAGCAATGGGAAACACTGTTTGATTAGAGCGTGTTTGAAAATTGCTTTCTGGTAGCTGTGCGTTCCACTTTGTGGGACGCCTACGGTGTACCGCGAAGTGGGGCGTGTACACCGTAGGCGTCCCTTGTGGACATGGCAGGAATGGATTTTCTGACATTATTTTGCGCCAGTCCATTCTGTATACACATGTTTAACGGTTTACAACCGCTTCAAGAAATCCCCTGAGTTCCTTTCTGGATATCATTACATCCTCCCGGGAGGCCAGAAGGAGGCTGTCGCTCTGGTAGCAGGGCACTGCCTCAAATCCCAGTTTTCCCCAGACCAGGGTATTGTTATCCAGTGCAGTTTGTCTGTACAGACCCTTTTCAAGGGCTGTCAGAACCTTGTCCCGGTCAGCCCCACAGTCTGCGGCCATATCTGCCAGTACATGTTTATCATCAATCCGGCGGCGTTCCACAAAATGGGCCTGGAAAACGCTGTGGTGGAAACGGAGCAGATCTCCGCCTTGTTCTGCCACCGCAATCATAGCCTGGTTTGCCAGGTCACTGTGGAGAAAGGCAGGCTCCGGCCTGGGATGCGCCTCGCAGGGAACCCAGTTAACAGAGAGTCCGGGAAACTCCGGGAGCAGCTCCATAAGATCCGTGATGCCGCGGTAGCAGTAAGGGCAGATATAGTCAAAATAGACGTTCAGTGTTTTCTTCATTGAGAACTTCTCCTTTTCATTTTTTGATCAGATTTTACTAGTACTGCATTGCGGAAATAACGGTGAATTCAGTGCTCGATATCTGCGTCAG
>CAJTOW010000136.1 GCA_910577655.1 uncultured Lachnospiraceae bacterium | reverse complement strand
CATGTCAGAGGCCGCCTGGGAAACATAGCCCGCGCCTGCATAATCTGTATCGCGGGATATCCCGCCGTCCCCGTCTTCCCCGATTTCATCGGTTTTTTCCAGCATGATCCGCCTGGTCTCATAATCCAGGGCCTGCTGAAGGTGCTCACGCTCCTCGTCATCGTCACCAGGTTCATGTTTGTACTTCCCGGCGCCCGGCGCAGGTTTCCCGCTGCAGGCCGGAAGGGGGATCCCTCCGGACAGCTGGTTTTCCATGTCATCGGTTGCATTTGAGGTGCCGTTTTTGATGTCCTCCCGTACCTTTTCGATAAAGCTTTTCATATAGGGCCACAGAAGGAGCAGCATTTTGTTGGCGGAATCGAACCGCGATTTTGCATCGTCATCGTATGCCGCATCATCCACGTAGGGGATGCATTCGTACACCACATCCAGATAGGGGCCTTTATAGCCGCCGAGGTTGTTGATGTCGCCGGTCTTTGCATACTGGATCAGCAGGTTGATGAGGATGAACACTTCATGGTGCTGCCTGTCAATCTCTGCTGTCACGGTTTCCATTTCTTCCGCATAGCGCAGGTTATTCAAAAGGATGCCGGTCTTCATGGTTCCGGGAAATGCATCGCACATCCGTCCCTCGATGTAGACATCCTCCATCAGGTTCACCAGGGCGTGGGAGATATGGGAGATGGCGGTAATGACCGCAGCATCTTTATCCTCCACGGATTCCAGGATCTCCTGCAGGCTTTTTTCCTGCCTGGCGGTTAATTCCTCCGGTGTGGCAGGGTAAAACCGGCCTGCGGACAGTGCCTGCTGGTAAGTAGCAAGCATGGTAAAATCCGAATACAGGATATGGCCGCATTCATGGGCGACGATCCCGATCAGGCTGTCTGCCTTCAGGCTCTTTGTAGGGAAGCTTCCGGTCAGGAAATTGCCTGCATTCAGCCGGATGATCCGGTTGTCCGTATGGGCGATGTCCGCTGATTCTGAAGTATCCCAGTAGGTGCTTACCTTGCTGCTCCTGCGGTAACGCTTTGTGGCGCCTTCCGCAATGTCCGTCAGGTAGGCGGCAAACTGCGGGGAACCGAAGAGCTGTTCGTCGGTAAGTCTGTTTTTTTCGTCTGCGACCATTCTTTTGATCGCAACATGTGATGTTCTCATTTGTCTGTATCCCTTCCTTTCTTTCCCGGAAGCCTGTCCCCAAGGAGTGCATCCGTGGTGGTACCGAAACATTCTGCCATCGCTACCATCACACAGGGCGGCGGCAGGCACTTTCCGGTTTCATACCTGGATATGCTCTTCTGGGTAACCTCCAGTTTTTTCGCAAGCATCTGCTGGGAAAGGTACGGCTTTCTGCTGATACGCAGGTGCCGCAGGTTCCTTGCCAGGTTCTGCCTTAGCTGTTCTTCATTTACAAATGCCATAAGCTGTCCTCCTAAGCCGCAAATTTCTGCTCAAGGCAGGAGGAGAGGATGTCAGCACGGTTTTCCGGATCGCTGGATACGGAGGAAAGCACGGTATACTTTGCAGCCTCCAGCGCATTCCCACAGACCATATAGGACTGTACCCAGCTGATCAGCTCCCGGACGCCGCAGCTTCCGTCATTGATCATGGTCTCCCGGCACCGCTCGCTGATTTCCTGGATGGAGGAAGCCATGTTGGAGACGACGGCTTTATCCGTACATCCGGTCACCTTCATGGTGCGCTCGGTAAGTGTGTCCACATCCGGTTCTTCCATATCCATGATAAGGTTCATTCTGGAGATGACGGACTGGTTCATGTCACGGCAGCCCGCATAATTATTATTGGTAGTGACAACCACAACGGTATCCGGATGGCGCTTTATGACCTCGCCGGTAGTCAGCGTGATGCTGGCGCAGCGGTCTAAAAGGGCATTTAAGCCTACCAGTACACCCGGATTGGCGATCACGGTGGGTTCCTGTATCTCAATCACATATCCGTTACGGATGGCTGTGATGAGAGGTGTCTCCACATACCGGAAATGCTGTCCGGAGGTGTTTTCCGAAGCCATTGCCTTTGCATCCTGCTCCATGACCTCTAAAAGCCTGTCATAGACGGCAGCATCCGTAATGGTTTCATCATAGGTGCCGGTCAGCTTCATATAAGCCGAAGGCGGATCCATCTGGATGTCTTCCAGTGTGGGATATTCTTTGTCAAAAGGCGTCTTCCCGTCTGTATCCGGAAGCATCTGCCCCAGGAAGTCGTAGATCTCCGTATTGGAAGAGCAGGTATAGTACAGATAAGGCAGGCCGAGCCCGGCTGCGATTGCTTTGGCGCCTTCCGTCTTCCCTGTCCCCGCAGGTCCGCGCATCATAAAATTGCGCATGGGCTGGCACCCGTTTGTAGTCATCTGCGCATGGCGGCAGATTATGGTCACTTCAGGAGGGATGACGTACCAGTCTTCAATCCTGGGAACCATCAGTTCTTCTTTGGGTGTAAGGGTTCTTTGTGAGAGTGGGAATTTGTTTACGAAATCATCCCTGCTGACAGCGGCTGCTGCTACAGAAACAGCAGTGCCCGTAAGGATACTGAATGTGCCGAAGAGCACGCTGGTTGGGGAATAGGCATGCCGGTTCAGGTTTACCGTGGTAAGCTGTGAGAGGTTCCCGGTATTTGGTATGTTCAGGGCAATCCCTCCGGAACTTAAGGTGGAGGCGCCCTCAATCCTGCGGTAAAGGTTGTCGCACAGAATGAACGCCGCTTTTAACGCCTCATTCATATCGGAAAAGCCGTCATTCTTACATTTCCCCAGCAGGTCATAATTTTCCCGGAACTCGTCATCGGTCATTGCTTCCGGCATCAGCGCAAAGAACAGTGCGGTGCCGGTGTTGCTCCCGTCTTTCAGGGAGTAGAGCCTGGGGGATCCGGTCACGTCCTCATAGCGTCCGGCCTGGAATTTCCCGTTCTTTTTGTTGAAGACCACTACATGGATCTCCTTTGTGCGGCTCTGGTATTCCACTACCGTTTTCTCCCCCTGCGTGCCGATGGCGCTCTCCGAAGTGCTTCCCGGCGTCAGGGTGGTGTCCATCTCCATATAAGCCAGGATGGCGGAAAGGAGCGGGCCGTGCAGGGTGGATTTTTTAGTTGCCACAGTGCAATAGGTGGAATAATAAGCGGTGCTGACATTGGATGCGAGACCATCGAAAGGCTCAGGGATTCCAAGCTTCCAGGTCCAGTTCGCAAAAAGAGGTATTTTTGCCATAGTTTTATCTTCCTTTCTTTCTATTTGTTTGCTTTATACCCATGATACCTGCAGGGCGTCGCCTGCGATCCGGGCCTTCAGTTCATTTTCCTCCAGGGTGGAGACAAGCTCCTCCCAGTAGTTTCTGCCGGGGAAATTCTCCAGGGTGGCTTTCAGCAGTTCCTTTTTATTCTGCCGGATGACCACATCCCCGTTCTCTTTGATGGTAAGCCTGGTGTGGCCGCCAGCATTCAGCTCCGTGATCAGCGACTCCAGCACTTTCTGTCCCACCAGCTCATACCAGACGCTGACATCCACGACGGAAGGCGCTTTAGGCTCTTCATTCTCCGGTTCCGGAGGAGTGTCCTGCGCAGAAGGCTGAAAACTTCCAACGACCAGGGGCTGCACATGGATGCGCCCGAAACGGTCAAAGCAGATGTCTGCATGGTTATACTTTTCCATGTCATCCACCGCAATGCGCAGGGTGGCCCCTGCCAGGATATCCTTCAGGGAGGGCTTCTGCTTCCACTGCCAGACTGCCTGGGGATAAGCGGATTTCAGCTTATCTGTAATGCGTAAGGAAATGTGACAGAGCATCATTTCTGCTTCCTGCTCTGAGAAGAGGCAGGGGTATTCTCCTTCATGGGGGAATCCTGCCGGTTCTGGAACAGGGGCAGGAGGTTTGGCGGTGCGTTTTTCAGCCCTGCGTTTCCCGGAAACAAATGTCCGGATTTTACGCAGGGAGATCTTCCTGTCTCCTCTGCCAAAGTGCCGGATAAGGAACTGCCCGCAAAGCATGGCGAGCCAGAGAATTATGGCTCCGGCCATGAGCTTCTGGGATAATCCCTTTGGAAAAAATGCGCCCAGCACGAGCAGGGTGAGGATAAGGGCGGTAGTGCTTTTGGTGAAGATTGTCCGTTTCATTTTTCTGCTCCTTTCTTTTTAACTGTCCGTAAACAAAAAAAGAGGGATTACAGCCGTATTTCTTCCTGACTGTAATCCCTCTTTTGGCCGCAGTGCCGATGCTTAGTTGTACGGCAGGCCGTCTTCTCCGCAGTCCTCTGCAGATATGGGTACGAACCCATTCTCAGAGTCGGAGGATTCCGGATTTCCTGTGCCGGCATCATCCGTTTTCTTGCCGGTGGGAATGTAATTCCATTCATATACCGTGATCTTGGGTATGGTTCCTTTGTGCCCGTCTGATTTCCGGGTGTATTCCACCAGGTCCAGATCTCCGGTAATGAAAAGCAGGCTTCCTTTCTGTACCCCTGCGTTGACGGCACGCTCGACTGCTTTGCCGAACAGGACGCACTGGTAGAAATTGGGATGCTGGTGCTCCCCATAGCCTTTGTTGACTGCCACGTAGAACTGCACATAAGGGGTTCCGTTCTGGCTGTTCTGTGGTTCAAGGTCTGCTGTAACCCTTCCTGTTAATGAGATAGCTGTAAACATGATTCATTTCTCCTTTCTGAATTAAATTTTTTGGTATTAAAAAAAGTGCCAAAAGTCTGCCGCTTTATCACATGGCTCTTCTGACACTTCCTTCAATCTTAAACAACGTGTGCATCTATGCGGTACGCATATCCCATATGGGAAACACAAAAATCAATTACAAAGCAATGATAACACAATATATAGAGTTTGTCAATTTTTAAAATACAATATATTGATATAAGCGGCTATAAATCCATATTGGAAGGGGATGCGGTTCCGGAAACGGGTACATTTTCCAGAAGCTCCATCCCCAGCAGGCTGTCTGCCAGCATTGCCTTTTCCAGCCAGGGGCTGTCCTCCTTGAGGGAATCTGGCGGGGAGAGGAAATAAAAGCGGTAGGAACAGCCTGTCCGGATCTTATGATCTTTGCCGATGAACAGGGTATGGGGGACACCTTCCGCATCCAGCAGATAGATCTCGTGGTATTTCACGAACAGTTTCGGGCAGTAACCGGTGCAGATGCCTTCCAGTACAAGATAGGATTTCCCCCTGATTTTCCGGAAGAGGGATGCCGCCCGGATGCAGGAACACAGGAAGATGACACTGCTCAGGAGAAAAAAAGCCTTGTCTTTTTGGGAAAACCAGAAGACAAGGCCGGTAAGAAAGCAGCCGACCCCGACAAGGAGCGTCAGGGCAAGCTTCTGTGATAATGGTCTGGGTATGGGTTCCATGGATACCTCCTTATAAAATCTGGAACATGATCCTCTGTTTGAAATAAAGATTGGAGATGGCAGCCAGCACCGGGAACCGGAAATCGCATACCCGGCAGTCCGTGATGATGGATTCGCAGTCAGCCTCCTCTTTTTCATAGATACAGTCAATGAGCTGGTTGACGTCTTTTAATGGCCGTACTCCTTTTTCCAGGCACAGGATCAGCTCTGCCGTGGAGAGCATCTGGTTTTTTACCAGTGCAGCTACCTGCCGTTCCATAGGTTCCAGCCTCTCTTTGTGGAAGACCATGGCCGCCTTCTTGAGGGGAAGCCTTCCGGAGAGGAAGAGCTTCAGAAAGGAGACGGTCCTTACCAGGATTCCGTCCGGAACAGACTGGATATAGAGATGGCCCAGCAGGTCATACAGGGCATCGATGCCGGTACAGTCCCTGCCGGAAGCCACAAGACCGCGCATGATAAGGCGATTTAAATAGTGGTCAAAATCCAGCTCCCCCAGTATGTGCAGTTCCCGTTCCTTTTCGTAAAATTCCGCCCGGAGTTCGTCGTAGGTCAGGATGCGGAAGGCCAGGCTGGACCAGAGGAGGAGCTCATGGGGGCACAGCCCGCAGTCCCGGCTGCCTGTCATTACGACAGGGAGGCCGTCCCTCTCCAGACGGTAGGTTCCAATCGAGGTATAAAGTGTGATCATATGGTCTCCTCCTTTTCTTACTGCAGGGAAAGGCAGTTCTCTGCCCGCAGCCTGCTTGCTGCCCTTGATATCCACGCCGACACATGGTTTGGCTGGACGCCGTAACAGGCGGCAATTTCTTTTCTTGTATGCCCCAGGCACTTCATCTGAAGGGCCTTTATCCCTTTCTGGCAGACGCCGGAATACCGGTTCTCCGCATCCGCAAGGAGCAGGAAGGTATCCGCATCCGAAATGGCGTGCCATCCTTCGTCCGGCAGGGAGTCCGCATAGGTTAGGCGTAAGCCGTCTTCCATAGGCTCTTCCAGATACTTAAGGGGCTTTTGGATCCGCATGACCCTGCGGCAGTGGGAGAACAGGTAATTGCGGATGGCGGTATTGGCAAATGTGGCAAAAGCTGCCCCGCCGTCTTCCCGGTAATTCTGTGCGGCATGGCAGAGCGCCTCACATCCGGTCTGGTAGAGGTCGTCATACCCAAGCCCCTGTATGGATTCATTTAAGGTCATGCATCCCAGCACGATGTTCCGCACCAGATAGAGATGTTCCTCCACCAGTTTGATTTCTTTTCTGCTCATGGTTTCCATGGCGTCACCCCGCTTTCCCGGTGCCTGCGTCCTAGCAGGCAGTTTTGATATGGTTGTTCTTTAGCACCTTCCGGCATTCCGTCATCAGGCAGTCACAGCGGTAGTCTGAAAACTGGCCGATGTGCGCCTGCTCGCTGGAGAGGCAGAAGGTATCCTGCATCCAGCGGTAGGCATCCTTTCTGGAGAGGATGCCGTTCTTCCAGATGGCATCAAACAGCCGGTGTGCCTGCGTGCGTTTCCGGCGCAGGTTCCGGTCTGCCAGGCTGCCCCTGGGTGTTTTGGTCCCCGTATGGACGCCCACATAGGAATCACACTGGGGATATCCGCTGCATACATACAGGTATTCCTCCAGTGCTTTTTCCTTATGTACATAAGATGCGCTCCTGAGCACGGCCTCCCGGCCGCAGTAGGGGCATCTGATCCGGGGCTGTTTTGGTTTCTGTTTCATGGCTGTCATCCCTCCTTCCTGTACACGTAAAGTTTACATACGGTTTAAGTATTCCTTTAAGGATATTGTAGGGAAAAACAGGGAAACTTCCCATAGGTCCGGCGTCGAATCTTAAGTCAGTTGCGGGTAAAATGGTATTATTTACCATTCCCCGGGCGGTTTAACAGGTGCAGCAGTTGCTGGATGGGGCAGTCCGAGGAAGAGGGCGTGGACAGCAGGATCCACTGATGGTAGAGCCGGATGAAGCAGGCGCTGCTGATGGTAGCCGCACAGTCCGTCCGGTCGATGCGTGTGCCAAGGAAATTCTCGGCATCTGCAAGCGGCAGGAGGACCGGCCTGCAGTCATATCCGGGGATGTAAAGAAAATCACCGCACCCGGACTCCCTGCGGTAGCTGCAGCTGCAGGAGATATAGATGGCATTGCGGTAGTTGCCTTCCGTCGCCTCGAAAAAATGGGCGACGGTTTCATAGCTGATGCTTAAAATGGTGTCCATGCAGTTTCCCTCCTTCCTGGACTGCGGCCGCCCTAACCGAACAGCGCCTCGATCTCACGCGTGATGCGGGGGATGACCGTACCGTTGAAGATGTTGGTCAGGGCCGCTAAAAGAAGGGCGCCCAGCACGACGGCGATGATGATCTTGACACCATCAGAAATGTAGAAATCGCCCTTATCATCCGCGAGGATAGTCCGGGCACGGTTCATGGTGCGCAGGGCACTGCTTTTTACCTTATTGAGTACACGCATATTTTTTGGATCTCCTTTTCTTTTTGAAAACAATAAAAGCTACAGTTGCGGCCAGCCCCACAATAAGGGCGGGCAGGGGAAATAATTTTTTCATGTGAATCTCCTTCTGGTTGCCTGTTTACGGGTTGCTCTGTAGGCTGCAGCAGAAACTGCAGAGGGAAAAAAGTTACATAGGCACCACCTCCTTCCTGCCAGGTACGGGCTTAAAAGAAAGCGCCCAGGGAGCCGATGACTTCCACGGACAGGACTACCACATAGATCAGCAGGATGCAGAAGAGCATCATCATGGAATATTTCTGCATCTGCTTGGGACGTTTCCCCGCTTCTTTTTTCAGGTTGTTCTGCTCAATCTGGCGCATGTCGAATACCAGCATCTTAAAATACATCTGCTGGTCATCGCCCCGGAGGGTGCCGATGAGCCCGCGCACGATATCAGACAGCATGGTGCTCCCTACCCGGTTCTGGAAATGGAGCAGGGCATTTTCATAGTTGCCGGTCTTCATGTCTGCCACGGTGGTATCCAGCTCCTGTCCGAGATGGGGGCCGGCAATGCGCCGGTAGGAGACTAAAAGCTTTAAGACATCCCGGTCTGTGGCGAGCCCCTGCTGGATGCTGACGGCAAACTGTGGCAGTTCTGCTTCGATCAGTTTTTTGCGCTTTTTTACCAGGTCAAATGCTTTATAATAGGAAGCAAACCACATCATAACGGCAAGGCCGATGGCCAGAAAGCCGGCGAGGGGCATTACCAGGAAAAAAGGGATCCCGGCAAGCCCGGTGAGCAGGGCAGTCAGGAATGCCTTCAGGGTATAGCATTCCGGTGTCAGTGGAATGCCTGCGATAGCCAGCGTGGAAAGGAGCCTGTTTCTCCGGATCGGGTCCAGGCGCAGCAGGAAGGAAAATTTATCTGCCACTTTTGTCAGGTAGACATCAAACAAGTTCTCTTCGCCGGTTCCGGTCTGCTTTTTGGCTAACATCATCATGCGCGAGGTCCTGGCAGTGGGCACGTCCACGAAGGCACAGGACAGGTGATAGAAAGCAATACCGGTCAATACACAGGCTGAGAGGATCAGTAATCCGGTCATATCATTACCTCATTTCTGCACTACGGTCTGGTTCCCGGAATGCCGGTGCGTAGTGCGCCACCGGCTCCGGCTGGGATTCCCTCCACGGCTATGCCTTGTATTCAATAGGCTTTGAAAGCTGCATGATCCGCGTAAAGGAAAACAGGACGATGGCAGCACAGATGGCGAGGGTGATCTTGCCGGGCAGGGAAAACATCAGCGTCTCGAACCAGGAACGGTTGAGTACATATAAGAGCGGGATGTTGCCCACCACCAGGAACATCATGGTGATGGCCTCTTTTTTCGGCTCATTGATGATGGCTTCCAGTTCGGACTGGATGATACGCATGTCGGAGAATTTCTGGACCGTAAAGGTCAGTGTATTTTTCATGCTCCGGTCGCTCTGGCACTGGATCAGGGTATTGCACCATTCATGGAAGATCCGGTTGGGGATCTTCATCTTCAGGGAATTGATGGTGGAGGTCATATTGGCATTGAGCATCTCCGATTCTGTAATGAACGCCTCAAAATGGGACTTTACAGGAGGGTTCAGGTAAGGGATGTTCTCACGCACTGCCTTTAACAGGTCTCCGCTTCTTAAGTAGGAGGTGGTGATGACGGATATGGCCGTCTCCAGCTCCTCATTCAGGTGCTTTTTATAGGCAGCTGCCGTGGAGCGCAGATACCATACCGGAGCAAAAGCAAACCCTGCGCCCAGGATCGGGATCAAAAACGGGTTATTCAAAAGCAGGGAAGTCACAGCTCCCAGGGCAAACAGGAGGATGGATACCCTTTTGACAAGCGTGAACCGCCCCTGCCGCCCGGTGGCCGCAAGAAGCTGCTCCACCTCCAGTGTTTCAC
>CAJTOW010000135.1:8831-9952 GCA_910577655.1 uncultured Lachnospiraceae bacterium | reverse complement strand
CCGCGTCCGAATAGGTCTTGAATTCGGCTCTTGGCGTGGGCGGGATATCCCGGCTCAGGAACAGCCCGTTCAGGTTCCCGTATTCCAGGATCCTGCCGATGCTCTCCATAAGGGCACGCAGTCTGGTCAGCTCACTGTGGAGCTTCTTTGTGGTCTTTTCTTCTGTTTTTAAGTATGTCAGGTATTCCTCCAGAAGCTCCCGGTCTAGCTGGCGGAAAGACTGGATATCCGGGTGCCTCTCCCGCAGGAAGCCCGACAGCCGCCGCACAGCAGTCAGTTCCCTGGAGATACAGGCGATGGCCTCGTTCTGCAGGTTCAGGTAGATCCCTTTCTTGGTCTCTTCCCGAAGCCCATCCTGTGTGATCTGAGTAAAATTGATGGTCTTATAGTTCTTTACCGGATTCCCATGGAATGGGATTCCCAGCTTCTCCAGCTCCCAGATGTCTTTTTCCTTCTCTTCCCGGCTGTCCTGCGGCTCCAAAAAATCCAGAAGCCGTTCCACATATCCCATAACCCCAGGCCGCATCCGGTAAGTGTTCCCGTAGTTTCCCTGCCTTTCATAATTTAACGGCATTCCCTCCTCCAGCATCCATGCCTTCAGTTTCCGGAACCATACCTCCCGGTCCCAGTCCAGGAAATGCTCCAGGCCCTTCCCCCTTTTCTCCAGAAAGCGGCAGAGCAGGTTGTAATTGCCCCGGTCATTCAGCAGCGTGGTCATCGCGACCGTCTGGATCCGTTCCTGGATAAACTCTGCCATCTCTTCCTGCAGGGTCGTGGCGGGGAGCAGCTCCAGATCGAACACGGCGCTTTTCCCAACATATTTTTTCTGATGTTCCGTCAAATTTTTGTACCCCTCCATATCCCTGAAATAAAATTTTGCCGCCATCAGTCCCCGCCCCCTTTCAGGCAGGCCATCAGGCTGTTTCCCGGTTTGGCGAAGAACTCCCCGCTGGTCCTGTCGATCCGGTCCGGCATGTAGTCGATGTACTGGCGGGTCATCTCCTCATAGGCATGTCCCAGATAATCCCTTACTCCCTGGATAGATACCCCGCTGTCATAAAAGCGGGTAGCCACTCCGTGTCGGTAATCATGGGACCGGAAGAGGTATTCCCCATCCTTTA
>CAJTOW010000135.1:0-8445 GCA_910577655.1 uncultured Lachnospiraceae bacterium | reverse complement strand
TTCAGGTAATATTCCCCGTGGAAGGGGATCTGCCCCACATAATCCCTGGCCTTGAGGAAGCCGTAAAAATGCTGCAGGGCCATCACTTTCCGGTTGAAGGTCTCCGCCGCCAGTCGCTTTTCCTGGAGTCTTTGGAAGTATTTCCAAAAATCCGTTTCTGTCATGTCACATGCATCCTGCGGGATCTCCTTCAGGAAATTTCGGATGTCTATCATTTCTGCCTGAAGGTAGCGCAGCGACAGGTCTGTCAGCCCCAGCCCGTACTTCATATATTTTTTCAGAAGCTGCCGGTTCCTGTCGTGGGTGACATCCACAAAGGACAGGCTGACTACTGGGTTGCTTGGATCAATCCGTTCCGGCTGCAGGGACAGCCTCTCCAGGTACCAGACATCCGCATCCCAGTGAATGTCCTTCGCCTGCAGGAACAGAACCTTTTTGCACCGGTCCAGGATCCCAGCCTCTTGGGACCGTCCTGCTTCCACTGCCTGTTCCCGGTATTTTCGGATCTGGTCAAAGGCCATCCGCTCGATATCCTCTACCTGTTCCTCCACGCAGAACCGGTAGAATCTCCACAGTCCTTTCAGATGCTCCCGTAGAAGTTTTCCGTTTTCATCCTCCCGCAGAAAATAATTCAGGGCATCGAATATCTGCCGTTTCATCTTCCCCGACGCTTCCTTTGAAAAATCCCATACCCATTCCGGTCGTTCCGGACAGGTGTCAAGCCGTTCCACCAGCTCCTGGGCCGGATGGTATGGCAGGAACAGAAGCCTATCCTCATATGGGTACTTCGGAGGGATCCGGTTGATCTGCGCTCGTGCCTGCTTCCTCATGTCGTACTGTTTGATATGGTCAAAGTATTTCAGATAAAAGGTATGGTATTTTGGCCTTGCCAGTGTGGGGAGTTCTTCGGCAAAGACCAGCCGCCATTCATAGTCCAGTTCCCCGATGCTCCAGATCCCATGCCTTTCCATGAATCTCTGGAGCTTGCGCCGATAAACGCTGCCAGCTCCTGTGTACTCTTCGATCTCCTTTCTCAGCTGCTCCTTTTTCTCTTCTGTTTTTCCGCTTTTCTTCTTTGTTTCCTCATGCGGCCCTGTCTGCTTTAACTGATACGCGGGCATCCTGTCACCTCCGTCTACAACAGTTCACGGATCCCATAGTCATCAGAGTGTTTCTCATAAAATGCCCTGCTCGCCTCCATGATCCGGTCGTTCAGGAGACCCAGGTATCTGACTGTGGTATCCAGATGCTTATGCCCCAGCGCCTGGCTGATCATCTCCAGGGGCCAGCCGTCCTTCCAGCGGATGACCGAGAAGTACCGCCGCAGCATATGGGGCGTTATCTGTATCTGGGTCTTTTTCTCCATCCGTCCAAGCATGTCGTAGACGCTTCCGACTTTCAATGGCTGTCCTGCTGTCTCCCCGGCGATATTGATGAACAGGAAGTCCTGGCGCTGCAGGAGCTTCCGGTATTCCGCCAGATAGTGGAGCAGGAAGTCGAAAGTGTCATCGCTGATGCGGCTCCTCCGGTGCTCGGCGTTCTTCGCCCTGGCGTTATTCTCATTGTCATCCCGGAACCATACCCGTATGGTATGGTTCTGGTAATCAATATCCCTGGTATAGCTGATCCCCAGGATCTCCCCGATCCGGAACCCGGTCTCCGCGATCAGTAGGAGCAGGAGCCTGTCCCGGTTGTTTGTGCAGGCTTTCAGGATTGTCACGATCTCATCCTGCTCCGCAGCACGGACATTTCTTTCTTCCGCTTTCAGATAGCCGTTAAAGGACTTTGCCCTCATGACCCGCTTTACACCGACCGCGTTGGCTACCGTGATCTGCCCGTAAGACAGAACCCGCAGGCTCCCAAACTGGGGTTCTTCCGCCTCCATAAAAAGATAGAACCTGAACACGTCTTTGAGATATGCGTTACAGGTTCCATTCCTGGGGTTCTTTATGTCATTTTCAGTTTTATGCCGGCCTGTCTTGATCCAGTAGAGGAACCGCACAAAGTGTTCATGCTGCTCGTCATAGGCCAGCTGGCAGACCTGGGAAAATTCCATCTGCTTTTCCGAGAGGTATTCCAGGTAATAGCACAGGGCGAAGGCCGCCCGTTTTACCGTGTTTGGTGAACGGTTGGATTTGACCTTATGCACAAGGTACCGGGAGGGGAGAAGTTCCATTTCCATGGTCTCACAGTTCTGGATATAAAAATATCGGACCGCCGCTTCTGTGACCGTTTCAACTGAATATCGTTTCAACTGCTCTCCTCCTTTCTCCTGCGCTATACACAGTATACCGTGTTGTCCCCATAATAGCTATCACTACTGCCACTCAATACCCAACAAACTTTTTCCTCTTACATGCAGCAATACTGACAAAAGCCGCCGATTCTTTTCCGCTCATAAATGCATCCGTTTTCAGTCCCATTTCTCATTGGATATCAAAGGCTCTGATCCTTTGGAAACACCATGTCCTCCAGTTCATCCAGCCACTTCATATCCATCTCTTTTGCTGTACAGTTGATCCGCTCGATATGGTATCCTTTCTCTTCCAGTTCTGTCCGGATATCCTCCACGCAGGACTTTGAAAAACTTTCTGCTTCTGCCTCATTCTCATCATTACATCCGAACTGATATTTCAGCAATATTCTGTAATCAGACAGGAAACGAAAGGTCAGGTTTCCGTCAATGTACTGGGACAAAGTCGAATCCGCTTCTATCACGGATTTAATCTCCTCTATCATATGTGGTTTTGCGCTTTCATACATCAGGTCGTTGAATTCTCTGGTATTGAAATTTGTGGCCAGCAATATCCTTGTTTTTACATTATAATCCATTCATACACCTCACAAGTGCATCCCCTGGGTTGGCTCCTGGGGAACCTGGCCGCTGGAAAACAGGTCCATCAGGAACTTAATCCCACCCAATTCACAGGCTTTCTGGAAAGCTTCGTCATAATTGCTGCATTTTCTCTCCGCCTTTACCTGAAAGCAGGCCTCCCCGATATGAGGGAATGCCCCTTCGTAGATTCCTATAGTCAGATTCCCTTCCGGTGTTATCCTCATGAAGCATCCTTCCTCGCCTCCGGTATAATACAGCGTACCCCGCCCATTCAACCGGGTAATACGATCCTCCACCCATCGGTACTGGCTGCTGTTTGTCACAGCCTGCCACTGTTCCAGCTCCTTTTTTGTCATTTCATACCCTCCTTTTCTCACCCTGTGTCGGAGATTATCCCCTCCAAAGGAGAACATACTTCAATCCCACACTGATGCATCCGAAGCAGAAAATCCGTGACCAATTCCTTATCACGGGAGATTCTGGCGGAATCCAGAACCAGCAGTACTTCGATCCCCCTGCTGTCTTTTGCTTCCAGGAACAGATTCAGGCCAGGTCTCTCTAAACCTGCCGTTTCTCCCATGTCGCTGGAGCTGCCTGCGATCTCCACCCGGAGCTGCTCTCCATAGGTGTTCAGCTGTTCATATTGCTTCTTTAAGGTACCATGGCTGTCCTCCGGCGCATCGATGCGGGTATAGATCCATGCTTTTTTCTTTCTGTTATCCATCTTCCTTCTCCCTCTCACTTTTTCCTGCCCGACTTTTCGGCCTCTGTCTTCTTTTCTTCCTGCCAGGCCCGTTTCATTCCCAGGCTGACCACCAGTCCCCGGTCCACTGCCTGCATGGTCTCTTTATCCAGACAGCCTATGTACTCCCGAAGCCGCTTTCTATCCAGTGTCCGTACCTGTTCCAGCAGGATCATGGACTCCTGGCGCAGTCCATAAGGCCGGCTGCCTATCCAGATATGTGTTGGGATCTGGTGTTTCTCATCCCGGCTGGTGATCGCTGCCGCTATGGTCGTGGTACTGAACTGATTCCCTGTGTTGTTCTGCAGGATCACCACGGGACGGATCCCACCCTGCTCGCTGCCCACCACTGGCCTTAGATCGGCATAGTAGATATCTCCCCGCCGTATCCTTTTTCTTGCCATTTTTTCTGTTCCTCCATTATCGTTTGAGTAAAAGGGATGTTTCCCTTCTTTTTTAAACAGCGGCAGTCCAAAGATACGGACTGCCGCACAGTTATATAACATGGAAGCGCATTGCTATACGCGCATGCCATCTGTCTGACGGCTGATGACATGTCTTTCCATAAAATCGTACTTGTTTGGATCTTCAAGTTTCATCTGCTCCCATTCGACACTACTTCCCGGAGCCTGGGCAGTCAGTTACAACCGGTTTTGGCTAACCGTCATGGGACTCGAACCCCGGCCAGGATCTCTGGCCGCCGCCCTCATTGCGGTTCCCTTCTTTATTTAAAAAAGGGGCTGTGACTGGACGGAAGTATCATTATAGGCTGTACAGGTCATTGCGGTATGCCCCGGCCATGGGGCATTTTCAGGACGGACAGTTCCCGCTCTGCACCTTTGATGTCATCTTATTGACAGACACTCTGACTGTCTGCAGGTGGTCCTGGCGTGTCCTCCTTCGCCGCTTCGCGCTTTCGCGCTGTACAGCTAACGTATTGTAACTGCTGGATATGACCGCCTGGGGCGGTATTTTTCAAAGGACAGAGAAGGGAATTTTATCCCCTTCACTTATTTCCACGTTGGGAGAGAGGTTTGAGAACCAAAAAATCAAAATTTCTCTAAAAACTTTTTCAGCTTTCCCAAAATCTTATGGCGGCGCTTGTTCACGGCCTTCTGGGAGAGCCCCAGTTCTTCTGCCAGCTCCCTCTCACTCCTGTCCATAAAAAACAGCTGGATGATCAGATACTGTTCCTCTTCCTCCAGGTTCCGGATGGCCTCATGGAGCTGCTTTCTCAGCATCTTTCTAAGTACGATGGTCTCCACGTCCGCCTGCTCATCTGCCGGCAGGTTATGTTCTTCCAGCAGGCGCTCATAGGAGTCCTCCCGGCTCGGTATCACCCGGATCTTCTGTGCGTCCTGGTCGATGATGGTCTGCTCTGCCTTCAGGTCGTACTCCTGATACTGCATTTTTCTCTCTGTTTCCCGCAATACTTCGATCACTTCTTCGCTGGCCTCCGGGTACATTTTCCGGAAGTCCGGCAGTCTGCCTGGCTTTGCCATAGGCTCGTCCTCCATTTTCTGTAAATTTCAAAAATGAAAAACAAGCCGGGCGGGGAACGGCACCGCGACCTCTGCCTCTCCACGAAGGAGGAGCGCAGAAAGACGGATATCTCTTTCTGCGCTCCTTTTTGTTCCTGTTGATACTGTTCTATTAGTTCAGGGTACTGGCTGCAAAATTCCTTTTCCAAACTGGAAATTTTTTTGACGGTTTTCCCCCATTAACGATGCTTTCTCTTTTTTGCAGCCCTGCACTGCGATGTTCACTTTCTATTTCTGCCCTTCCCTCTATTGGGCAAAAACATATCCAGACCGCTTTTTCCATCAAAAACGGAAAATGCCTGGCGGTATTTCTTATAAACAACAAAAAAATCCTCCCCGACTCGAAAACAGAGCCAGGAAGGAGTAATTCTAAGACAGACAGGCACGCTAACTATACCCGCCAAAGCACCGTTTTTTTCTTTGGCAGAGTTACCTGCTGTTGTTCTGGATTTTATTTTCCATATTGTAGCACATGGTTTTTGGAACCATTTATGAATGGGTTATGATTGATTTAAAATTTTATAAAGTGTGTACCTGTAAGCCCAGATACACACTTTACTCATAGCCTCTGTCTGCTTATTTCAGTTCTTCCAGTTTTACGCTGTCATCAGCGCCAATCGGTTCCTCACTTTCGGAGTCATTCCAGATCATCGTCCCGTCAAGATCAGCAACCGTTGTCGTTCTGTAAGAATACCCTACAGCAGTGCCGACATATCGCCCTCCGGAGACTCTGAAATCAGAAACTGAGCAGGACTGGATGTCAGACTTTGACGGCTCCGGGTAGTATTCTTTATAGGCAGATGCGTAGAAACCGCCGCCCGTGATCCCTCCGATCCGTTCTGAATTATCGCCTGTCTGGATGGAAACATTTTTTACTATTCCGTTTTCCACCAGTGTGGGAGCGCCTTCATAGGTTCCGGAATGTCCTGCCAGACCACCCAGCAGCCAGCAGCTGTCTCCTGTCTGGATCACAATGTTCTCAGCCGTACAGTCTTTCGCGTAAGCGCTGTTATGGAAGCAGCCCGCAAGGCCGCCGATGCTGTAGCAGCCGTCTCCTGCCGTAACGCTCCCCTCTGCCCTGCAGTTTTCAAGGTTGCCGTCTTCCTGTCCGCCTACGATGATCCCGGCACCCTGCATGTTCTCTTCCGTGAGCACCACATCCGCTGCTGCCCTGCAGTTTATGATGTCCGCATGGGAAGCTCCTGCGATCCCACCAACTAGAAATACACCCTCCACGGAATTTTCACCAATCAGTTCGATCCCTTCCAGATAAGAACCAAAATCAGCAAATCCTACGATGCCGCCTGTATAATTGCCGCCCTTCACATTTATGGTGTCTACCTTCAGATCCTTTACCCAGGAACCCTCACCTGTGACACAGCCAAACAGCCCCACGCCGTTTTGGTCCGCCGCGTCGATAGAAAAATTAGACAATGTATGTCCATTTCCATCGAATGTTCCTGTGAACGCCAGTGAAATATCCGGTGTTTCCTCATCCTCCGGCGCATCTGACTTCGGCTCAAAATGGCCGATGGGTTCAATGACTTCCCCGCCAAAATCGATATCTGCCGTAAGTACATAGGATGCGGTGAGATCCTCATAAATCTTTCCGAAATCTTCTTTACTCGAAATCGCTATCTCGGATGACTGCTGCGCATTTTCCTGACTACTTTCCTCACGGACTTCTGTCTCCACAGTGCTGTCCGCTACAGACTCCACAGGCTCCTGCCCGCTGTTATCCGGGCCGGTTCCCTGTCCGCATCCGGTAAGCGCAAACGATAACGCTATAACGCCTGAAAGTCCCCATGTAACAAGTTTCGATCTTAATCTGTTCATCTCATATACTTCCTTTCTAAATTCATATCCGTCTGCAGTTTTTCTCTGCCTTACCGGATTTGGTTAGTTTTTGCTAACCCAATACGAAAAATAAATGCCTTTCGCAAAAGACAGGTTTTATTGTACACATTTCCCGATTTCTCTTCCACTCCAAAAAAACAAGGAGAAGGCTCCAAAACACCACATTTACTATTTCCCATGCATTTTCCGGTATTCCATAGGAGTTTCCCCCATGATCTTGTGGAATGCATGTGCAAACTTACTGCTGTTGTCATATCCGCAGCGGGAAGCGATCTCCAACACGGGCAAGTCCGTATGGATCAGCATCAACGCCGCTGACTGCATTTTTAAAATCCGGATATAAGACTGAACCGGAACCCCATACACACCCTTAAACGTATTCTGCATATGTGTCTGGGAAACATAAAATCTGGCGGACAGCTCACTGACTGTCACATGTTCATCCATATGGCACGCAAGATAAGCTGCCGCTTCCTTCGCCAGATCTGCCTGTGCTTTTGAAATGTTGCTTCCGCCCGGATAACAATGATCCGTATGTGCAAAATTGTATATGATCTCAATTCCCGGAAACACCTGGTAAAGGATCCTATGTGCATCATCTTTGTCATTTTGAGATCTGTATTCTGTCTTCACTTTACCCATTTCATTACTGCACCATCTTTCCGCTATAACATGATCCATTGGATCATGTCTGCGTATTCAGCTTCCATCCAATCGCTTCCTTACGTCCAAGAACAAAGTCCTTATAAATCCCCTTCTGACCGATCAGTTCTTCGTGTCTGCCCTGCTGGACGATCCGTCCCTCATCCACCACAAGGATCTGATCCGCGTTCCTGACGGTCTTCAGCCTGTGGGCGATCATAATGATAGTCTTGTTCCTGGTCAGTTCCTCGATGGCCTTCTGCAGCCGGTCCTCGTTCTCCGGATCTACATTGGCGGTGGCCTCGTCAAGGATCACGATGGGAGCGTCTTTCAGCATGGCCCTTGCGATGGAAATACGCTGCTTTTCCCCTCCGGACAGGGATGCGCCGCCTTCCCCGATCACCGTATCGTACCCGTCTGGAAGCGCCTCGATAAAGTCCGCGCAGCAGGCTTTCCTGGCCGCTTCCACCACCTCCTCGTGAGTCGCCTGGGGTCTGCCGAACTTGATGTTGTTCTCGATCGTATCCGCAAAAAGGTAGACATTCTGAAACACCATGCTGATCTGCTCCATCAGGGACTCCAATGTGTATTCCCGCACATCCTTTCCGCCAATCTTCACGCTCCCGCTGTCCACATCCCAGAAGCGGGCGATCAGGTTGCAGAGCGTGGTCTTACCGGAACCGGAGGGGCCGATGACCGCTGTAGTAGTCTTATCCGGGATCTTCACACTGATACCATGGAGGATCTCTTTCTTTTCATAGGAGAAATGCACGTTGTCAAATACAATCCCGTGATCCCCCGGACGCAATGCCCGGCCTTTTTCATCC
>CAJTOW010000134.1 GCA_910577655.1 uncultured Lachnospiraceae bacterium | reverse complement strand
AGAGAAAAATACTACTTAATTTTTTATGATTTTTTGTGAATTTCAGGCACTGAAGCATAAAAATGGATAACACAGGGCCTTTTATGGTCAGATTCATGGTCAAAACCTAAACAAAAACAGATTTCCTGGATTGCCTCCGATATCCTTTGCATCACATTTTTTCCCGTAGCCATCCTAATAGGACATGAATATCAGGTTGTTATTTTGTGGTCAGATTCATGGTCAGACTCAATCAAAAACTTGTATTTATTGTAAATATAAAGCTTTTTCGCAGATTACGGAAATCTGCGAACACAAGTCAAATCCCCTTCAGCAAGCTGGTATAGTCTCAAATTTGCAGCGCAATATAGCAGACGTGTCTCCTGGGAAGCTATAGGGGGTATGGCTTTGCAGGCGATCGCCAGAGTACCGCTTGTGCTTTTCTTTTATCATTAAACTGAGCAGGAGATAAGTGATTCCCTCACTTATCTCCTGCTCAATTCTAACATCTGTATCCGGACGAAATATCTGTGACCTTTTTATGTATTATATTGCCATACATCACTTGCAATCCTGCCCTCGCTCCTGTCTTCAATACGGTTATTTCTTATTTCAACCAGACCTATAGCCCAGGCTATTAAAGTCATTATCAAAAGCAGAATAAAAATCCCGTTTGCCAGCCATAGGGGCGTTATCCGCCGGTCTTTTCTCCCATTGACCAGTCTGTCAATGTAATAAAATAATCCAAACAAGATATTAGTCAGAACAATTCCTATTAACAATGTAATACCTGCCATCCGGTATATACTTACACCAGAAATATTCTCCAGCACAGAAGTTGAAAATGCAATTCCTGCTGTAAATGCCAGCACCACTGCGGCAAAAATTCCTAAAATGGCAATATACTCTCGCTGCTGGCTGGCCAGTTCATTTTCAACTTTCTTCTGAGCTGTTTCGGCATTCTCGATATTTGACTGAATCTGGGTAAGCTTCTTTTCATATTCTGACTGTTCCCGCTTCTGTTTCTCAAATTCTTTCCGGAGATCACTTTGTTTTTGCTGGTCCGTTTCAACAGCCCTCTCCATCTGATTGACCTTTGCGCGAATAGCTGACAAAGCCTCTGTTCCAGCCAGCTTCCGGTCTGCTGCATCTGAATACTGAATTCGTGCAATATCCAGACTGACGTGATCATACAATTTCCGAATACTGTCTCTGATGTCAACCGGTTTCCCATTCTCATCTGTATTCAGAACCTGATAACCTTTTCTGATTTCCAGCAGATTCTGTCCCAGGATATCAATACTTCCCTGCTTTGTCCCTGACTGTATCTGAGTCAGCACCGCGAATATATCAGAATAGAAATGACGAAATCCTTCCTGGCTGTCAGGTGAATAATACAATTTTTCCAGTCGCTGGTAGACCCTGGAACGATCCCCCTTTTCTTTCAGCGAAAGCTGGGATTCTGCCAGTTCCAAAAGGATTCCTCGAAATTCATCCCGTTGCTGTTCTTCTCTTGTTATATCCATTTACTATCCTGCCGTTCTGATCAATTCAATCGGGATTACCTTATGGTTTCCCCTGCCCTCCTGATAGATCTGCGCCCAGGCGCCATTGGGTTTGTGGGTCTCTTCCACCATATCCCATGGGTCCAATATTCTTTTTTCCTCAACAATCCGGTTTACGTTGCAGACTTCCTCACCGGAAAAGGAAACATCATCATAAGGAATCGAAATAGGCATCGCACCAAATCCGCAAAAATAATAATACACATTTGGCACCACAGGGCCAAATTGCCACGCCTCGATATCATCCGAAAAAGCAATATCACCTCTGCTTAAATAGTCCTTCTGAATGTAGTACAAAATTTTCTGAAGCTGTAAATTACTGACAGGCTGCCGCTCACGAATACATTTTGAAACAATATATTTTGACAGATCAATCGCTGTATACATATCAGCTACCTCCTTCGTCCAGAAATATGTACTAACTTAGTATATCATAAAGGGATAAAGATTGCTACAAAAAATGCAGCTTATGAGAAAGCTTTTTCCAGAGCGTACCTTTCGGACATCACCCACGTGAACAATCCCCCTTCTTTCATCCGGTCCGCCGCCCATCTGGTCTATTCCTCTTCTTTCTCCCCAGCCGCCTGATTCCCCAGTACACGGCCAGCACCACTGGGCATACTGCCAGCAGCAGTAATGAATATTCTGTAAATCCTTCCCGGTTCCGCTCGTAGGCGCGATTCAAAAATGGGATTCCCAGCACGACAAAGAAATACCAGAAAACTGGCATTCCGATTCCTGACTTTATTATTTTTCCCGTGCCTTTCGTATCACCAGTCAGTTTTCCCAGGCTCCGCAATCCGGATCCGGTCAGCTCATAAATGAAAAGCAATGACGCAAAATACACCACAATCCCGATCACAGTGTGAAAACGTTCCGGCGTCAGTCCGGCTCCGGACATGCTGCCTGAGATTCCGCCCAGCACCCCTGCCGACAGACGCCGCGGGATAAAGATCGCGCAGGCAATCCGCACCCCATTGACAAAGATTGTAAATACGTAGGAAAATGCAATGCTTCCCACCGTCCATCCCAGTCCCTTTCGCAGACTTCCCGTCTGATGGACATAGCCAAAAACCAGGGCTGCGATGACGATCATCATAAACTGGATACCAGAGCAGGTATTGGCGATCACAAACTGATAGGAATGGCTGACATAGCCCCTCCCAGCATGCCATGGGAAGGGATCCCCAGTCAGGATCCCGGCCCACCAGGCAGTGGGACGCAGAATCCAGACCAAAAGCTCCACGTCGACACTGCTGTAGCGGTATTTGATTATAGCGATACTTAGAAATGCCAAAAAGTAACAAGGCCAGTATTTACATAGAAGCAGTTTTATCTTTCTAATTTCAGACACGCACCTTCCGTCTCCTGCGCATCCGCCGTACCACCGGCAGACACATCACTACTGCCAGCATCACCCACAAAGCGATCTCCCCAGGCTCTGAGCCGGTGGTATATCCACCGCTGGATACGGACACGCCGCCCAGGGCATTCTCCGTCACACCGGAAGGCAGAGGCAGGGGCTGGTCCACGTCGGCAGCGTCGCCATCCTCATTGCGTATGATATCCAGGACTGCGATGAAGGATGTGTAAGGAGTCATCATGCTGTACTTGAGGCCGATATCGGTGATTTCCTTCCGGACTTCCGGATCCTCCTGGTCACCGGTAGGCATATAGCCATAGTCTGTCAGCTTCTCCACCCGGGTTCTGGCCCACAGATAACGGACAGCGCCAGCATCCTCTGATATGGCTTCAGCAGTTACCGGAATCTCCTGCTCATAGTCCTGGCCGCCAGCCTTTCCTTTTATGCGGATAGTGCCGGACGGGTCCCCCCGCCATTTCCCAAAGAGCACGATGGGGCGCTGGGCGAAGAGAACGGGAACCTTCTCCGGTTCGGTATCATAGGCCTCAAAGCCATCATATTCCACATGGATGTCCGTCAGCAGAGGAGCCTCAATGTAGGTAAGGAAATAGTCAGCCGCCTCCTCTGCATCCTCGGAATCGGTGACTACAAAGGATTCTCCCATACCGGTCTTTGCAATCCCGTCGATCAGATAGCGGTTGACGGAGCTTCCGATGCCAAAGGCGAAGAAGCTGGTATTGTCAATGTTCTGGTTGATGATGTTGAAGATCTCCCGCTCGCCGGATATATAACCGTCTGTGACGATGACAATGTTCCGGGCTACTCCCGATACGGCCGGGACTGCAATGGCCTCCTCCACAGCCGGAGCCAGCATGGTGCCTCCGCCGCCCTCCTCCTTGTCAATGAATTCCAATGCATTTTGGATATTCTTCTGGGTGGCAGGCAGGGACTTGCGGGACAGCTTTAAGGTGTCCATGGAAAACAGGATCACGTTGAACTTGTCTGTCTCCTTCAGGCCGGACACCAGGTTTCGGATCATATCTTTGGCGGTGTCCAGCGGATAGCCAATCATGGAGCCGGACACGTCCAGAACGAAAATATATTCCCGGGGCAGGATCTCCTCCGGCTGTACCCGTTCCGGCGGCTGAACCATCAGCATGAAAAAATTCTCGTCGCTGCCAGCCTCTCCACTGATACCAGGCCCCACGGCCCTGGCTGCATTACCGCCTGCTCCAGTGGCCCCGGTTATATTTCCGTCTGCTTCAGATTCTCTGGCTCCGGCTGCATTTCCATCTTCTCCAGCGGCCCCGGCTCCATCTGCATTTCCATCTTCTCCAGTGGCTCCGGCTCCATCTGCATTTCCATCTTCTCCAGCGGCCCCGGCTCCATCTGCATTTCCATCTTCTCCAGTGACTCCGGCTCCATCTGCATTTCCATCTTCCCCAGTGGCTCCGGCTCCATCTGTGCTTCCGCCTGCCTGAGACTTCTCACCGGCGCTGAGCATCAGGCCATAAGACAGTTCCTCGCCTGCCAGCTGGTATTCCAGGATAAAGTCCCGGTCTCCTGCAAATGTCTCCGGATGGGCAAGCTTCACTGTGGCGGTGGACTGACCCTCACCGCCCTCACTTGCTATGTCATGGGATTTGCAGGTGAGACTGCGGATGGGGACGCCTGTGGAAAGATTGACCTCAATATCGTATTTCCCGTCCTGGGCAGTTCCTTCCTTATAATAAGGGGATTCTACCCATTGATCCTTCTCATTGGGTGTTCCGTCTTCCTCCGGAGTGGCAAAGCGGGGGCCCACTACCGTGGGGAACACGAACTGGTACACCCCTTCCCTGGGCATGATCTGGTCCGTGTAATGCAGCCTGATGCGCACCTCGTCTCCGGGCATGATGTTGGCCACATCCATGGAGAATACGTTTGGACGCTGCTGCTCCAGCAGAGAGGCGCTCTTGCCCTCCTTCTTGGCCTCCTCAAATTCCTCCTTGGCCTCTTCCTTCTCCTTGATCTTGGCAGTCACCAGCTGGTTGCCGATCTGCATGGTCATCCCATGGACTGTGACGCTGGCTGACGCCGGGAACAGGTAACTGGCATTGATAGGCCTGGTTCCCTGGTTGGTATATACCTGGGTCACGTAGGTCTCCGCAATCACTCCATTGATATTGGTAGATACGTGTGTTTCCTTCAGGGGAAAGCTGTCTACGGATACGTTCTCATCCTTGATCCACAGATAGGGCGCCAGGGTCTTGTCCCGGTCCTCGTCCTCTGTGCCTGCACCGTAGGCTATGACTGGAAGGGCCAGCAGAAGCATGGCCGTCAGCAGGAAGTGTAAAATATGGTTTCGGATTTTCATGTTGTTTGCCTCTCTTGGATTTATACAAGTGACTTTTGACGGGGTTACCTATAACTGGAGCAATAGGGAACAGTTATATTACTTTAATAATAGCACAAAAAACGAATACATTTGGAGCATTTTGGTAAAAATTCTCTAAATTTTTTCTGAAGAGCGGCAGCAGAAAAATGCCCCTGTCTGGTCATCGCTTCCCCTTCCTCATCAAAAGCACTTAATGAGCAGAGATTCCGGTTCACAACCAGGCACATAAATTACTCTCCTCCGAATACCTGCCCTCTAAACCGCTGCCTGATTTATTGAAAGCTGTCAGCAAATATAGTATACTGGAAAATATTCCGATTTTTATCACATTTTACCATATGGGCAAGATGAGCCGGAAACGGCCATCTGTATCCAGAGCAAGGAGAGATATGAAAACGAAAAATCTTAATGGAATCTGGTGTAAAAAGCACATTCTGATATTGTTTCTTGTCGTGGCAGCTGCCCTGCTGGGCGTGTTTTTCTTTCTGCGGCGGGGAAATGGGAAGGCGGTGATTCTTTTGCCAGCCAGCCGGCTTGATGTACCGGATACAGTCTGTTATTACCAGCAGAAGGATCCCCGCTGGGCCAAAGATCATCTGGGGCAGGCACAAGATACCATGGCTTCTTCCGGATGCCTGGTCTGTGCGCTGGCCGCCGGTCTGGAAATGCAGGACACTTCTTCCCTGACACCCGGAGAGCTTAACCGGCTCTTCTCTGAAGCCCAGGTATACACGGACAGCGGGGCGGTCATCTGGAACCGTATTCCGGAGGCCGTGCCTGGAGCAAAGAGCTATGTAGCCGGGGAAGTGCGTGCAGAGGAGATCGACCGCTTTCTGGCCAACGGCATCTGTCCGGTGGTGAAGGTCCGTGTCGGCGGTACCGGCGCCTTCCACTGGGTTCTGCTGGTAGGCGCTGACGAGAACGGATATCTCTGCATGGATCCCTTGCAGGATGTCCGGGAGCCGGTGCCCTTGGAAAAATTCCAGAACCGGGTGTATGCCATGCGGGCGGTGTATAGAGAGTAGTTGAGGACGGGAATGACAGATGCCCTGGATATGCTTCCGCTTATGCCAGCAGAATCCTGTCATTACAGAACTCTGCCTTCTTTTTCTCTGAATACATATCCAGAAGCCTTTCCACGGTCAGGTCTTTCCGCATTTCCCTGTCCATGTCCAGCAGGATCCCGCCGCTATCCAGCATGATGGTACGGGTGCCTGTCTCCAAGGCCTGCTTCATATTGTGGGTGATCATCATGGTGGTGATCTGGAAGCGTTCTACGATCTGGCGGGTGATCTCCATCACCTTCTCGGCTGTAGCCGGATCCAGGGCGGCTGTGTGCTCATCCAGCAGAAGGAGCTTTGGCGGCACCAGGGTGCTCATAAGCAAGGTGACCACCTGACGCTGGCCGCCGGAGAGCAGGCCCACCCGGGTCTTCATCCGGTTTTCCAGATCCATGCCGAACTGCTCCAGCTCCTGCCGGAAAAAGTCCCGGTCTTTTCGGGCCAGGGCCAGGGAGAAGCTGCGCTTCTTCTGCTTGGAATAGGCCAGGGCCAGATTCTCTTCAATTGTCAGAGAGGGAGCGGTTCCCTTCATGGGATCCTGGAAAAGTCTTCCGATCTTTAAGGACCGCTTGTATTCTGGCATGAAGGTAATGTCTGTTCCGTCCAGGAATATGTGGCCGCTGTCCAGAAGGAAATTTCCGCAGATGGCATTAAACAAGGTAGATTTCCCAGCCCCGTTGGAACCAAGAACTGTAACGAATTCTCCCTGTTCCAGGGAAAGATTCAGATTCTCCAGCGCGGTATGCTCATTAACCGTGCCGCGTCCGAAGCATTTGTTTGCAGACTGTATTTCAAGCATATAGGCCATTTTAGTTTCCTCCCTTCCCAGCCCTGCGGATGCGCTGTACTTCCAGCATCTGCCGTATCGCCGGAATCGCCAGGGCCAGAGTTACGATCAGGGCGGAGACCAGCTTCAGCATGTAGGCCGGGAACCAGTCTGCCCTGGTGGCGGCAGCGATAATATAGCGGTAGATGACGGATCCGAATATGGCGGACACCAGCCCTATGGTAACGGACCTGCGGCCAAAGATGGCTTCGCCGATAATAACGGAAGCCAGCCCTACTACCAGGATACCCACGCCGGAATTGATATCCGCGAAGCTCTGGTACTGGGCAATGAGGCCGCCGCACAGGGCAATCAGGCTGTTGCTTATAGCCAGGGAAATGATCTTCATCCGGTCTACATTGATGGAGGATGCCCGGACCATATCCGGATTGTCTCCGGTGGCCCGGATGCACAGTCCCAGCTGTGTATGGAAGAATAGGGCCAGAAGGACGGTACAGATGCCTGCCGCCGCCAGGGACAGCGCCAGCCGCACCACCTCCTTATCCATACCGCCTCCCGCCGCCACGGCCAGGGAGAACAAGGTATCCTTGCCAATCAGCGCCAGATTGGGCGTGCCTCCCAGAACCAGCATGTTGATGGAATAAAGGCCGCTCATGGTCAGGATTCCGGTCAGTACCGGATGGATCCGCAGACGGGTCTGTAAGATGCCGGTAAAGCCTCCTGCCAGACCCCCGGCCACAATGGCTCCAGGGATTCCCAGGAACGGATGGCCGGACACAGTGCAGACTGCTGATACCGCCAGACCGAAGGTAAAGCTTCCTTCCGCTGTAAGATCCGGGATATTCAGGATCCGGAAGCTGATATAAATCCCCAGGACCATGACGCTGTACAAGAGGCCAAGCTGGAGAGAACCGATAAGTAATGTCATAATGAATAACTCCTTACTAGAGTGTGTCTGAACTATGAAAATATGACTGCCGGGAACCGCAAAGGATTCTCAATGGCCGTATGCCGTAACAATACAGGAGCTGTCTGTGTGGCAGACATGGGGGTACTGCGAAAATCCCATTGCCGCTGGGCGCATGAAGGTTAGGAACTGTCGCTAAATAATCTGTGCAGATTGCGCAGGATTTTTCTTCGAGAGTGCCGGACAAAAATCAGGCGCATAGTGGGCTATGTAACTGATTTTTGTCCGGTGCTATCGGAGAAAAAGACAAGTAAGATGTGCAGATTATTTTGAGACAGTTCCTTACTGCGCATCCGTCACAAATATGATCTCCCCATCCTCCGGCACTTCCAGCCCCAGGGCTTCCATGGTCGTCTTATTCACCACCGTAGCGCTGGCGGGAACCACGATTGCCGGGATGTCCTCGATCGCTGTTCCCTCCAGATACTGGATTGCCATATCTGCGGACCGTGCTCCGATCTCGGTATCGCTGATGGCGATGGTAGCGAATGCGCCGGAATCTACCATGGTAGCGGAGCTTCCATACACGGGGATTCTGGCATCTCTGGCCACCTCTGTTACCAGGGGCATGGCGGACTGGATCACGCTGTCATTGGGAATAAAGATGGCGTCCACACTGTCTGCCAGGGACTGGGCTGCCTGCTGTACCTCGGAGGAATTGGTCACTACGGCTTCCTTGTAGGCCAAGCCGTTCTCATCACAGTATTTCTTGGCTGCTTCCACGGTATTCACGGAATTGACCTCACTGGTGCAGTAGAGCATTCCGAAGGTTCTGGCATCCGGGGTCAGACTGTCACTGAGCTTGAAAATATCTCCCACCGGGATGGCATTGGAGGTGCCGGTGGCATTCTTATCCGGCTTTTCCATTTCCGTGATCACGCCTGCTGCCACCGGGGCGGATACGGCGATGAAGATCACCGGCGTGCCGGATTCCTGGTTCACCATGGCCTGGGTGGGCGGAGTGGCGATGGTCGCAACCAGATCGTAGGTTCCGTCTGACATTCCCTGGGCAATAGTCTGTAAGTTTGTCGCGTCTCCCTGGGCGCATTTGTAATCAATGGTCAGCTTATCCTCGCTGTAGCCTTTGTCCCGCAGCTCCTGGATGAAGCCCTCCCGCATGTCGTTGAAAGCTCCGTTCTCGATCATCTGGATGATGCCGACCTTCAGCTGTCTGCCGTCAGCCGGGGCACCATGATCTCCTGGGGCTCCTTCCCCCGCGTCATCGCCCGCGCCTGCCGCTGAACGATCTCCTGCCTGGGCTGCTGTCGTCTGGGATGCTGCTGCGTCTCCCCCTGGGGCACCGGCTGTAGTGCCGGAGGAGGCATTGCCTGAGGAACATCCAGCTGTGGTGCAGGCCAATGCGGCTGCGGCTGCTACTGCGATCACTTTTTTCATTATCTTTCCATTCATAAATTTCTTATACATAATCTTTCTCCTCATTTTTCCAGAATTTTATTCCTATGCTCTGTCCGGCCAGTAATCAGACTTTAATCTTTTCACCTAAACATATTGTGCCGGTTTCAGTCTCTGGCTGCGCTCCTCCAGCACCTGGAAGGCGTCTGACAGCATTTCCCTGGTGATCCTGTAGGGGTTGTGGTCGATGTCCTTCATCTCCAGGGTCCTGTCGATGACCTGATCCAGTTCTCCGGCGGTGATCTCCACGTCAGCCAGCCGGACCGGGTGAACCGGTACAGCTTCTCGAACATTTCCTTCTGTCCGTCTACCAGAAGCAGGATCAGGATCCCATAGCTGACCACCTCGCCGTGAAGATGCCCCCTCTCGATGTGGGGGAAGGAGGTCAGGGCATAAAAAACGGCATGGCCCAGGCCCGTGTTGTAGTCAATGATCCTGTCCTGGGTCAGCAGGATGGAGGCGATGCCGGTACTGACCACAATAGCCAGCACTACCTGCTCCAGCTCTCTGGAGATCT
>CAJTOW010000133.1 GCA_910577655.1 uncultured Lachnospiraceae bacterium | reverse complement strand
AGATACAAATAAACAATGTTAAAACCATCAAAATGCCTTCTTTACAAATACAGCTCGAGCTGACGCTCCAGCTTCGGCATTTTCTCCTCTTTAACCATAGTGTCCTCCCTGCTTTTGAGTATAAGGTTTATGACACCCGGATCAGTCCACCGTCCACGATCCTGATACGGGTGGCCCCAATCTCCCTGCCTTCCTTTTCATCCCCGCTGCCAGAAAGACGGGTGGTAATGACGGTGGGGATCTGTTGCTTCAATTCCTGCCACTCATGTTCCCACTCTTTCGGATTGCCTCCCACATAGAGCATGGCCAGCGAAACACAGGAAAGCATGGGCACCGCCATCACATAATAGATACATATCCCATATTCTTCCTCGCACTGTTCCGTAGCCATCAGGACATCCAAAATATTCTCGCAGCAAAAGATACCAGATACCTTGTCGGCGTTTTGTATGCAGAGGGCCGGACTGCCTTGTCCGAACCATTCCGAAGCCCGGCATTCCAGACCTTTCCCAATGAGATACCCAAGCCTTTCTTTCGCTTCTTGTCTCCATTCCGGATTCATGGATTTTTTTCTTTCCATATATCTCTTGTATTCTGGCCGCAGACCAGCCTTTCCCATCCCGGCTCCCCATTCTCTTTCAGGACATCCTCCAACCGCTGCCCGAAGATCTCCGGCATTCGCATGGCCTCGGCAGGAAGATATGGCAAAAACTGTTCTTCCCCCCGTTCTCCGACAAAAATCTCCCCCATTTCCATGTCCTCCGGCAGATCAGCCCATAAAAGCGCCAGCCGCCTTCTTTGCACCTTTCGCCTCTCACCATATAATACCAGAAACGCATTTTTTTGGAGGACATGGTTCCATCCGGTTTTACATAGCAATAATCGTGGTAGTATACGGCGATCACTTTCTGGTCCGCCACCGCATCTTCTTTTCCCCACGGCCATGCCCCGTCTTTCAGCGTTCCCCCACCAGCCGTCGCTTCTGTACTTTGCCCTTATGGCAGAACCGTCTTCCGCCTTCCCCTCAATATCAAAGGAAAACTCCGCCTGTTCTCTGAGCCACCAGCAAAGCTTCCGGAACGTATACCGGTAGAAAAACCCACAAGTGGATGGAAGCTCAGGAAGGCGGCGGTATCCATCGACCTCGCCCATCAGATTACGGCGGATATTCTGATACAGTGCTTCCTCCACAATTTCCAGTAGGCATTTCCCTTTTAACGAAACACCTGCCATAGACTGCCAGCAATAATCTTCACCGTACTCAATATCCATTACTACTTCCATGAGCCCATCTTCCCAATAAAAAGCCTTTTTCAGTTTCCTCAGGGTTATTTTTATTTCTTTCCCCAGCTCCGGAACCGGAATCTTCACGCAGTACCTGGGATCGGTTATTTCAAAATCCACAATCATGTTCTCCTGCCCCTTATCTTTTTGGAGAAAAATAAGCTTCTCCCACCATTCATAACACACTCCGTCCCGCCTGCAGATCCGTCAGAAGGCGTTCTGCCTTTTCCCGCTCCTTCAGTGTCCGCAGCCAGCGTTTCGGGATCCCCTGTATGCCATACCGGATCCCCAGGAGGCCGCCCGCGACGCAGGCGGTGGTGTCCGTATCATTTCCAAGGAGGACGGCCCGCTTCACTCCGTCCTCGTAGCCGGACGCCTGCTCCAGGATCATAAAGGCGCTGCGAAGGCAATCAATCACATAGCCGGTTCCGTTCCCTTCCCATGGAAGATCCGGACGGATGCTCCACTCCATCTCCTGCCCATACTCCGGCTGGTCCCGGTAAATGAAGCGGAGAGTGCGGATCCCCCTCTGGATCGCATCCCGGCTGCCATGCCCCTCAAGCAAAGCCATGGCCACAAGACAATACAGGGCCGAACAGACCTGATTACACATGTGGCCGTGGGTGATCCGGCACTGGCTGTGGGCATCCCTCACCAGCTCCCGGTCCCGTTTCTCCTGATCTGTGTTCCCCCGCAGAAAATGCCATAGGGCGAGAGGCAGAACCCGCATCAGCGCGCCGTTCCCCTTCCCCTCCGGATTCACCATACCGCAGTCTGCCGGGGCGAGCCCGCTTTTATAAGCGCAAAGAGCAGACGCCGTCTGGACCCCCACGTCAAACACGACTCCGTCCACTGCCCAGATGCCCTCCTCATACCAGGCAAGGAGCGCGTCCGAATAATCGACCAGGGAAAATCCATCGTTTTTCAGGAGACTGTCCATCAGGCACAATGCCTGCGCCCCGTCATCCGACCATGTCCCGGCATCCACATTCGGATATGTCTTGGCAAAGCCGGCAGGCGGCGTCATCTCAATCTCTTCATAGGGTGGAAGTTCCTCCGCCCCGTAAAATTCATAAGGCACCCCCAGGGCGTCCCCCACAAGAAGGCCGTACATGCCTCCTGCAATCCTTTCCTGTTCTGACACCGCAGCCTCCTGTTCCCTGGCAGGCGTCAGTCTTTTCGCCTCTTCGCCAGTCTTCATCATAATGCAGCCCTCCTTCCATATGGTTACATTGCCCAATGATGCCGTGATCCCGAAAATCCCCGGTAAACAGAATCGTCCTGCCAGATGCCTGGATGCAGAACATATAGGAATCCGGCGCGGAATGATCCACATACAGAGGAAGAACCCGGATGCCGGGAACGGGAGTCATCCACACTCCGGCCTGATAGACATTCATCCGCTCTACCAGGGAAAGCCCCTCTTCCCGTACATCCCAGTCAATACAGGAGACAATGATACTGAGGATGTCCCTGGCCAGGGGGCCAATGTACATGGGGATGTCCTGCGGAATCTTTTTGAACAGTCCGTAATGGTCGCCGTGGCAATGGGTAAACAGGACCGCCCCGTCCCGGCGGAATCCGAAAACCTTTTGGAGCATCTCCGAGTCCTTCGTTTGGGCAGTCTGATCCATCCCCGGGAGATTCGCTCCGAAATCAATAAGAGTACGGCTTTCTCCTGTGCTGATCTCGGTACAGCACCCGCCAATCTGACTGCTGCCCCGGTGAATGATAATGTCAGGCATTGTTTGCCCCTCTCTTTCTCTGGTCTTATAAACAGTCTTTTATAATGTCGTACAGCAGCTGGGCCATCTCATCTTCCTGTCTGTTTTTCAAATATTCACTGGCCTTACCCAGGCTGAGACTGCCAATATAAAAATCCTCCGCTTCTTTCTTCTTTAATTTATCAGAAGGGCATTTCCCTTGAGGCGTCAGGTAAATGAGTTGTAAGGGTTTATCCCATAAGGTGCGCTGATATTTTTTACAATACTCCAGAAGCTGGCCTGCGGTGTAAAGGTATTTCCGCGAACGGGTTCCGTCTTTCTGGGTCCAGCCGGCCTTTCGAATCAGCTCTCTGGCTGCATTGGCATATTTTTCAGTGGGAAGCTTCCTCATATAAGACTCATTTATGTTACGAAATCCTTTAAGAATATCAGGTTCGAATACCAGTGAAAAGGCTTCTGACAGATTTTCCTCCTTCCACTGCGGTCCCACAATATCCTCAGATGATTCCAAAGGTTCAGGAAACTTCTGTCTATAGGTTGTACCGAAAGCACTTCTCATAATAGAGAGCAGCCTATTTCCGAAAACCTCTCCGAATGTTTTTCCACAGCAATTCTCCAGGTACCGCTCTGCCTGCTTCGTATTGCTGTCTGTCGTCTTCAGCTCCACCAGATAGATTGCCTTCTCGTCCCCAAGGACATAGTCAATCTTCGTCCCTCTGTTTCCATTTATGCCTTTTACCTCTGAATCCTCATCCTCCGATTCCATGATAGACATTTCCTTGGTAATAAAGGACAATTCTCCCTCCAAAGACCCCTTATGGCCGTCTTTGCCGGGATCCTTCATCTGTTCCTCTATAATCTCCGCCACATAAGGCGTCAGAAGCGTATTCAGAATGACCTCGGCTTTGATATTGGGTGTAAAGTAATCGTTGATGATCCATTCTTTAATGCACTTGTCTGGTTCCATGATTTTCCCTTTCTTATAGCCCCCACACGCAACCGATACCACGGAACCACGCTGAGATTGATTTCCAATAGTATAGCATATTTGCCAAAGGCGCCGCAACCGATTAGCAGCGGACATGACTTTTTTCTGCATCCCCAACGTAACATGCTATACTGAAAGTCTGATTACCTGCCGGATAGAGTACTATTCCCGTATGTAAAAAATATTCTCATCCTCCAGCCGCAGACAGGCCAGACCGGCTTCCGGGCTGACCTCTTTGAACCCATAGCCACAGTCCAGGTCGTAAAAAACACAGTCCGTCTCCTCATCGTACATGCGATATGCCTTTCCATGGTTGAAAGGAAGTTCATCCCTGGCTGTCGTCGGCGTATGCCCCGCCAGGATCATTCCATGCTCCACCCCGCCGTACACATAGGCGTCATCCCTGGCCTTCAGATAAAATTCCTCCGGGGAATCATAGGAACCGTCAGCCTCCATTACCCGCAGCCGCTCAAATCCTTCCTTCTCAATATAGCCGGCGTGTACGATGATGCACCGGCGCCCATGCATCTGGATCTCATAAAAATACGGCATATTCCGGATGCAGGCCGCCCACCGGGCCAACTGACGGAAGGTCACTTCCTTTTTCCGGATCAGTTCTTTGATGGTTCCATAATAGTCAAAATAAGAACTGACCTGTCTGGCCGTATGGTACGCAGTCAAAAGATCTGTTCCATCCTCCATATTCAGGCCGCCCTTCTTAAAGATCAACCTCATCAGTTCTACATAATACGCAAACTCCTGCTCATGGTTCCCCCGGATCAAAATGACGTTCTCCCCGGGACTCTCCATCCACTTAAGCATCTCCCAGCTTTCCGGCCCCCGGTCAATATAATCGCCTGCGCAAATCAGCCGGTCCCCTGCCAGGAACCCGATTTTTTCAAGCATTTTCCTCATGGCGATATAGTGCCCATGAATGTCCGTCATAATATAGGTGCTCACTTTACATCCCTCCTGCCTCTTGCTGAATGTCCCCTTTATCTTACTGCTGCATGGAGTATACCACAGCTGCCTTCACTATCACGTCACTGGTATGACGGGTCAATGCAGAGTGCTGAAATTGATGTCGGAAAAGAATTTTCTGTGCGGACATTGCGGCAGAAAATGGACAGTACAGTAAAACCGCAGCAGCATCTCTGATACTTAAACTTTTGCCTCTTTCTGCTTCTGGCGGAGGTTTTTGAAGAAAGTGGTCAGGAGGCTGGAGCATTCTTCCTGAAGGATTCCTGTATGTGTCTCCACCTGATGGTTGAAGCCTTCTTCGTGGAGCATGTCCAGCACGGAACCGGCGCAGCCGGCCTTGGGATTCATGCAGCCGATGACCACCTCGGGAATCCGTGCCTGGACGATGGCTCCGGCACACATGGGGCAAGGCTCCAGAGTCACGTACATGGTGCAGCCTTCCAGACGCCAGTCTCCCATTTTGCGGCATGCCTTACGGATGGCGCTAATCTCTGCGTGGGCGAGGGTATTCTTGTCTGCCATGCGGCGGTTGTAGCCGCGGCCGATGATGGCTCCCTGATATTCGATGACACAGCCAATGGGGACGTCTCCTAAGGCGGCGGCTTTGCGGGCCTGACGGATTGCTTCTTTCATATATTTTTCTTCGATTGCCATAGTGTATGCTCCTGATGGGATTTTTCCACTTTATAGTATCATAGACTGGATGAGGTTTCAAATAGAATATAGGCGTCCAGTACATCATTGCAGTAATCTCGAATTAAGCAGTGCCTGATATACTAGCGCGTGTCTGAAAATTCATTCCCGGCATCTGTACGCCCCACTTTGCGGTATATTGGGTCCAGATTCAGGTTACATAGCCCACTATGCGCCCTTCATTTGGCCCCAATCCCCACAAGAGGCGCCTTCGGTGTCCCACAAACTGTGACGCCTATGGTGTGCCGCAAGAAAATGTGAACACAGCGGCATCATTTCTTATTCGCCGGGTATTTCCGGATTGTGTATGTAAAACTTCAGGACGACCAGGCGGATCACGCAAAGTCCGGTGACTGCCATAGCCATATAGCGGAAGGAATATTCAATTCCTCCTGGCACATTGTTGAGGATCAGCCCAAACACAGCACTGGCCAGAGTGTTCATAATATAGAAGGAAAATCCCATAAATGCCATGCCCACACCGCGCTTTTCGGCAGGCAGGATCAGGGACATCATGGCTGTGTTGGGTGTCAGGTCAAAGTTCATGGCCAGACTCTGGATTAGCATAAAGATCAGGATCGTGATGTAAGACACCGAAGGCGACATTACAAACAGCATACCCAGGCCAAAGAGCAGCAGAAGGATTCCGGCGATCCCGAAGGATTTGCGGTAGTCCCGGGTCCTGCTCAGCCAGTTGCCCACCATCGGCGCCATGATGATGGCAAGAATCTGCAAAATGCCGAAAGCGCCGGTCTGCGCCGCCGAAAAGCCCAGTACCTGGTTCCCATACATTACCGTATAGCTAAGGGCCAGAAGCTGGGCTGGCAGACAGAAGGCCGTGAACATGGCCATAGGCAGGAATGAACGGATGCGAAACAGCCCGAAATCGATAACCGGTTCCGCTGCCCGGTTTTCCACTGAGATAAAGAGCGCCAGACCAGCCACTGACACCAGCAGCATCCCGACAGTCACAGGCGAAGTCCATGGAAGCTGCTTGCCTCCAAGGGTCAGGGCCAGGGTAAAGGGCGCCACCGTAAGAACCAGGGCGCCGATTCCGGCAAAATCGATCTGCGCCTTTTTGTCCCGGTAACGGATATCCGGGTAGCAGAAACACACCAGCAGCCAGGCTGCAATGGCCAGGGAACCGATACCCATCAAAGCCATCTTGGGTGTGAACAGATCCGCCAGCATTCCTGCGATCACCGGCGCCAGCATCTGGGCCAGAGACTGGGCAGAGGTCAGATAGGCGATAAACCGAACCCGGTCCGTTCCGCCAAAGACGTCCGCTACCATGCCATTGTGCATGGTAGAACACAAGCCATAGGAAAAACCCAGTGTAAAGAATGCTGCCAGAAAGATATAGATATTGCTGGTAAGTCCGCAGACCAGCACCGAAAGAATAAACGGCACCAGGCCCCACAGTACCAGCCGTTTCCGCCCAAACAAATCACTGAGCTTCCCTCCCACCGGCGAACTGATAGTCATAGACAGGTTAAGTAGCAGGATGGCTATGGCAAAGAACTGGGGTGTTCCCAGCTCGTTCATAATATACGTGGTCAGATTGATGGCACTGAGCCGGACACTGACCAGAGACAGGATCAGCAGAGTGGGCGGAAGCGCCATGGACCATTTCAGGGCGGCAGACGCGGAATCCGGCAATGGGTAGGTTTGCATTTTGTTCATTTGCAGTTCTCCTTCCAGGGATCATTACAGCAGGGTACCCAGTTTCTGTTTTGCATTGACCTTTACAATCTCCATGAACAGACTCACCCCATCCGGCCCAATGACCAGCGGATGGCCGGCTCCTTTCTTCCGGCAGCGGATCTTCTCCATCTTCTCCAGGGAATAATCCACAAATGGATGAAGGCTGAACTCCACATCACAGCCGGCTTCCCTGCTGAATTTCTGAAAATGCACTGCTGAGTCAATATAGGTCCGGCAGGCGGACTTATCTCCCGGCGGATTGATACCGCCCCAGATACTCACCATATGCTTCTCCCCCTGGTCATATACAGGCAGTACCAGGGAAATGCCTCCTGGCGTGTGGCCTGGTGTAAAGCTGAAACGGAATCCGGTCCCGCCAAAGACCAGCTCCGTCCCGTCTTCCACATGGCTGGTAACCTGGGGATATTCTACTCCGTCCCTGGCGAACTGTTCCGGAACCTGGTTGTCCGGCTCCTGCATAAAGACCTCATCCCTTCTGCTCATGACCACCTGACAGCCGCTTCTCTGCTGGATGGCGGCGGCTCCGCCAAAGTGGTCAAAATGCCCGTGGGTAATGATCACGGCCAGGATCTTTTCCCCATCCAGCCCCAGCTTTGCAAGGCCGGGGTAAATGATCTCCTCCACATCTCTCCGGCAGTTCATGGAATCGATCAGAACCAGTCCCTCTCTGGTAGTCACCACCAGGGTGCCGATGAACCTGGTTCCGATGAAATACAGATTATCAAAGAGCCGGCAGGGCTCAAAGACCTCTGTATCCACAATGGGAACAGACGGCAGATAAATGATCCCCGGAATGTTGGTCTCCTCTGGTGCTTCGTACCTGGTACGTACCTTCATGTTGTAACCCTCCTTGTGCAATTATACATAACACGTTCGCATAACATGTTATTTACAACTTTATATACCGGAATGCCTTTTGTCAAGTCATTTTTTACAAACAAGGGAAATTGTGGTATGATGGAGTAAACGTTCCGACGGGCAGACGCCCGGGGCTTCTTGTCCGCGACGCTTTCCGGGGTCAAGAAGACAGCCTGTCTGAACTGTTCAGACGGGCCTGCGCACTGCTGCGCCGGCCATAAGAAACCGGCGCAGCAGCAGTGGGAAATGTGAAAGGAATCTACGAAATATGTCGATACAAAAAAGAAAGGAACCGACGTCCCGGCAGAGGCAGGCAGAAGAGACAAAACAGCTTCTGATCGACAAGGCCTTCAGCCTGTTCAACACCCATGGCTTCGAGGCTGTGGGCGTCCGGGACATTGCCAGCGCGGCAGGCGTGTCTACGGGAGCATTTTACCATCATTTCAAGAGCAAGGAGGAGCTGGTCTTCTACCGGGCCATCGGAACCAGCGACTGGTTTTCCAGCTTGTCCCCAGCGGATTTTGCAGGAGATTCCTGCTATGAGAAGCTGCACGATTTCTGCTCCAGCTATCTGGCCGGGGTGGTGGAGGCGGACGGCCCGGAGATGATCCACCATATACTGAGCTGGAAGGAGACAAGCGCCGGTCTTCGCGGTATCTTTCTGGAGCTCCTGTCCCTGGGCCAGGAGCGGGGAGAATTCTCCACAGAAAAGTCTGCCGGGGAGCTGTGCGATTTTCTGCTGGCGTGTTACCGGGGGGCTGTGTACGACTGGTACCGGAATGACGGCAGGACGGATTTGCGAACCCTGATTTGGGAACATATTCACTATCCACTGGAATATTTCCGCAGGAAATGCAGCAGTCCAGACACCCCCTGAACTGTTACCTGCTGACCCAGCAAAAACGCAGCTGTTCAGCCAGACCATCTCCCTGCCCCCGAAAAACACCGGGGACATGAAAAGGACAGCCTGACCATTGGCGGCAAAAATTTAACCGGATATCTGCCGGAGCATATGGACAAGCTGCCATAGAGCGTATCTGAAATCGGCTTTCTGTTAACTGTGTGTCACAGCTTGTGATACACAGCAGGCACATTTACCTTGTACTGATATATTACAGACGGATATCCGTGTACCAATATCCAAATCTCCCATCCTCGTCCGGCTGTTTTTTGGCCAGGACGAAGTGGGGGAAACCGAACATGGACGCCATGTATTTTTCATTGGAGTAGTAGTGGCCGGGAACGCCCAGAAGATAGCGGGGGCGGCCCTTGGGGGTGTTGAGTCTGGCCAGGATCAGGTGACGGTAATTGTAGTAACCATGGAGCAGAAAGCTGTTGTTTCCGTAGACCCAGATCTCCCGCGGCAGGAGGCCGATGTCCTGGGGCCTGATGGAAAGGATCTCACAGCCATGGTCATATTCAAATGCCAGCACCTTGCTATAATTGCGCTGCAGCCGGGACCAGAGACTGCCCGGGCTCATGTTGGCTTTTGCTTCCTGTTCTTTCTGATCCAGGAGTCTCAGGACTTCCTCGTCCTCGATCTCTGCCCACAGGTCTTCATTTTTACGCCGGATCCGGGGCGAAGTAATGGTTGCAGCCATGGGCCCCTGGGATGACGAGGATGCGGGGACGTTTGCTGAGGCCGGTGGAACAGCCGCGGATGCTGAGGGAACATTTCCGGTTGCCGGGGGGATGGCTGCGGGTTCCCCAGGGATGGTTCCGGTTGCCGTGGGTAAAACCACGGATTCCCCAGACGTTCTCCGTGAGTCCGGAGAAATGGCTGCGGATTCCCCGGGGGTGAGTCCGGACTCCGGCGGGATCACCGGGGATTCCCCAGATGTCAGCCCGGACTCCGGCGGGACCATCGGG
>CAJTOW010000132.1 GCA_910577655.1 uncultured Lachnospiraceae bacterium | reverse complement strand
ACCAGGAACAGAGCTTCCTGCTCTTCTCCGGCCGCAAACGCCACATTCAGGTTAGTACCCACATTGGTGAATGTCATGGCTACGGTCAGCATGAATGCTACCAGGCGTCTGTAATTCTTGCGAATTCGTCTTAGCATACCCTTTGTTCTCCTCTCTCCTAAGATGCTATACGTTCATGAATCTTCTGTATAGTAAAATGGTTCTCAGGCTCTGCACTTCCAGAGTCTTCCGCCTGGTGCAGATCCATGCACCAGCCGGCGCTTCCCGTATAGACAGCGCCCCTCCCCCATCGTTAGAATAACTATAACTCACAGGGCGTTACGCCAGCCGTTACTTTATACGAATCTGGAGGAAAAATTTTACTTTTATAACATTTTGTAACTCAGATGGGGAATGTATATGTTTTTGTAACCAGATGGGCTGAAAATGAGAGGTTGAAAAGCACTTTTATATGTGATATGTTTTAGACATGAGGAAACAACCGCCCACAAGTGGTTGGCCTCCCGGATTGGCAAAAGAGCCCATCCATACCGGCTAAGTAACAAGGCAGGCTCGATTTATGTATTTTCGCTTGTGATTCCTATTTATGTAGGCAAGCAGCGCAATCAGGAAGGTCCCGCCAGAGAACAGCAGGTTTAAAACTTCATATACATCCATCTGCACCACCTCCCTTCTTTTTCAAGTTAGGGAGGCTAACCACCTTGCAACATGGTTGTTTCCTGTTCATTATCATATCACACATTTCATTCTCCAACAATCCCTTATTTTATTGTATCAGTTCAGATCCCCCTTGAACTCCTGCTGCTTTTTCCAAAGGGCCCATTATACAAGGGATTTCCTGGCATCACTTAAGATTTTCTACCCCATTTGTAATAAAATGTTATGGAAAGTTCATATTTTAGGCAGTTGTATGGATTTCCAATTTATGTTATGCTTTGTGTGTTAAAGTATTTATTCTCATTATGAGGAATGAAAGGCTGCCTTTTCCAGTCTGGCCGGTTCCATGGTTCCGGTGCGTTTTCAGGACTCCTGGGGCGACGGTTTAAGTCCCCGGCTGGAGCCTCTTTCAAAGAGGCCTTTGGAAATATCAGCGAAAAAGACCATATTGGAGGTATTTAATTATGAAGAAACGTGTGATCGGCATTACCGCCCTGGCGGCTGTTATGACTGTAGCTACTGGTATGAGTGCTTTTGCCGCCGGCTGGAAGCAGGATACCCACGGCTGGTATTATGAATATGACAATGGCGCCTGGGCTCCCTTCGGATGGTTCACGGATCCGGAGACGAAGAATATGTACTACATCGACCCGGACGGCTACATGATGAGCGGTACCCGGGTAGACGGCTTCTGGCTGGATGACAGCGGCGTGCGCCACGAAAAGACAGAAGCTGAGATTGAGGCTGAGAACCGCAGGAAAGAGCGGGCAGCATCCAGGCCCAATCCGGCCAAGGAGCAGGTAGCCGCGGATAATGCCGCCAATGCTGCCAAGACTTCCAAGACTTCTGTAGGTACCAAGCGTCTGGTGTACCAGCATGAGATCGACGCCTTCTCCAACAGGTTTTTCACCGAGACGGCCAAGGCACTGGGAACCAGCTCCATCGGCGGACGTACTACCCGTAACAATCTGGAGACCACCCTTAAGTTCGTCAGCCATGACACAGATGTCATTATCAGCACCCTGCCCCTGGTGGCTACAGAGAAGAGCGCCAACTATGTTCCCCATGCCTGGGAGTTCACCTACAACCGCAACGTGCTGGGCGACGAGCGCGAGATCAATGCCATGAACGGCGTAGTGAAGAATATGCTGATTGCCGGTCTGGGCGAGACCGAGGGCAATACCGTATATGAGCGCGTTATGGCCGAGCCTGTAGGACAAGGCGGACGCTTCGAGCTCAACGGCAATACCGATACCGGCAACTTCTACAGCCTGACCTACGCTTACGAGCGCCTGGTCCTGCAGGTTACCTGCAGCGAGTATGATCCGGAAGCAGAGGCTGCTGCCGCCAAGGCTGCCGAGGAAGCTGCTGCCAAAGCTGCTGAGGAAGCTGCTGCCCAGCAGGCTACTACCAGTGTAATCACTGCCGGCGCCGGACAGAGCTCTACACCGGAGACCGAGGCTGCTGCCCAGGATACTGAGGATGGTGCCGCTGAGGATACTTCTGAAGGCGAGAGCGGAGAAGGCGCGGACAATGCCGATGAAGCACCTACAGAAGCCGCTGCTGAATAATAATCCGAACTGTCATAGACAAACAGCCAGTCCAGGGACAAATCCCGGACTGGCTGTATCTTATTCTCACGATCTGTATGCTTTTTATAACAGTTCAGGCAAAGGCTGCATCCCGTCTCCCGTCCTTACGCCGCCTTGTCCATTACTCAATCACAAACTCCTCATATTCATCCTTCTCAACCGTAGTCTCGAAAACAGGATCCCCGCCTGCCTGGTGCGCTGACTCCTCGTAGATCTTCAGCCGGATCACATTGTCCTGGTAAAGACCACCAAAATAGTCCTCTGTGGATTCTGCGTAGCCAAAATCCTGCACAGCCACCTGGTCATTGATGATCTTAATAGCTTCCGCGCCGCAGAAGGCTGCATCCTCCGGATCCGTGCCGTCCTTGACGATCACCGTCACATCCACATACTCCTCATCGATATTCACCGTGAATTCCAGGCCCGCTACATCCGGGTATTCCTCCTCATCGAAGAAAATGTCTTCCACATCCTCTTTGAGCTGTTCCATATCGATCTCGATATTGTTGTAAAGGTTGAAATCCGGGCCCATAGTCTCCCCCGGCGCCAGACTGGGCTGTACGATATTGCTTTTAGTACAGCCGGAAAGCAGCACTGCGCACCCCAGAACCAGCAACATATTCTTTATCTTCATATCACTTATCCTCCTGATCTTTCCAGTATTCTATGATTACCGCCGGACCATCTCCGACAGACTTTAGCTATTATATACGATTGGGCTTTTTTTGAATAGGGGTTTTCGAAAAATGTTAGAAAAACTTCATATTTTATGTTACAGTTCACGGGGCGGGGAAAACTGGACGAAAACAGACGTCAAGCTCGCTTGTAAGACTGTTTTCGTCCAGTTTTCCACATTGGGCGGACGCCCGATGCTTCTTGTCCGGCGGAGCCGGACAAGAAGATGCGCCCCGTGAATAGTAACTATTTTATACTCCAGTTTTCCACATCGGCGGGCGCCCGAGGCTTCTTGTCCCCAGTGCCTTTCAGGGACAAGAAGACAGCCCGTCTGAACTGTTACAAATATTGTACTGTTCACGGCCAGGTTGTTTTTGGGGCCAGCGGACATCAGCTCTGGAAAAAGGTTTCCCCGGATTGCATTTGCAGGAGCCTTAGAAACTCTTAGCTCGCAGGAATCTGCGTTAGGGGCAAAAATCCGCATGTCTGAGCGTAGCGAGTTCGGATTTTTGCTCCTGTTTTTAGCAGATTTCTGCAAGCTTAGAGTTTCTGGCTCCGAAACCCGCAATCCGGGGGAACCTTTTTCCAGAGCGTCCCCCTCGGAACAACCACCCCCATGAACAGTAACCGAATTTTTACCATTTACAGATTATCATAAGATATTACTATTGCGAATAAAACATAATAATGCTATAATTGAACCCTCGTTTTTATTAAACTACACATCAGAGAAAGGTGACGGTTCCATGCTTCCCATTCACACTAGATACCCTTTAAAAAAATACCTGGCCTGGTTTCCGGCTCTGGCGGCGGCAGTCGCCATCTTTGCCTTTTCCAGCCAGCCGGCGGATGATTCCACCTACATGAGCCAGAGCATCACCCAGATCATTCTGGAGATAGCTGACCAGATCCGCATGATCGATATCCGCAATTTTGATCTGGTGGAGCTTTACATGTCATTAAGTGTCCCGGTCCGCAAGAGCGCCCACATCATCGAGTTCGGCGCGCTGAATGTGACACTGCTCTACGCCCTCTATGTCTGGGATATGCGGGGGCGGCCCTGGGTGCGCAGGGCATTTCTGCTGACCTTCCTTTATGCCTGCTCCGACGAGCTGCACCAGCTCTTTGTTCCTGGTCGGGCAGGACTCATTTCCGACGTGGTCATCGATATGATCGGTGTGTGCATGATCGCACTGGGACTGACGGCGTGGATCCGGCAAAAGGAGCGGAAAGCAAAGCTGCAATGAATATCTTCATAATACAAAAGCCCCCCGGCCTGCTGATCTCTGACTACAAGACCAGCAAGCCGGGGGTTTTATAAACCTTCATGTGCCTGTTAACGGACATGCCACCAGTGAATAACCGTTGAATATATCATAACCCTGATCAGATCACCACACACCCAATCACATCTCGTTTCAGGGAGTCCAGCATCTCCTTCTCTTTCATAATCTCCCTGTTCAGGGATACTCCCCGCTGCTCGATCAGGACAACTCCGCTGCAGTCCGCAAGCTGCTTAAGGGTGTTCGTGTTCACATTCAGATTCTCACAAGGGATCAGGCGAATGCCGTCCATATGCTTCATCAGACGGTCAGACAGCTCCTCAAGCCGCTCAAAAGGCACGGTTCCCGTGACAATGATCTCTTTTCTCTCACCGGCATGGTTCTGGAGGGTGACGGCGGCCCGTCTCAGCACGGTATCCTCAGAAGGACGCTCTGATGTGCCCTCCAGACGCTCCAGCCACTTGTCGATCCCACAGAGGAAGCCCGTGGGCTCCGGCAGGGAAAACGCGCCCAGAACACGGTAACCATACTGACTCTTCATTGCCTCGTCAGAACGCAGTTTCGGGCCCATCAGGTAGATAACACCATAAAAGAATACGATCAGGAAGCCGCCCATGACGCCGCCCAGCACCACATACTTGATGCCCACCTTGGCAACCTCACGCCAGGAAAGGGTGGTGGGGATCTCCGGCTCCTCCAGATCCTTCAGGGCCTTCTCCTTATCGGTCAGAAGCTTCTGGTAGTTATCGATCCGGTCGCTGTTCTGCTTCTGGCGGTCAGCCAGTCCCAGATCCGTGACCACACCGGAAGAACGGTTCATGACTGTCACCGTGTGGTCGCCTGCCACTTTGGCAATCTCCCTCTTCCGGGAAATCATCTGATCCAGAATCTCATCCAGGATCTTCACCGCTGTCTCCTCATCCAGATAGCAGACCTCCAGAGTCACCTGGTTGCTGCCGAAATCCCAGCCTGCGCTGACCAGCTCTTTCAGATAGATGGCATCGACACCAGTCATTTTCTCAATAGGCTCCCAGTCGGTTCCCTGAACGATATTGGCACCGTAGGAACGGACAATGCTGTCTGTGGGATCCTGGGTCATGGAATCCGGGATATACGCCCACTCCGACTCCGCCAGCCGGATCTGCACATCTGCATTGGCCCTGGGCTTTTTATAGGGGTCAATATGCATCAAAACAGAATTCTCAACGTATATCTGCTGGTCTTCCACATTTTTGGAAAAGCTCTCGATGTTGCGCTCGTAGCTGGCCAGATTCCGCTCATAGAGAACCACCTGCTCCTCATAGTCCTCCCGCTGTTCCTGCACCAGTTCCGCATCCTGGCGGGACACCAGCTCCCTGGCCACCTTGACACCGCCCACCAGCACCGCCAGAATGACTGCCACCAGCATGATCGACCGCCAGCGGTAAAGGAAGTAGAAGCACAAATCCTTCAGATCAATCTCCTGCTCATAGGTATTATCGTAGTTCATTCGTTCGTTCTCCCATTCTTATATTTTATATAGTTTCTTCCGCCCGGGTTACTGCCTTCCCCGGCAGACAACATCTCTCATCGTGAACCCTTTCCTGCCAGCACCACATATACGGTGATGAACAGAATCTTGATATCCTTCAGAATCGACCAGTTGTCTATGTACTGCATGTCCAGCCGGACCACCTCGTCAAAATCCGTGATATCGCTGCGCCCGCTGATCTGCCACAGACCGGTCAGGCCCGGAGTCATGCTAAGGCGGCATTTGTGCTTGGCCTCGTAACGCTCAAACTCATCAATAGTCGGCGGGCGGGTGCCCACCAGACTCATATCACCTTTCAGAATGTTCCAGAACTGGGGCAGCTCATCGATGCTGGTCTTGCGGATGAACCGGCCTACCCTGGTGATCCGCGGATCGTCCTTCATCTTGAACATGAGCCCCTGGACTTCATTATCCTTCATCAGTTCCTGCTTGCGCTGCTCCGCATCCTGGTACATGGAACGGAACTTATAAAATGTAAACTTCCGGCCGTTCTTGCCCACCCGGGTCTGGCCGAAGAATACGGGGCCCGGGGACTCCAGCTTGATCGCCGGCGCCACGAAGATAGCGGCCAGAGCCAGCAGGACCATGCCCACCAGGCTGCCCACGATATCCAGACACCGCTTGGCAATCATCTGACGCACGGAAAACAAGTTCCGGGCAAAGGTGACTACCGCATATTTGCCCACCCGGTTCAGGGTCTTCTTGCCATGGACATTGATATCGAAGATATCGATATTCACATCCACGATGATGCCCATCTCCTCCATCTCCTGGATCCAGGGTTCCATAAGGCCGATATGTCTGCGCTCCGAATCAATGATAAACACTTCGTCAATATCATGGTGGGTCACATAATCAATGAAGGAATCCGGATCAGCCACCACCGGATATCCGGCGATCTCCTGCTCGCCCCCGTCACCGTCCAGCAGGACGATACCGGTCATGATCCGCATCCATTCGTTGTAGCCGACGATATTTTTAATAACACTCTCCACACGTTCCCTGGTAGACACCAGGAGCAGGCGGCTGCTGTAACGCCCCTTCCGGAATACCTTCAGCAGATACTGACGCAGCAGCAGATGTCCTGCAAACATCAGCAGCACGCTGGTCACTGCAAAATATCCAAATACCAGCCGGGGCAGTGTCTCTGCTCTATGTATCAGGTACAGACACAGTACCCACACTACAGAAAACGCCAGCTGCTTCCGGAATATGGCTGCCAGATCTTCCAACAGCCCCCTCCGGGAGAAATGGTGATTAAAATCAAAGCAGACCTCCAGCGCAACCGATATAAAAATCATCAGGGGAACCATCCACATCTGGTCACCCCTCCGGTTAATTCCCATTAGCAGCTCAAATCGCATCCAGAACGCCAGCAGCACACTGGTCAGCAGACAAACCAGATCCACAATCATCACCAGAACGTTCTCGATGGTTTTACTCTTCTGATACATTGCCAATCCTCTCATCTGTACTTTCGTTACAGCCCAGGGTACCTTACAGAAAAAATGTCACCGGCGCTTTCTGCATACTGGGGCATACAAAAAAACTGCCAGCGGCATGTTCCGTATATGAACACTGCGAATCTGAACAGTAACGGATATTCTTATCCTATTATATCATACCTGAAATATTTTTCATTAAGAATCTATTAATTTTGTATGAGTAATCGTCTCCTTTTCTGGGAAATGCTGCCGAAACGCAGCGGCCAGATACCCCTGTTACGGCATACGGCCATTTAGAATCTCTTCGCGGTCCCAGGCGCCAGTGACGCCTGTTAGGGACCGACCGAAATGGAATGCAGAGGGCCGTATGCCCGCGGCCACTATGTATTCGTGCAGTCAGCGCAGCAAATGCGCAGGCCTGTCTGAACTGTTACGCCGAAACGCCAGATTATCAGGTGTCGGCGTGTGTCTGTTACGCCGCAACGCCAGATTATCAGGTGTCGACGTCTGCTGTTACGCCGAAACGCCAGATTGTCAGGTGTCAGCGTCTGTCTGAAAAATGCTTTCCGGCAGCTGCAGTGTCCCAAAACCTGCCGCCTGCGCGTCACAGCCTGTGGTAAATTTGGCTTACATGAATACAGCGCAATGGGGTGTGCACACCAAAAACAGCCCTTGGGAAGGTGGCAAAACAGACGGCAAAAAAACCGGATCCGGGCATTCACAGCTTCCTTGTGACACGCTCTCAGAACTGGTTAAAACACATTATCATCATCAAAATGCTCCATAATATCCTCTACCCTGCAATGCAGAATATTACAAAGCCGGTCTATGGTATTCACCTCTATATTCAGATTGTGCCTAAGTCTGTGAAGCTGGGATCGCGGTACATTGTGTTTCGTATATAAATCATATTGCGAGATATCCTTCTCACGCATCGTCTCCCATAATCTGTCATACTTGATCATAACTACCTCTGAAATTACAGGACTATGCTTTGGATCTTTAGTCAAATTCCCGCAGACAGCCGCCAAAGTCAATTCTGTCTGTCCCTGGTTCCCTGTCTTCGCGGGAATAGAATGCGTGGAATCCGGCTATCCGTCCAGACCGCCTGTTGTGGAATATATACAGTCCGTTCAAAACATCCGCCAGAACAAGTCTCTCACGCTTTTCCCAGTACGATTATCACTTGAAATTATTCAGAAAAATAGTGTACGTATATTGATACTATCCCGGGAAATGTTCCAGAACGGTACCTATATATGCACCCTATCTGCCATCCCTTTTTTACGGGATAATCACAACACCATGGGGATCTCCCCCTCTCCAGTGCCTCTCCTGCAAAAAAGCTGCCGCCGCTTTACAAAAATCAGTAAACAATGACGTTTGAGGTGACATATCGCCCTAGAATACGTCAAAATTCGACTACACTTAAAGGCAAAGGGAAAGGAGAATTCAGAGGCTTATGAGGATTTGTGAAGCGACCAGCTACCGGATCAAGGAGCTGTGCGAACAGAAAAAACTCAGCGGATATGCGTTAAGCTATCAGGCAGGGATGCCGGAATCCACTTATAAAAGTATCGTAAAGGGCAAGAGCAAAAACCCCGGAATCGTAAATATCAATAAGATTGCCGAAGGACTGGGAATCACGATCCGGGAATTCTACAATTCGGATATTTTCGATAATCTGGAACCGGATGATGAATGAGAACCCGAACGGATGCTTTCCCGGGCCGCAGCCTGCCGGTTTGCCAGTGGGCTGCACGTCTGGTGACCAGGACGAGGATGAAGATGATCTCACCGCCGCAGCTGCCGGCTTGCCAGTGGGCTGCACGCCCGCTGCGCTGACCGCGGGAATAGTTACTGTTCACAGGGCGCCTCTTCTTGTCCGGCTACGCCGGACAAGAAGAAGCGGGCGTCCGTTACGCTTTCCGTTATCCATCTTCCCATCCTGCGCAAAGTTTGGTATAATGTTCACAAAAGCCATAACAGTACAGAAAAGATAACGATACATCTATGCCGCGCCTGCACATAAGCCGATTTATATTTGGCTTTTTCCATAGGTTTCAAGATCTGAGAGGCAGCCACGGCACTGCGGAGGCCAAAGGTACTGCCCATTTACGGAATCACCTGAAAATCCATTTCACGCATCTGCGGACGGAAAAACAATATTCCATAAAGATCACGAGGTTACGGACAAATGAAAACAGATATCACTGCATTCCATGAAACCACAAATACAGCCATGAATGAAAGCCCCCTGGGTATGTCACCCCGACCCAGGTCCTGCACCTGGCTGGAACAGTCACCGGTGTCTCTTCTGACTCTGGATAAACATCCGGCAGGACGCCTGTCTGACTTCTGCGCTCTTCCGTTCTCTGGCAGGCGGGAGGATCTCTGGCGCCTGTTTGATTTCATGAAGTTCCCGACTGAGATCCAGTGGTGGGCAATTACCGGTCCCTCCGGCCCTGACAGGAGCCGTCTTGCCTACGAGCTCATGGACCGGATGTCGCCGGAATCCTACGGCTTCTTCCTGAACTGTGATGCGGATATCTCCAGCCTGGATGATTTCCATCCGTCCCAGGATCTTCTGGTGGTTATCGATCCTGTGACGGGACATGAGGCCGCCGCAGCCGGTTTCATAGCCACACTGATGGACAAATTCGAAGAATCCATTTATTTCCTGAGGATTCTTCTGCTGGAGCAGTGCAGCCCCCTGCCAGGTGATTCCTGGTATGATCGGCTGGAGCAAAGCTTTGATGCCGAACACAGGAGTCTGTTCCGGAGCACCGAATACGATCCCAGCCTCTGTACCCTCCAGGGGCACAATTTCCTACGGCTGGACCAGCCAGACAGGATACCTGAGAGCAGCACTGGCGGACAGCCGGAAATGAACCGCGGCGGTACAGATGGACGGCCTGAGGCGGCTGAGGGCGGCACGGATGAACAGCCCGGGACGGAGGACGGCGGCACGGATGGACAGCCCGGGACGGAGGACGGC
>CAJTOW010000131.1 GCA_910577655.1 uncultured Lachnospiraceae bacterium | reverse complement strand
CAGATACCCCCTGAGCTGTTACAGGCCCACAACAGTTCAGATACCCCCTGAGCTGTTACAGGCCCACAACAGTTCAGATACCCCCTGAGCTGCTGCGGCATACAGCTTGGTTTCCAAGAATACATGCAGCAAAAAGGAGAGCAAACATCCATGAAAAGAAAATCAAAAATCCCCTGGAAGTCCACTGCCGCCGGTTTCACCATCCTGTACCTGGCGACTGTGGGCCTGAGCACCTTTCTGGTAAAGGAACAATTCGTCCAGGACTACAGACAGCGTTTCACGGAAGCAGCAATTTCCATCCTGCGGCAGGCCGCCGACAAAGAGTGGGAGATGGAGGAAACGGACTGGAGTCCCATGGACCGGGCGGACTTCTATCAGCATCTGGCCAATGAAAATATGTGGCGGGCAGACAGTGATGCCCTGGAGATTTCCATAGCTGCATATGACCAGACAAAGCAGCTTCTGGCCCGGAGCAGGGACTATGCCGGCGCAACCTCCGTCCAGACCGGAAGTACAGCCCCTGACCGCCAAAAACGCACGATCTTCCCACTGGACGACTATCTTTCTCTGGAAGAAAAGGAGCAGTTGGCCTCCTGCAAATGGAAAGCCATCCAGTCTTCTGACCTGGCTGCACCAGATAAGTTCCGTTTTTCCATCCGGGTATCCCCGGATGCCCGGGAGTTATGGGCCATCTATGTCCAGGAGCTTACCTGGGCAGAGAGAGAGAACTATAAAGGAGACCTGTATACAGACCCGCTGACCGGCGCCAGCCATTTCCAGGAATCAGGCGTGACCATAGACTATGCCACCGGTCAGGAAATTGGCGAGGAAAAGACCTATTGTGAGACAGACAGCCGGATCCTCTGGCAATGGACCAATCCTGACGTGGATGAGCTCCAGATGCAGACCGGTGGGATTGCCAATGCCGGTAATCTTTTCCCCTACATGGACATTTTTGAAAACGGCTCCTATGACCGGTGGCACCGGTGGACCACCAGCCCTTACCTCCAGGGTTTCCCCCAGAAGCAGGAATTCCTATGGAACAACGGAGTATCTATGCCGCCTTTGATGGTAGATGAGGACGGTCTTTTTTACAGAGCCAGATACCAGCTCAAGGCAGGGATGGTAGATGCCCCGTCCGCCTATATGGAAATCCGCATGGAGAGCCGTCCCTGGCTGGATGCTGTACGATATATGAAATATGTTTACATGGCAGGCCTTTTGCTGACTCTGGCTTCCATGGCCAGTGTGATCCACGCTTTTCGCAAAGCTGCTGACCGGCAGGCCCGGCTGGAGGAGACCCGGCGTGACTTCACCAATGCCATGGCCCATGAGCTGAAGACGCCCCTGGGGGTTATCCGGAATTTTTCGGAAAATCTGCTGGAGCACAACATGGAGGAGAAACGGGACTATTATCTCACCCAGATCATAGGGCAGACGGAAGAGATGGACCAGATGGTCCTGAAAATGATTGAGGTGTCAAAGCTGGATTCCGAATCTCTGATTCTGAAAAAAGAACCTGTCTCCTTCGCGGAACTGATCAAAAAGCAGCTGGCCCGGTTTGAGCCTATGATCCTTGAAAAACACCTCCAGGTACAGATCCAGGAAGATTCTGATTTCCAGATCCGCGGAGACCGGGAATATCTGGAAAAAGCAGTCTGGAATCTATTATCCAATGCAATAGAACACAATCTGCCAGAAGGCCGGATCCGGATCCTGCTCACTAAGGAATCCTGCACCATCGCAAACACAAGCCAGTCTATGACAGAGGAGCAGCTTCTCCATGCCTTCGACCTGCTCTACACCGGGGACAAAAGCCGCGGCGGAACGAAACGGCATCTGGGGATGGGACTGTATCTGGCGAAGAAAATTCTTAAGCTTCATGGACTGGAGCTGACGCTGGAGAACAAGAAAGATGAAGTTCAGGCAGTCATAAAATAAACTCGCAAAAAGGCGCCAGAGGCGCCTTTTTTACATCACAATATATTCAGTCTGTTACAACATAGCTGGTTCAGAGCATGGCTCCAGATTTACCAGTTCCAGAATATCGCTCAAATTGTAATTTGTTCCGATAATTGTTACCTCAAAATGATTGATACACCTGTTTCAGCATGAACAGCACCTCCTCTGGCCTGACTGCCATCTACTCAGAACAGCCCCTGTGCCACCCGCACCACATTCTCCACAGTGAATCCGAAGTGCTCGAACAAAACCCCGGCCGGACCGCTGGCTCCGAAGCCGTCCATGGTCACCATAGCGCCGTCCAGCCCCACATAGCGGCCCCAGCTGAGGCCATTAAGAGCCTCCACGGCCACACGCCTGCGGACTGTCCCCGGAAGCACCGACTCCTTATATTCCGGAGACTGGGCCTCAAAAAGCTCCATACACGGCATGGAAACCACCCGGACTTTCCTGCCTTCCTTCTCAAGTTCTGCCTTGGCCTTCACCACCAGGCCCACCTCTGAACCGGAAGCCATAAGGATCAGATCCGGCGTGCCCTCACAGTCATCCAGCACATAACCGCCCTTCAGGGCCTCCCGGCTGGTGCCGGACACAGGCTCCAGATTCTGGCGGCTAAGCACCAGAGCCGTAGGAGTCTTCTTTGAGGTGATGGCGCAGTACCAGGCCGCCGCCGTCTCCACACTGTCGCAGGGGCGGATCACCTGGAAATTGGGCAGGGCGCGGAAGGTAACAAGCTGCTCCACCGGCTCGTGGGTGGGGCCGTCCTCACCCACACCAATGCTGTCATGGGTAAATACAGACACCAGCGGCACTCCCATCAGGGCCGACAGCCGCGCCATGGGCTTGGTATAATCACTGAACACGAAGAAGGTGGCCACAAAGGCCCTGAGGCCGCCATAAAGCATGATACCGTTGCCGATACCGGTCATGGCCAGTTCCCGGACTCCGAAGTGGAAATTCCTCCCGCCCCGGTTCTCCCTGGAGTAATCCCCCTCCCCCTTCATCTCTGTCTTGTTGGAGGGGCCTAAGTCCGCAGAACCACCCACCAGATTGGGCATCAGATCCTTCAGCCTGTTGATGATTCTTCCGGAGATCGTCCTGGTAGCCTCGCACTTACCGCTGCTGGCCCACAGCTCCTCATCAGCCAGAAGCGCATCCGCGATCTCCTGGTCTTTGCTTCCGTGGTACTGGTCCCACAGCGCCTCCATGTCCGGGTATTCCTCACAATAGGCCGCAAACATGGCACTCCAGGCCGCTGACGCCTCTGCCTTCTCCCCGGCCGCCTTGGCAAAATGTCCGTAAACCTCCTCCGGCACATAGAAGGGCTCCCTGCTGGGCCATCCCAGATTTTCCCTGAGGGCCTCTATATTGTCCTCTCCCAGAGGCTCCCCGTGGGCGCTGGCCTTGCCCTGCTTGGCCGGACAGCCGTAGCCGATCTCCGTCCGGATAGTGATGAAGGACGGTCTTGTGGTATCCGCCCTGGCCTCCTCAATGGCTGCCCCGATGGCTGCCATGTCATTGCCATCCTCCACATACAGTGTCTGGAAGCCAAATGCCTCCATGCGCTTCTGCACATCCTCCGTAAAGGTCGTACCCGTATCCCCTTCAATGGAGATGCAGTTGGAGTCATACAGAATGATCAGCTTACCCAGCCCCAAAGTCCCGGCCAGTGAGAATGCTTCGGAGGAAATGCCCTCCATCATGCATCCGTCACCGCCCAGGGCATAGGTATAATGATCCACAACAGGATAATTCTCCTTATTAAATACAGAAGCCATATGGGTCTCCGCAATGGCCATACCCACCGCCATGGCCATGCCTGCTCCCAGTGGGCCGGTGGTAGCCTCCACCCCTACGGTGTGTCCGTATTCCGGATGTCCGGGAGTCTTGGAACCAAGCTGGCGGAACTGCATCAGATCCTCCTTAGACAGACCACCGTAGCCAAACAGATGAAGCAGGGAATAAAGCAGCATGGAGCCGTGTCCGCCGGACAGGATAAACCGGTCCCGGTTTGCCCAGTCCGGATCTGCCGGGTTGTGGTTCATATGGTTCATCCACAGCTCATATGCCATGGGCGCGCATCCCAGGGGCAGCCCCGGATGACCGGATTTGGCCTTCTGAATCGCATCCGCTGACAATACCCGGATTGCGTTCACTGACAACGTGTCAATATTGCTCATTTGTACGTCCTCCTATGAGTGTTCAATGGTATATCTGGTTTCTAGTACATCATTGCTGCAATTATCCTGCTGTTCACGGCCGACTGGTACCTGTCATCCGGCAGCTGTCACCGCAGACGCAGCAGTTCAGACATTCCCTGAACTGCTGTCCGCAAACAGCAGTATAACAATAACCATTTCCTGCCGTTTCAGCCTTTGAAGAGTTTAAGCAAAACGGCCACACAGAATACAGCTGCTTACCGCAGCCTGACTTCCCGCATAAGCTGGGGACCTGTAACGATCAGGGTATCGGCAAAACGCCCCCGGCGGATCTTCGCCACCGGAAAGTCAAACTGTGCATACAGCTTCTCCACGCCTGCCATATTATAAACCCTGCACGAATCTTCATTATACAGAATTATCAGATCACCGTCAATATCCGCATAAATATAATCAAAACTAAAATCCCTGCTGAACACATGGGTTCCGTCTGCCTGGTATACCTCCAGGCGGCTGGGATTCTCACCACTATTATTCCGCACAACCAGGGCCACATATTCATCAGAATAGAAAATGCTTTCGATCTCTTCTTCTTCCACCAGAACCTGGGCCACCACCTCCGGGGACGCCAGATTCCTGGAGGAGAAAAAGACCGGCCCGTTGCCGGAAAATGCACAGGAATAGGGAGCCTTCAGGTAAACGACCCGCGGAACCATGGTTCCTTCAAACACTTTGTCAAACTGGCCCACCACACGGGTGGAAATATTCTGGCCAATCTCGGAAAAATCATAAAAAACCACACAGTTCTTCATCTCCCCGCCGGAAAGCTGGACATAAGAACACATCAGCTGTTTTCCGTCCTGGGAAAATTCCAGGGACAGTGGATAGCCATTCCCTCCCATGATGGATTTGATCATAATATCCAGCTGGCTTCCGTCTCTTCGGAAAAATGCTATGTAACTGGAAGTGGAATCTTCCAGAACCGCCGCCGTCACACCATTGCCGGCCACTGTTACTTTGCTGATGGGAAGGTTGGTTCTGACCTCCCCCTGCCTGCCGTCTACATTATAGATGTAGATACTGTTGCCCTGCTGGTCCGCCACAGCCGCATACTCCCCGTTGACCGCTGCCACCGGAGTATTCATCTCATAGCTGTCCGTCCACACGGTCTTACCCCTGTTATCTGTGTAGGAGGCTCCGTCCTTGGTATATTTTAGCACATTGGAACCGAAGCTGTGATATCCCACCAGACTGCCTTCGTTAAGAGGCACCTCCCATACGGTTTCGTAGGTAGTAAACTGGTGGTTCCTTCTGTAATAAAACATACCCGCCGCGCATCCTCCGGCCACCACTGCCGCCACTAGCAGAAGCAGAAGACGCCGTCTGGCCATCCGCCGTTTCCCCTTGTGGACTTCTTCCTGCTCCTGGGCATCCTCCCTGTCCGTATATCCTGCTGCCACGGAGCGGGAATCCCGGAAGCTGCTTCCTGAGGGAGCGGCAAACATCCCTCCGCTGCTCCCCGAAGGAGCACGGGGACTGCCCGGGCCGCTTCCTGACGAAACATGGGAACCGCCTGGGCTGCTCCCTGACGAAACATGGGAACCGCCTGGGCTGCTCCCTGACGAAACACGGGAACCGCCTGGGCTGCCCCCTGACGAAACGCGGGAACCACCCGGACTGCTCCCTGATGAAACATGGGAACCGCCTGGGCTGCTCCCTGATGAGATCATCTGCCTCCGGAGCTGCCGTTTTTTACTTTCCCTGCTCATGGAGCTCATATCACTCATGAATTCTTATCTCCTGATCCGGATATACCGGAAATGTTCTTTGAGCGGAAACCGTTCAGAGTTAGCCAAACGGTTAGTGTGTATGGAATATGAGTTTAGTATACAGCATTTTAGGGGGTGGGTCAAAGACTTTTGCAGGTTGGTATTTCTTTCACAAATTATGGGTTGCAGTTCACGGGGCGGGGAAAACTGGACAAAAGCAGACGTCAAGCTTGCTTGTAAGACTGTTTTTGTCCAGTTTTCCACATCGGGCGGACGCCCGATGCTTCTTGTCTGGCGTAGCCGGACACGAAGATACACCCCGTGAACAGTAACAACTATGGCCTACTCTACCGGCGGCAGATACAGCTCCTGACCTACGAAAAGACGGTTTTCATCATCCAGCTGGTTCCACTGGCAGATTTCGGGCAGTCTGCGGATATTGTGGTACCGTTCCATACAGATTCCGTAAAGGGTTTCTCCATCCTGCACGACATAGCGTACTGCGTCAGCCGGGATCTGTACTGGCTGGACAGCTTGTCCTGTTGCCCCAGCCGGTGTATTCCCGGCTCCGCCGGATCCCGACTCCTGGCTGCTGCCTCCTGCGGCAGCTCCGTTTCCTCCTCCGCCGGATCCCGACTCCTGGCTGCTGCCTCCTGCGGCTGCTCCGTTTCCGCCTCCGCCGGATCCTGATCCCTGGCTGCTGCCTCCTGCGGCGGCTCCGCTTCCGCCTCCGCCGGATCCTGACTCCTGGCTGCTGCCTCCTGCAGCGGCTCCGTTTCCGCCTCCGCCGGATCCTGATCCCTGGCTGCTGCCTCCTGCGGCGGCTCCGTTTCCTGATACCCCGGCTCCCGGATTCCCGCCGCCGGCAATGGTTCCGCTGCCGGCCCCGGCACCTGCTGCCATAGCTCCTGCGGAATTCCCGGCCGCAGTGCCTGCTCCTTCCCCGCTCCATTCCCCGGTTCCGGCTGCGCCGGGAATGCCTGTCCCACTATTTCCGGCATTTTGGCCCATCCCGGCGTAACCTTCCGTCTCTATGACAATCTGGGATCTGGTGGGGTATACCTCACCGGGTATTTCCTCATATTCCACCTCCTCCTGTTCTCTGCCTGAATTTCTGTCCGGCATCAGCCCGATCTTCTTGGCGCCGGTTGTCAGGTAACTGCTCCATTCCTGGGCGCTGCCTTCGGGCAGGGCGGATACGATCACGGACTCCATGTCCCGCATCTTATTATAATTGTTCATCATTACCACGCCGCTGGCCAGCACCAGAATCGTCAGCACACCGCATGCGGTACTCAGCACGCCCACCATGGAGCGCCGCTGTCTGGCAGCCACCCGGTTGTCATCCATTTTCGTGCGGAAATTCTGGATTATGGCATCCCGCGTGCCGGATTCCACCCGGTGGGCATCCTTACGGGATACCATGTAATCCTGCATCATCTGGTTCCGTTCATAATAAATATAGTAGCCGCGGAGCTTATAAAATCCATCCTCCGATGCCGTGTAGATGGCTTCCTCTCCCTCCAGGCCGCAGTTTAAGTACATCAGCTGGTTCTTTCCATTGAAATAATGACTGTGGGGCTTCCAGTAATTCAGGGGACTTAAGGTGGATGAAGGCGCGCCGCACAGGAACCATCCGATGATGCTCCTGCGGGGAAACATCTGCTCCATGGCCTGATAAGCCTCTTTCCATGCGCTTTCCGTGAATTCCACCTTATCTTTATCAGGTACACCATCCATCTCCATGGCCCCGTCCACGAACAGGATAGTCTCGCCATCCTGGTTCCGGCTCTCTCCCAGTAAAAGACCGACCCGCAGATCCTGTCCACCGGCCGGATAGAGACGTTTCAGATATGTATTGACATAATCCTCCACATACAGCTTCAAAATCTGATCCCGCTCTCCAATCTGCCGGATATTTTTCGGCAGCTTCGGGTACGGATTATACACTTCACCCATTGACTCACCTCATTGATCCTTCCAAATATTGATTGTTCGCAACCGTCCTGACCAGCTTGTCCTGCTTCCCCGTGCTGTAGTCCGACCACATGACAGCAGAAGGCTTCTGCAGACCTTTCTCCTGACCGGCATATATCCGGACGGTTTACATTTCTGATTCAATGGGCAAAGTATAACACAACCACACCGCCGATTTTGTCAAACCAGGGCGGCGTGTTCCAAAAACTGTTCGACAAGAAACACACTTTTACTGATATAATCCGCCATTTTCATGACTACTGACAGACGCACGCTCTGAAGCATCAGAGGATCCTGGCTGCTGTAGCCCCCCACAATCCCGGTTATGAAAATGTCGCCAACCTCTTCCAGCTCCTTGCATACTCCCAGCCCCGGTCTGAGAGAGCCTTTTCCCAAAGTGATGCAGCCCACATGGTCCTGATTCCCCACAGAGGCGTCCACCGCCACCACCACATGGTTGGGATAGCGCAGCCGGACCAGCTCCATGGAACGCTCCAGATTCATGGCATGAACCGGCCTCTCCAGGGTTCCCATGATCTGGATCCTTCCCACACAGCCCTCCCGCAGTTTGTACCCGGTCAGCGGGCCCAGGCTGTCCCCGGTAGACCGGTCTGTACCGATGCACAGCACCAGAACCCCGTCCTTTCCCTCTTCCCGGCTGATCTCCCGGATCATTTCCCCCAGCATCCTGGCACAGACAGCCGTGTCCTCCGCCTGTTCCGCATCAAAATAATAGATTTCCCCGCCCTTCTGCCAGGGCCTGCGCCATCTCATTTTCATATCCATCCCGCCTGTGCCTTTTACGGGCCATTTCAAACATGGAACTGCCGTCTGTCTGAACTGCCGCTTTTTTACTGCTATTATAGGCAGGACGGAAGCATTTTATACCACAAACGCTAACTGAGTGCAAGCCGGAACCTGAGTCTTTTCACAAAAAAGCCGGTCTGGTTCTGCTGTAAAAAAAGGGGCTGTGAAAAAAGTCTGTCCCGCGGTTTTGGAGATCAGGGATTTACATGATCTTCCGTCAGTTTCCCGCAGGCAGCCGCGACTTTTTTCACAGCCCCCGTTTCTACTAAATTATATTCGTTCAGTGCTTCCCTGTTTCTCCTTCTGGTACATGGCGATGGCTTCGCTCACATTGGCAGCCCGCCCCTCCTGGACGATAGCGGACAGCTCCACGATCTTTAAAGGCTCCATGAATTCCTTCCCCAGATAGGTTCCATAATGTTCCGCTACATATAGATTCCTGGTCTTGGTCTGCTGGCGGGTCTCGGACAGCTGGGCAGATACCTGGTGGTAATTGTTCTCCAGCTCCTCCAGCTTGTCCTTGTGATTGTGCTCGATCTCGTCAGCCAGAATATTCTTCGTCACATTCTCAAAGGTGTTCAGGGCTTCCTTTTTCCGGCTGACCATGGTGTCCAGCTCCTGCTTCAGCCGGGATATCTCGTCATCAAACCGCTCCAGATTGTACTGGGATTCGTTGCGGTCCTTCCGGATGGAGGACGTGATGGAACGGATCTTCTTATTATTCCGGTATATGTCATTGAGAAGCTTCCGGGCGCTGCCCAAGGTATCTCCGTGTCCTCCCCTGGTCTTGTTGCCGATAATCACATATCCGCCGCCTATGAGGAAAATATCCACCATATAGATCACAGCCAGATGGAGAGGCTGGTGCTCCGGAATCAGCATGTACAGTCCCCATGGCAGTGCCAAAAACACCACCAGCAGGGCCGCAAGCAGAACCAGATACTCCCGGAAAAAACGTGGCATGAACAGACTGAAGTAGAGGTTACTCCTGCACAGCCACGGCGCGTGACTGCTCTTTAACAAGGCCTTCATCTGGGCGCGGATGCTTTTGTTCTGCTCATAGATCCCGGCCGTCTCTTCCGTGATCCGGTCTTTGATCCCCTGGTTCCGGGCTTTCTCACGCCTGCTTCTGACCTTCTTTAAGTCCTCCTGGACCTTGTTTATCTCTGTCTCGAAGCTTCCGTCGATCTCGCTCCTGCGGTTCTTCACCGTCTGCTGGATGGTGTCTGCAAGCAGCTTCTTCTCTGCCTCCAGGCTCCGTTCCAGCTTCCGCTCCTCCTGTCCAAGCTGCTTCTCCTTGTCTTTAAGCAGCGACAGCTCGTCCAGGGCATCCCTGGCCTCCTTCAAGAATTCCAGACATTCCGCTGCGGTCTGCGCCATAGGTCCTCCTCCTTTGCAAGTACATTCTTTTGTGCTGCCTTTCGTTCATGCAGCAGCTTTGGTATAATGCTTCCCGCTACCGGGTATCAGTCAGCAGAAGCTCCCCCCCTCCAGATACAGCCACCCCCAACCGCCGCATCCGGATATCTGAACCCAGTTTCTAATAGTTTACTACAGATTTCTTTTATCCACAAGGGGATGAGAGGGGTTTTCCGATATTCACACGACAGTTCAGATACCCCTTGAACTGTTACGGCATCTGCCCATGAGAATCGCTACGC
>CAJTOW010000130.1 GCA_910577655.1 uncultured Lachnospiraceae bacterium | reverse complement strand
CCGCGAAGTGGGGCGTGCAGATGCCAGGAATGAATTTTCAAACACGCTCTAGCATATTTCTGTGATTCTATACTAAAATTATTATTTGTAATCACAACTGGATATCCATTTTTGTCATTTCTAAAGTGCATTCCTGCATAAATTTCCTGAATGGGTTCTTTTCCTTGCATCCTATTTTGAAACTTACACTGAATATAAAAATTATAATCTACATTGTTATGAGAGTATGTGGCTATAACATCCACGCCACCATCATCACCCTTGGTTCTTCGTGCATTAAGTCCAAACTTATTCAAATAATCTACAACGTATGCCTCAAACTCAATACCATTATCACAATTTCTTGGATTAAACACCCTACTTATACTCATAAACTTACTCCTTTATAGTTGTACTCGCCCAAAATGATGGACTGTACCCTTTACTACAAAAGAGTTTGTTTAATATATAGTGCTTATAATAGATAACGTGTGTGCTCATTACTCCAAAACTTAAGGGTGATACATTATAACTTAGGTGATACAATCTAAAACATAGTTGTGTTATTTTTCAACATAGTCACATTATTTCAAAACATACCACCTCCTTATTTTCACTTCTATAACTATGAAAAGACTCTTTACTCGTCTATAACAATAAAAAATGAGTATACACAATCAAATTTGCGTATACTCATACATTTATATACGGTATAATGTATATCTATACATGTTTATACCACCCACACATTTTTATGAAAAGGGACAATGATCTTATCCGGAACCGGAAAAATGGGCAGGGAGGAGATGCTTCTGCTCCTGATCTCCCTGCTGATCCAGCGCTACGGACAGCCCTTTGAGCGCTGTATTCCCGAATGCCGTCAGGAGATTGAGAAAGCCTGCCAGTACATGGATGAGCATTTTGCAGAACGGATCTGTCTGGATCAGATCTGCCGCTATGCAGGACTCAGCAAATCAACCCTGCTCCGCGCCTTTACCCGTTCCAGGGGTGTCACACCATACCGCTATCTGGAGACCATCCGAATCAATGAAGCAAAAAGGCTGCTGGCCGGAGGAATGCCGCTGGCAGAAGCCGCCATGCGGACTGGTTTCTCAGACCAGAGCCATTTTACAAATTATTTCAGCCAGTTTATAGGGCTTGCACCTGGGATGTACCGGGAAATTGCCGACACCCATGGGCCCCATCAGCATGGGATATCCTCATAGCTTTCCGGGAGACAAACTGCTACAGAGTGTGCCTCCCTTTTATATCGCTGTCATTTCTTCCCACCCAGCATATTTATTGCACCGCCTACCAGGGTTTCCAGCAAATCTCCTGCCTCAGGCTTCTCACCCTTCAGCAGGCTTATGACCATCTTCTTCATACCGGAATCTGCTTTTCTGTACAACTGCACCAGATTCTTCTCCGTCGCGGTCAGTTTCAGCTCCGTAGTCTTTCCTGATGCTTTTCCGGTAGTTTTCCCAGTGGTTTTCCGGGCAGCCTTTCCTGATACAGATGCTGTTTTCCCCACTGGCCTGACCGTGGTCTTCCCAGTGCTCTTCTTCCCTTCACCTCTGGCTGCCTTCAGCAGGGAAGCCTGGGTCACTCCCGTGGCCTTTGCAATCTTTTTCAATGCTTCCTGGGTCAGCTCTGCTTCACCACGCTCCGCTTTGCTGATGGCAGAAACAGTCACGCCCTCTACCTTCTGGGCCAGCTGCTCCTGGGTCAGTCCTGCTGCCGCCCGTGCCTCCTTGATCAACGCCCCAACTTTCTTTCCCATAAGTACCTCCTCTACATTTGCTGCAGCTCCGGTCGATCCAGAACTGTTACCCTGTTACATATAGTTTCTCCCAAAATCGTCTAAACCACTATAGACAAATTTTCCCAGATAATCTTTCTATACGATCTCATCCAGAAATACCCCCTGCAAAGCCCGCACTGCTTTATCCAGCCCCAGCCTCTGCACTGCTTCCGGTAACCCATAGCCAAACAGCCATAATGTAAATTCTTCTATTGTAAGTGAAAGTTCTATCTCCTCTGCTGTCATACCCCAGATTTCCTGTATTGCCTCAGGAAACGGAATTCCATGTACATCTGCTTCCTGTCTCATAGTTCCTGTCTGACGCTCCATCCAGGAACTCTTCTTATCCAGATGCCACATCCACCGCCCGTCATTTTCCTGAATCAGCGGATCCACCAGCTCCAGACGAATCGTCAGCTCCTCCCCCGCATATGTCTCCTCCAGGCGGATTGCCCTGACAAAATTTTCCGGCGTAATGATCCGGGCCATGATAGCAGGCTCTGGTTCTCTGACCTCCTCCACATACGCATCCCCGCAGTACAGAAGCCGCTGTTCCCGTTTCTCAAGTCCCCATTCGCTGATCATACCCACCAGAACCTCCCCATCATACAAAAGACGGAAGCTCCCATTCTCACTGGCAAGCTCTTTTAAAAGGCGGCGCACATAAGCCTCATCCCTGACTGCAAATACATCATAGCGGGACTGGAGCCATTCGTTCATCCAGATGGACAGCTCTGTAAGATCCGGAAATGTCCTTCCGCCAACGTCTGCCAACAGTATCTCCTGTTCATCCAGCTCTATTCCATCCTTCAGCTTCATGAAGGGCTGCCGGTAAATATAGGTAAATCCAAAAGGCTGGTAGATTGCAGCATCCGCCGGCATCAGGAAACAGAACGGCATTCCCCGGCTCCTCATATCCTCCATCATCCGGCCCAGGAGCTTCCGCATATAGCCCCGGTGTCTCCGCCCCTTCCGGGTTGCCACTCCCACCAGATAATCTATATGCCACTTCTCACCTGCTGCCCGTACTTCATAGGGATTCAGATGGATCATGGAAGCGATCCATTCATTCCGAATCCCCATCCCAGCCACCTCCTGGGTCTTTTCCAGATAGCTTTCCTCCAGCTGGGCCTCATCCAACTGGCTTTCATCCAGTAGAGTCTCCTCCAGTCGGGTCTCCTCCAGCACCAGAATCCGGTTATCCTTCAGCTTCTCCACAAAATAATAATCATCAAAAGACCTGGAGTCTTCTGGAAATGCCTCCTCCCAGAGATCCCTGCTCCCAGCCTTTTCATTCCCATCCAGATACCGGATCATTCGCTGCTCCTTTCTCAAAACATGTATTTATGACACCTGACATCCCGCAACAGCTCAGATACTCCCTGAACTGCCACCACATCCCTGCTGCCCATTAATCCCATTCAGATTTCTTCTTCTTTTTCTCCCTTGGCTCAAAGAAATAGGGGAACACTCCAAGCCTTGACCCCAGGGCATGGAACAGAGGGAACACGATAATAAATGCTGCCGCCTGATAAGGTATCTTCTTATACTCCTGATAACTTTCCAGGCTGGCCGCTCCGCCATGGCCCATCATATCCACATAAAAATCCGTCCTGTCCAGCTTATACCCGCTCTGGATCTGGGTCATAAAATTCTCACTCTGGGTCAGATCCTCATAGACCACCTGGCCAACCGGCAGAATCGCGTCCCCAGAAAAGATATCCGCCCCGGTATTCTGTACACTGGAAATATCGATCAGCGCAGCCACACGCTCCCCGGAAGCCAGCTCCACATTCTGCATGTACTGGTTATTGTAATAACCGCCCCCGTCATTCCGGTAGGAAATACCCTCCGACACGATGGTAAAGGTATCATGGGAAAGCAGGTCATCAATACTCTCTGCCCGGAAGATTTCGTCACCGGCGATTCCTCCCACCTGATTTTCCGCAACCGTATGCTCCTGCACATAACTGGAATAGGTCATAGCCGTCACCACGTCTACCCCCTTTCCGACGCCCCAGCTCGCCAGAAACGCGGCTCCCATAGAAATCAGAACGTCATACCGCATATGATACGCACGCATTTTTAAAACCTCCTAAACAAACATTTTTCAGACGCATCTGAACAATTCCCATTATACATCAAACAGTAAGGGCAAGTAAAGATAAAGAGAAAAAAGGAGAGTATCGTAAAGGAACGGGGATACCCTGAAAACAACAGGCAGTCAGTCAGGCCGCAGACGGCACAAGGGCGCAGGAAAGGACGCGCCGAGGTGAATTTGTCAAGGATATTTTCGCCCATAAACTCACAAAAACGATTTCTATCACTGATGTAAATGTCATCTCGGCTAGTTGAAGCAAAAATTCGATAGAAATCCGCATTTTCTCCTGCAATCGCAGGAGGAATTCTTGCGCTTGGGGGTTAGTCGTGTTATAATAAGCAGCAGAAATTTTCAAATCAAGCCCAAAAGCTGGCTGAAAAGCGTCAGCGCATTTGCCAACGGTGTTGGCGGCGTACTTGTTTTCGCAGTAGCGGACGATGATACTCTTGTCGGCCTCACAAACGCAAAGGTTGATTCCGAAAAAATAAGCGAAGCAGTAAAGGCCAGGATAGACCCTGTTCCGGAAGTTATTTTGAGCATCCATGTTGAGGAGGGTAAGCATTATCCCTTTTGCAGGACGGGGACGCTTTGATCCACCGGGATTACCTGGAAACAGGCAGCCAGGTCCATATTGACATTTTTGACTATGGCTCAAATTTTGATTACTGTTGTATTTAGAGACATTGGAAACATGAAAAAAGTCCACCTGTTTGCGTTGTATATGGTAGGTGGGCTTTTTTCTTTGTTATCGAAACGATTGTCTTAATGACATTGGGCTGTAAACTGTAACTCACCGTTCGCAGGAATTATTTTCCCTGGTTTTCCAAGGTGATCATTCGCTCCTTCTGCTCTGTCTGGCCGGTCTTTACCAGCTTCAAGTCTCCATAATTGGCATAATTTGCGATCAATACGGCTGTGGTGGAGCTGAATCCGGCTTTCTGTATTTTGCTGATATCAAAGGTTACCAGCTTCTGACCCATTCTTACAGCCTCGCCTTCCTTTACAAAAAGCTGGAATCCGTCCCCATTCATTTTTACCGTATCCACGCCTACATGGATCAGGATCTCCACGCCGTCCGGGCCAGTGATGCCTACTGCGTGCTTTGTGTCTGTCACGGCAGAGATCACACCGTCGCAAGGTGCTACCACCTCACCCACCTCTGGTTCGATCCCCGCGCCGTCGCCCAGGATTCCCATGGCAAATGTCTCATCCGGAATCTGCTCTCGGGGAATGATATTTCCCTTCACCGGGGCATAAAGAACGATCCCGCCTGCGGTTCCTGCCGCGCTCCCGGATCTTTCCTCTGAAACCGCTGTCTCTGCTCCGCTGCCAGCTTTTTTCCCAGAATCCGCAGCACCCTTCACGTTTCCAGACCCCGTGCCTGCTGCCACTTCCTCACTCCAGAATATCCATGTCAGCACAAAGGACACACCTATAGCAATAGCCATCATCAGTATGTACTGCATCGGCATATTCAGGCACAGCAGTACTCCGAAGATCCCTGTTACACCCGTACCGCTGGCGCCCAGCTTCACGATGGAGGCAAAGAGTGCACCGCAGGCGCCGCCTGCACAGCCGCAGATAAAAGGCTTGAAATACCGCATGTTTACACCAAAGATTGCCGGTTCTGTGATTCCCATGAAAGCGCTGAAAGCAGAGGGCAGTGCCATGGACTTGGTTCTTGCGTTCTTTGCCTTCAGAGCCACTGCAAGGGTCGCCGCACCCTGGGCCAGATTAGCCGCAGATGCCAGAGGCAGCCAGTAGGTCACACCAAACTGGGCCAGCTGTCCCACATCAATAATGGTATACATATGATGCACACCAGCCACCACCGTAGGCGCATACAGCGCACCCATGACAAAGCTTCCGATTCCCAGGGGCAGGGCAATCAGCCACTGGATACCATTGATGATGCTGTTCTCGATCAGAACAAAGACCGGGCCGATAACAGAGTAGGTCAGATATCCGGTCACAAACACACTGACCAGAGGTGTCACAAACAGGTCAAACATTTCCGGAATAATCTTGTGGAGCCGTTTTTCGATAAAACACATAACCCACACAGCTATAATGACTGGAATCACGTGGCCCTGGTAACCGATCAGATCAATCTCATACAGACCGAACCAGACGCTTTGCCGTACCATCACTCCCTGGCTGGCCACAGTCCAGGCATTCTGCAGATCCGGATGGATCATCAGCATACCGATGACCGCACCCAGATAGGGATTGCCGCCAAATGCACTTGCCGCGCTGTAGGCAATCAGAATAGGCAGGAACACATAAGCCACATTGCTGAACAGCTTGGCAAATACATAGACCGAACTGGTAGTATCCATGGTGACGAAGCCATTTCCCACCATGAAATTCAGTGCTTCCATGATACCCATCAGGAAACCGCTGGCCACAATAGCCGGAATGATGGGCACGAAAATGTCTCCCAGTGTCTTGATGGCACGCTTGAATACATTCTGCTGGGCCACAGCCGCCTGCTTGGCCTCAGCCTTGGTGGCAGCGCTCATACCCGACACCTTTAAAAACTCGTCGTACACCTTGTTGACCGTGCCTGTACCCAGGATGATCTGGAGCTGTCCGGAAGCGAAGAACACGCCCTTGACACCATCGATTTCCTCCACTGCCTTACTGTCACATTTGCCATTGTCCGCGATCACCAGGCGAAGCCGGGTAGCGCAATGGGCCGCTGAGATCAGATTCTCCTTTTTGCCTACTTTTTCGTAGATTTCCTCTGCAACCTTTCTGTAATCCATGATTCCCTCCATAATTAGTTATTGTTCACGGGGACTCTGAGAATCCGGTTTTGTGTATTCCCCCATATGATTCCAAAAGCACATTTTTTTACAATAGACCAGCTGCCATATATCTCTAAAACTCAACCCTCATTCCGTCATAGGCTGCGATCATACCATGCTCCCCTGCAAACTCCTCCAGCTGGGCATGGGTCATCTCCCCGTTGTGGGAGAAATGACTGACCACCTTGACAGTACTTTCACTCACGCAGCCCTTCTCCTCCAGCCGCCGCACCAGCTCCAGATCATCCGGCAGCCCCATATGGTAGCACTCGGTCTGCTTCTTCCCCATGGTGGCGTCCATGGAGACCAGATCATACCTGTGGCTGAAGATGCAGTCCCAGGCTTCAGGACTCAGATTCAGTCCTGTGTCGTGACCGTACAACAGACATTTGCCGTCCTTCTCGATGATGTAGATCAGGCAGGTCTCCCGTTTGTCATGATCTGCCGGAAGCGGGATAATGTGATATCCCTCCGCCACAAAATCCTGAAAGGGCTCCAGCCGGATGAATTTCACACTCTCATCCAATGGATGAACCTTGAACCGGTCAATGTTCACTGCATCGTAAAATGCCTTCTCCACAGCAGCATTTCCATATACATGCAGCATCCCCCTTGCATTGTGCCCGAAATGCTCATGACGGTGGATCAGCTCCACCGGAAAGAAATGATCCATATGGGAGTGGGTCACCAGCAGATGCTGTACCTGGCCCAGCTCCAGACCATAGGTCAATGCATGGGTGTAAGTATCCGGCGGAAAATCCATCAGAATACGCCTGTCCACCATGGCCTGGGTTCTGGTCCGCAGCTCCTTTCCCCCTACCTGTCTGGCCCGCCGGCAGATATCACAGTCGCAGAACAGCGCCGGCCAGCCTTCTGCTGCCGCTGTTCCCAGATATTGAATCTCCATAGCTTCCTCCTTTTCACTGAATTTTTAAATCATTTAAAATAGCATTTCCCAATTAGCCCATAGGATAGTACTCCGGCAGAAGCCTTGGCCGTAACAATTTCAAGGGGCATCTGGGCTGTTGCCACCGGCCTTATCCGCACCTGGTGCTTCTTTTAAGTAACCGGTAAAGTTACCGGTTACTTGATAATTCATATTTTACCATTACTAATGCCCCCGGTCAATCCCCCACTTTACATTTCAGCGCTATATACAAAAATGGGATCCTGTTTTTATGCAATGTAACAGTTCAGATATCCCTTGAACTGTTACGGCATCTGCCTATGAGAATCGCTACGCCATGGGGCAGATGCCCTCCAGCCATTGCGTTTTTGTACGGTCAGCAGCAAGTGCGCAGACCTATCTGAACTCTTACTATGCAACTTTTATAGAACCGGTTACTTTACCGGTTATCATTGAAAGAAAAGAAAAAAAATGATATACTGAAAAATAGCCGGATGAAATTCTGGCAGCACACTGCCGTAAAAACATGTTTCATATTGATTAAAATTTTCACCCTTTTGGAGGTTTTACCATGCCCAAAAAAAATATCACCTTCAGCGACATTGCCAAATACACCAACTTCTCCAAGACCACTATTTCCCGGTATTTCAACAATCCGGATTCCCTGACCCTGGAGAACCAGAAGATCATCGCCGATGCCCTGGAAGTGCTGAATTACAAAGAGAACAAGGTAGCGCGGATCCTTGCCAACGGAAAGACCGAGTTCGTAGGCATCATTATCCCGAATCTCTATATGCACTACTATGCCCATATGCTGGAGGAGCTTCTCTCCTCTTACGAAAAGTACGGTTACAAATTCCTGGTCTTTACTGGGGATGAGCACAGGGAGACTGAACGTCAGTATCTCCAGGAGCTGCTGGCTTACAAGATCGAAGGACTGATCGTGCTGAGCCATACCATCTCTTCCCAGGAGCTGGCCTCCTACAATCTGCCCCTGGTAACCATCGAGCGGGAAGACCGCTACACCTGCAGCGTGAACACAGACAATTACACTGGCGCTGTCCTTGCCACCAGTCTGCTGCGCAAAAACAAATGCGACCTTCTGGTACACATCAACGAGAGGGTGTCCAGAACTACCCCCGGCTACCAGCGGATCCAGGGCTTTCTCGATATCTGTCAGGACAATAACCAGAAATACGAGCTGTTCCTGACTTCCTTTGGAAAAAAATACGAGGAGATCACCCATCAGCTTGGGGAAATCCTCACTACACTGGAGGAAAAATATCCTAATGAAAAAAAGGGCGTCTTCCTCTCCAATGACACCCATGCAAACATCTTCCTGAACCTGATCATCCGCAAATACGGCCATCTGCCGGACACCTACCGGATCATAGGCTTCGATGATTCCCCCATCGCCACGGAAGCCATTGTCCCTTTTAGTACCATAGGCCAGCGGATTGACCAGATCGCCGCCCAGGCCATGGACCTTCTGGTTGCCCAGATGGAAGAGCGCAAAAAAAGAAAACCGGCCCCCCTGGCAGAGCCCATCCACCAGGTAGTCAAGCCGGTTCTTGTGGAGCGGGAAACTACGGACTAATGCTTCGCCTGGTCAGAAATCTGATTGCGTTTCGGCTATTAGATAGGTATAATGTAGATAAGAAAAGGAAGATATGTATGCAGAAAAAACACCGGATTATGACAATGTATTTAAGACAATGAAGATGAAACAGCAGACGGCAGCAAGGAAATAGAGGAACAGATTTCGGACTTCCTGATCAGAATAGGAAGTGAAATATATCTTTTGGAATGCCAGAGCTATGATGACGGTTCTATGGCAATCAGGATAGCAGAGTACGCTTTTATTGTTGCCAGACAGTTTGCATCGTGGGATATTGGTCATGCTACAATACCAATGCCGAGATTTTCAATTATCTATGTCAAGAAGACGGACCAGACACCGAAAACGACAACGATTACCTTTTCCTTTCCAGATGGGCAGACGATAGACTATAAATCGGACAATGTAATTTTAGAGGAATTTACAAAGGAAAAGATTGTTGAAAAAGTCTGTACCCTTATATTCCGTTTTACAAACCCGCGCCACATAATCACAGATTACTCCCGCCGTGACCTATGCTCCGGCAGAGCTGTCCGGCCCACGATAACGCAGGATCCCTGATCCGCGATCATATTGATCGCCTTTTCCTGGGCAATGACTGCCTGATATACCGCGCTGGTACTAAGATACAGCTCCCGCATGACTGCATTTTCATCGGAATTAATTCCGGAGATAGACTCCTTTGCCAGTCCGCTCTCCTGGGCAGCCAGGGCTGTCAGCTCCTTATCATAGCAGGGAATTCCAAGCTTCTGTGCTACCAGCTGGCCGATATATTTTCCCGCGGATCCATGCTCACGGGCGATGGTAATGATCACGCCCGGATGGGATGTCTGGAGAATGGCACCTTCCGTTTCCTCTTTTGTATCCACCACTCTATCGCCATCACCTGCTTTAAAAGCGCCAGATCCGGCACAAAGCTTGCCCGGGAGATCTTAAAGGAACGGCTTTTTCTCAGATATGCCCCACAGATCACAAAGATGACAAACTGTCCCAGGATCGTGGCATAAGCCGCCCCCCGGATTCCCAGCCCTAGAGCGTGTTTGAAAATTGCTTTCTGGTACCTGTGTGTTCCGCTTTGTGGGAGATTTGGGCCAAATGAAGGGCGCATAGTGGGCTATGTAA
>CAJTOW010000129.1 GCA_910577655.1 uncultured Lachnospiraceae bacterium | reverse complement strand
ATGAAGGGCGCATAGTGGGCTATGTAACCTGAATTTGGCCCAAATATCCCGCGAAGTGGGATGTGCAGATGCCAGGAATGAATTTTCAGACACGCTCTAGGCCATCTCCGGCATCCGCCTGGTATCACGCCAGTCCTGATGCCTCCAGCATTCCGATCCCCTTACGGATCCGTGCCAGGGACTCTTCTTTGCCCAGCACGTCCATGATCTCCGTAGCGCCTGCCGGGGTCATCTGCCTGCCGGATACGGCTGTACGTACCGGCCACATGACAAATCCTGTCTTGCAGCCCTTTTCTGCCACATATTTAGACAGGGTCTCATACAGCGCGTCATTACCGAAATCCTCCTGGGCCTCCAGAAGGGGCAGCACATCCCTCAGCACCTCCAGGGAGGTCTGGGCGTTGGTCTTCATCTTCTTGTGAGTGTACATGGCCACATCATACTCCGGCATCTCCTGGAAGAAATCAATATGGGCTTCAATATCCGGGAACACCTCGATCCGGGTCTTGACCATGGCGGCGATCTTCTTTAAGTCCAGATTCTTTGTGATCACCTTGCGGATATAAGGCTCTGCCATTTCATAAAACCGTTCAAAATCCATGGCTTTTAAATACTCGCCGTTCATCCATTTCAGTTTTGTCACATCGAACACTGCCGGGGACTTGCTGAGATTGTGATAGTCAAATACCCGGATCAGCTCCTCTAAGGAGAAGATCTCCTGGTTGTCCACCGGGGACCAGCCCAGCAGCGCCACATAGTTGACTACAGCCTCGGACACAAAGCCCTGATCAATCAGATCCTCATAGGAAGCATGGCCGCTGCGCTTGCTCAGTTTCTTGTGCTCCTCGTTGGTGATCAGGGGGCAGTGGACATACACCGGTACCTCCCAGCCGAAAGCATCATACAGACGGTTGTACTTGGGGGAGGAGGACAGATACTCATTCCCCCGCACCACATGGGTGATCCCCATGAGATGATCGTCCACCACATTGGCAAAATTGTAGGTGGGATAGCCGTCGGACTTGATCAGCACCATGTCATCCAGTTCTGAATTGTCCACGGTGATATCCCCATAAATGTCATCGTGGAAGGTGGTCGTCCCTTCCGTGGGATTGTTCTGACGGATCACGTATGGCATCCCGGCGGCCAGATTGGCCTGGATCTCCTCTTTGGACAGATGCAGGCAGTGTTTGTCATAGGTCATGATCTCCTCGCCGTTCACCGTCTTCTTCAGGGAATCCAGCCGCTCCTGACTGCAGAAGCAGTAGTATGCCTCCCCCTTCTCAATCAGCTTCTTTGCATACTCCAGGTAGATACCTGCGGCCTGACGCTCACTCTGCACATAGGGCCCTACGCCGCCGTCCTTGTCCGGTCCTTCATCGTGAACCAGCCCGGTCTTCTTCAGGGTACGGTAGATGATCTCCGTGGCGCCCTCTACAAAACGCTCCTGGTCCGTATCCTCGATCCGGAGCAGGAAGTCCCCGCCGTCATGCTTTGCAATCAGATATGCATACAAAGCTGTTCTCAAATTTCCCACATGCATGCGCCCGGTGGGACTGGGTGCATACCTGGTTCTGATTCTGGTCATGGTAAAATAATCTCCTTCAATATGAAATATTATGTTTCATGGTTCACAGTGTCTGCCAAAGCCCGTTATGACTGTCTTGCCCCTCTGGCCAGACAAGCTCATAGCTTCCGTCTCCATTGCCGCGTACAGCAGTGGCAAACAGCACCTTCGCCGCTTCCGCCAGATAGGCCGTATCCTTCGCCCCTGCCGTCTCATAGGGGGAATGCATGGCCAGCTGGGGCAGGCCGATATCCACGGTGCTCACCGCCACCTGGGTACCGGAAATATTGCCCAGGGTGGAGCCGCCCAGCATGTCGGAGCGGTTGGTAAAAATCTGATATGGCACTCCCGCCCGCCTGCAGATAGTGCGGAAGATGGCGCCGGATATGGCGTCCGTGGTGTATTTCTGGTTGGCGCTGTATTTGATCACGATCCCGCCGTTCATATAGGGGCGGTTAGTAGGATCCGCCTTGTCCGGCTGGTTGGGATGGACACTGTGGGCATTGTCCGCTGATACCATGAAGCTGGATGCCAGGGCCATCAGATATTCCTCCTGGCTCCGTCCCATGGCGCTGCTGATCCTCATCAGCACGTCCTTCAGGAATGTTGAAGCCGCTCCCTGCCTGGTGGTGCTGCCCACCTCCTCATTATCCAGAACGCAGTGAACCGGGACACTCTCTGCCGGTACCGCTGCCAGAAATCCCTTCAGGGAAGCAAAGGCGCACTGGAGGTCATCCAGTCTGGCGCTGGCGATGAACTCCCCATTCAGGCCCAGGACAGTTCCCTTCATCCGGTTATAGAGGAGAAGATCCATATCCAGAATGTCTTTCGGATCCACACCGGCTTCCCTGGCAATCAGACGCCAGAGGGCACCTTTGGACGGCTCCTCTGGTTTCCCTGCTCCGTCCCGGCCGCCTGACACGGCTTTGTCAGCTCCCTTTCCGCAAGACACATCCCTGTCCGGCTCCTTTGCACCGCCTCCACAGCAGGCAAACAAGGGCAGCATATCCTTCTGGGCATTGTACTTATATCCGTCATTGACCTCCCGGTTCATATGGATCGCAAGATTAGGGATCACCAGAAGATCCCGGTCGATCTTCACAAGCTTCGTACACACACCTGATCCGGTCTGCACCACAATCCGTCCCGCCACAGAGAGAGGACGGTCCATCCAGGGCGCGCACAGCATCCCGCCGTACCGCTCCACATTGAGCCGGACATAATGCTTATCCACTTCCATCTCCGGGCTGGCCTTGACCTTAAAGACCGGGGAGTCACTGTGGCTGGCCATGATCTGGAAGCCTGTGAAGTCCTTTCTGGGTATCTTAAAGGCAATCAGTGCGGAATCATTTCTCGTCACGTAATAGCCTTTGCCTGGTTCAAGGCTCCAGGGCTGCCCCTCTTTCAGGCGCGTAAGGCCTGCGTCCTCCAGCATCTGCACCATATTGGCCACTGCGTGGAAGCTGCTGGGGCTGTCATCCAGAAATGCCAGAAGCTCCTGGTTCACCTCATCAAACGCAAATCTTTTCTCACTCATCATTCCAGTGCCTCCAGCACCTGTTTTAACTTTTCGATATCTCCGTCAGCAAAGCAGTAGCCGTCCATACCGCATTTCCTGGCTCCGTCAATATTCATCTGGACATCGTCTATGAAAAAGCATTCGCCAGGTATCAGATCAAACCTGTCAAAAAGGCGCTCATAGATCATCTCCTGAGGCTTGATGCATTTCTCCTCCGCAGAGAACAGCACGCCGTCAAAGCAGTCAATGGCCGGGATCACATCCGGATAGCACTCAGTCAGACGGATCGCTGCATTGGAACAGAGATAGATCCCAAAGCCCCTGGCTTTCAGCCTGCGCACCACCGGTTCCATCTCCGTCATGGTCCACATACAGTGCCTGTGCCAGTTCTCCATACACAGTCTGGCCGCCTCATGAAGCCGCTCCGGCAGTCTGGCGTACATTCGCCCCAGGGCCTCCTCATCGCTGATGATCCCCATATCCAGAAATACCCATTCCGGGGACACGAATACCACGCTGCACACCAGCTCCTGGTCTGCCTCGTCATCCAGGTAAGCCCGACAAGCTCTCATGGCATCGTAGCCTACCAGAACCTTGCCCATATCAAACACAATATTTTTAATCCTTTTTTCACGTCTCATTTTGCTGATATCCTCCACGTTGGGTATAAATAGTACTCCTATAACCGTCCAGGGACTATATAAACTATTATCCGTCTTTCTCTGCACAGCGGATCTTTCTGCCGGTCTTCGTATCTACCTTCCGTACACTTCCCTCACAAACCGCTCCAGCACCGGAATCGACCGCTCTACCTTTTCCGTATCAATACAGTAAGCCATACGGAAGAAACCAGGCACTCCGAAATTGTCCGAAGGCACCAGAATCAGGTCATAATCCCTGGCCTTCATGCAGAAGGCATTGGCATCCTCCTCCAGCGCCCTTGGGAAAATGTAGAAGGTTCCGCCAGGTTTTACCACCTCAAATCCAAGGCGGGACAGGGCGTTGTAGAGCAGGTTCATATTGGTCTCATAGACAGACAGATCACTGGTCTCGTCGATAACCCTGGCCATAGCCAGCTGTACACTTGAGGACGGACAGTTGTGGCCGATACCACGGCTGATCTGGCTGCACATGACTGCGATCAAATCCGCGTCCGTGGCTCTGGGATTCACCGCCACATACCCGATTCTCTCTCCAGGCAGGCTTAAGCTCTTGGAGAAGGAATAGCAGGAGATGGTATTGTCATAAAATCTGCTCACATAAGGCGCGTCAGCTCCTGCAAATACGATCTCCCTGTAAGGCTCATCGCTGATCAGGAAGATATCGTGGCCGAACTCCTTCTGCTTCGCATAAAGGATATCCGCAAGCTGCCGGATCGTCTCGGTGCTGTAGACCGCGCCGGAGGGATTGTTGGGAGTATTGACCAGGACTGCCATCACCTTGTCTGTCAGCATCTCCTCAAAGGCCTGGAAATTGATCTGGAAATTCTTTGTATCAGCCGGAACTACCCTGAGCGCCGCGCCGCTTAAATTCACATAAGGGGTATATTCCGGGAAAAACGGCGCAAAGGTCAGGATCTCATCCCCCGGCCTGGTGACACAGCGGAAGGCATGGGACAAAGCACCAGCCGCACCGGAGGTCATGAAAATATGCTTTGTTTCATAATCCATGCCAAACCTGCGGTTGAGACTCTCAGCCACAGTCTGCCGCACACCGGGCAGCCCCAAAGACGGGCTGTAGCCATGGATATCCATGGGATTGTCCTCCTGGTGCATCCGGATGATCTCATCCGTGTAGCTCTGGGGACAGGGCACACTGGGATTGCCAAGGCTGTAGTCAAAGACATTCTCATACCCGATCTTTCTGCCCCGCTCCGTAGCATACTCGCTCAGCTCCCGGATCACGGATTTGCCTCCCAGCATATTCTTGTAGACTTCATTTATCATAATGCAGACACACCTCACCTTCTAGTTTCAAACACACTTTAGCTTACTACGAGTATTCCCATTTCGCAAGCAGAAAGTTAATAAACCTTTCACAAAGCAAAAACCCATTTGCCCCGGGAAATGGAACAGCCGCCTGCTTCATCTTCCCCCATTGAGCATCCCCCACACCGACGGCATACTCTTTTGCAGCATCTTCCCCACCGGCCAGGTGATCCCCAGCACCAGAAAGGGCATCAGGACATATAAGCCCAGGGCCACCGCCGGACTGCCGGTGAAGAATCTGGCCCCCACCTTGTTGATCAGGCGCACCTGGGCGAAATGGGTGGCATATAGGAAAAAGTTGGCGTGCATGTAAGGCCTTGCTTTTGGCAGGCTCTCTCCCGGAATAAGCAGCCACACACTGGCTGCCCCTAAAAGCCTGCACACCACAAAGCATGGAATCCATATCTTGCGAAGTCCCATCCAGTACACCAGGATCGAAGCGCCTGCCATAAGGCTCCCCAGAAGATACGAATGAACCGGTGCCTCCACCCGCTCCCGCCATACAGTCTCCATGGACAGCACAGCCCCTGTGGAATAGTAGATCAGGGCATCTGCATTGACATAGGGAAGCCGGATATCCAGAGCCACGCACACCCAGAGAAATGCAAAAAGTACCACCCGGCTCCCCTTCATCCTCAGCACCGGATAGAGGACCGGCGCCAGCAGAATCAGAAGAACCAGCTGGAACAAATACCAGAATACATAATTATAGGTATAGTGAATGATGGCATCCACGGCCGCCAGGAGATTGAAGGGGATCACCCCCTTGCCCACCACCTGACCCAGCCAGGGCAGACGGCTGGCAATGACATAGCCCAGATAGTACAGAAAATTCCATACAATATAGGGCACCAGCACGCTCCGCACCCGGCGCTTGAGCTTGGATGCGATCTTATCCCAGGTACAGTTGCGGTAAAACAGATAACCGGAAATCATGAAGAAACCTGGTACCGCGATCTGCCCCACTCCCTCCCCCAGACCACGCTCTATACGGGAGACCATATCCGCCGCCAGGGATGTATCGCCCAGGTAAAGGACTGCATTATAGGAATGAACCCAGATAACCAGCAGACTGAATGCAAAAGAAAACCAGGTGATCTTGTTGCGAAACTGTGTTTCTCTCATCTGGAATCCTCCCTTTCAGTTACAGCACATCAGAAAAATGCGGCCGCAAACGTTTGAACACCTTCAGTCCCGCCAGCCCCACAAGAACCGTCACCGCCCAGTAGTACAAGGTCAGCTTTGGCCGCTCCCAGAACCAGTTTCCCGTCAGCATACTGTCCCGGTATCCCACGGCAATATAATAGAACGGATTGATCTTCAGAACCCCGACAACCCAGGGAGCGCGCTCTGCAAATACACTTTCATGGTACATAATCGGCGTCAGCCACATACCAAACTGCAGGCAGATACTAACAATCTGGGCCATGTCCTTAAAAAACACATTGACCGCTGAGGTCAGATACCCGACCCCCAAGGCCAGGGCAGATGCCGCCAGGGAATAGTAAAGGATCTGGAACCAGGCTGCCTTTGGCGCATGTCCGTAGCATAAGAATACCAGCAGCATGATGACCAGGAAAAATCCATGGACGAAAAGGCAGGAAAGCAGCTTGATGATGGGCAGGATCTCCACCTGGAATACCACCTTCTTTACCAGATAATGGTACTCCTGGAGACATCCTGTCAGATTGTTCAGGGCCTCGCTGAAAAAGAACCAGGGCACAATACCCGGGATGAGCCAGAGCACATAGGGCACCCCGGGCACCGGCGGCACACTCTTTAAACCAATCTGAAACACGAAAAAGTAGATCAGCACCGTCACCATAGGCTGGATGAACATCCACACGATCCCAAAATAAGACCCTACAAACCGCTTCCGGAAATCCGCCTTTGACAGATCCCAGATCAGCTTCCGTTTCCTGATGATCTCCATGAAAAGTGAAGTCACATAATTCATATTAATCTCCGTTCTGCCGCCTTCCGGCAGCAGTTCACATACCCCTTGAACTGTTACGCCTTTCAGCCAGCGGCACAGCTTTCGTTCCCTGTGTCTTTATTCAAAATGAAACGTATCCTTAAGCCCGGACCATTTCTGATCTTTCTCAGAGATGATCAGCTCCACGCCCTCCTGCAGGGGCCACTCTACACCGATCTCCGGGTCATCCCAGGCCAGACCGCCCTCGTCGCCGGGGTGATAGAAATCCGTGCATTTGTAGGCAAATTCCGCCTCATCCGACAGAACCAGAAACCCGTGGGCAAAACCCTCCGGGATGTAGAACTGTTTCTTGTTCTCGGCACTTAACTCCACACCGAACCATTTCCCATAAGTTTTGGAGCTGGTGCGCAGATCCACAGCCACATCGAACACAGAGCCGCGGACGGCCCGCACCAGCTTGCCCTGGGGAAACTGCTTCTGGAAATGCAGCCCTCTTAAGACGCCCCGCACAGACATGGACTGGTTGTCCTGGACAAACACCATATCCAGTCCGGCCTCCTTAAAATCATTCTGGTTGTAGGTTTCCACAAAATACCCCCGCTCATCCTTGAATACCGTGGGCTCGATCACATACAGCCCTTCGATCCCGCAGGGAGTCACTTTTATCTTTCCCATTGTCTTATCCTCTCCTATTTCCCAAAAAGCTTCTGAACTCCGGCGACCTTGTCCAGTCCCTCCACGATCCCGGTGAACTTCTTCACCGGCTCCTGGAGATTGTCCGGCAGACTTGCGGCGTGTGCCTTCAGGGTATCCGCCAGATTCTTCAGCATATCTATGGCCTCCTCCAGCTTCTCGCCCTTATCTGCGCCCTCCAGGGCACTTAAGGCCGCTTTCACCTGTGCCGGACACTTTCCTGATGCCTCCAGCTCTCCCAGCCCCTTTGCAATCGTCTCCTGGAGACCGGAAAGCTCCTTTAAATCCTTCATTCCGCCTGCAATATCCATTAAACCCATTTTTCTTTCCTCCATAAGATTAATACATTTTTTTAGAGCGTGTCTGAAAATTGCTTTCCGGCAGCTCCACAAGGGACGCCTGCGGTGTGTGCGTTCCGCTTTGTGGGATACCGTAAGCGCCTGAAACCAGAGACTGCTACAGTCTCATACAGATAACACTGAACAGCCGAAGCACCACAAACCCGTTGAGGCAGCACATCCAGTACAGCACCTTGCGGCTTCTGTCCCTTGTCAGCACCACCATCCGGTTCTTGTATGCCATCAGAAGCACCGGGAGAAACGGCAGGAAGTACCGGCCCTGGACGCCGTCGATCACCCAGGAGCTTAAAGGCGTGCAGGCGATCAGCATGGAGAACATGGCCGCCGCCACACAGAGCCCGCACACCACCATCACCCAGACCCGCTGGACCAGGGACATCCGGATATGCTCCCCGGGCTTTTTAAAGGCCAGCTCCAGAAGCCCCAGGGTAAATGCGGCCACTGCCAGATATGGCACATTCAGCACCTCGTCCAGACTGCCCAGATAAGCACCGATCATGGTCAGATGATACCATTCCGACTGCCACAGCAGGGTCTGGTAGAACATCCGCACCAGACGGACAGGATGATGCGCCAGATACAGCATACTGTAGCCAGGTTCCCCGGCCCACCCTACATAAGTCTCTGTCTCTGTCACATAGGAGGCCACCACCTGGCTGTTGACCACATACATGGCCACTGCCCAGGCGCCTCCCACAGCCGCCGCGGCCAGGGCCCATCCTTTCCAGCCGCCGAACTTACGGACCGGGATCAGAAGGCAGAGTCCCATCATCACCGCATAAATGAGCTTGCAGGGGCCGCAGACCGCCATGAGTACCATCAGAAGCCCTATATCCCCAATACCTGCCCGTTCTTTCTCATAGGCCAGATCCAGACATACGGCTGTAAACAGGAACATACACCCCAGGATCATCACATCGTAGGACAGGGACGCGGACAAGTGCAGGGTCATGGGCAGCAGGGCCACACCAAAGAGCACCTCTTTGCCAAAGGGAAGCCGCCCCATGGCAAGCCAGGTCATCAGCACGAAAAACAGAAGATTCCCCACGCGTCCCAGATACATCAGGCCCAGGGTCTTCATTCCCAGCAGTCTGGCCAGAACCATACCCATTGCCTGGGGCACGTAGGCCAGAGGCGTGGTCACTACCGGCGGATAGGTGGAGCTGACCAGGGCGCCGTTCAGGGACGCCAGACGCTCCGGCGCATACTGTCTGCCGCCCCGCAGCTCCCACAGCATCTGGTACGCAGACTCATCCAGAACTGCACAAAGCTTCCTCCCTGCTCCCAGTGTTTCCGGTATCACCTGGAGATTCCCGTCCTCGTCTGCCTCATATGCAAATGTCCCGTCCAGATCCTCCACCCAGGCATCCTGGGGCCGCAGAAGCACCCGCCCGAAGCGGTCATTGGAAGGCTGCCCCAGGATCCTGCTGGACAGCTGGCAGGCGCTGACATAATGGCTGATCTCATCCGGCGCCGAAAGAGGCGGCAGGACTGCCAGATACAACATCCCCAGCAGCAGTCCGGCTGCCGGATATATCCGCTCCAGTCTCCGGTAACTTTGCCGGCTCAGAGAATCCGGCTTCCCGGAAGAGGGATTCTGTTTTCCCAAAAGCCACCCCGGTCTCCAGGACGCGGCTTCCCCCGGCACCAGGATCAGCCAGCCCAGAAGTCCCAGGCCTCCCAGAGCTGCCGCCGCCAGAGCCAGATAGACCCCGGCCTGCCAGACATGCCCTGTTTCTGCAATCCCCCGCCACACATCTCCGAAATGCCACGCTGCCAGGAGAAATACCGGCACAAGCACCACGGCCGCGGACCGCAGCCAGACCGCAGCTTTAGCCCTCAGGGCAGTCTGACTGACCGGAAATGGACGTTCTCTAGCTCTCTTCTTCATGCTTCTTCTCCTCCAGTGCCATCTGCTGGACCAGCTCTTTGACCTTGCTCTCCAGCTGGGAAATATGAATGGTCATATGGAAGACCTTCACAATCAAAACAAAAATCGCAAATAGAAACAGGAAATTGGTGGTTGCATAGATACCCAGCACGCTGGCGCAGAAATCCGCCACCTGGGGAAAAATACTGCAGACCACCAGCACCAGAGCCAGAAGGATCCAGAAAATCGCACTCTCGATCTGAACCTTGGACTGGCGGATCTTGCGGATGATCAGACAAAAGGTTCCCAGGGATGCCAGGATCAGGGCAGCCCTCAGCTTAATGGTCATCATATCCCGGCCCTCCCTGTCTGCTCCTTTGATCCCATACTCCACGTCCGTTTCCAGTA
>CAJTOW010000128.1:303-10490 GCA_910577655.1 uncultured Lachnospiraceae bacterium | reverse complement strand
AAAACAGAAGCGTCAGGAGGCGGTGCGTCCGGTTCTGGACGCGTTCTGGTCGTGGGTGGAAAAGACATCCGCCCTGACGACGGCGAATGAACGCCTGACAAAGGCCCTGGTGTATTCCACAAACCAGAAAAAGTATCTGGAGACCTTCATGGAGGACGGAAGGATTCCGGTCTCCAATAACCTGTGTGAGGCAAACATAAAACCGTTTGCCACAGCAAGGCGTGCCTGGCTGTTTGCGGATACCCCCAAAGGAGCCAGGGCCAGCGCAGTGCTTTACACGCTGGTGGAAAGTGCTAAGGCGAATGGCCTGGATGTGTTCGGGTACCTGAAATATCTGTTAACCGAAATGCCAAACAACCACCACCTGGAGCACCCGGAGATTATAGACCGTTACCTGCCATGGTCGGCAGAACTGCCGGAAGAATGCAGGTTAAAACATAAAAATACGAAGTGCCTCAAAAAGTGATGTAGTCAGTATAGCAGAGAATCTGCTGCTTTGCACTACGTCATTTTTTGAGGCACTTACTAACAGTCCAGATCGAAACCGGAAATACCGGAACATCAAAAAGGGGCTGTCGGGAAATGCCTCCTGTGCACAATATATTGCAGTGATATCCAATGGATCACTTGATATATTGTGGGCAGGGAGCTATTTCCCGACAGCCCTTGTCTTCTTTCCGGCTACGCCACTCCCAGCAGCTGGATCAGGAACAGCCACACCAGCCCATAGTAGGAAACCACTGCCACCAGGTCATTGACCGTGGTGATCAGGGGACCGGAGGCCACCGCCGGGTCCACATGGATTTTCTTGAAGAACATAGGAATCACAGTCCCCGACATGCTGGAGATCAGCATAGCAACCAGCAGAGAGAGTCCAATACAGCCAGACACCGCAAAGGAAAAAAACACCGGGTAACTTTTGAACAGGAACAGATAAGCGCCAATAGCCACGAAGGAAACCATCCCCAGCATAAAGCCATTACTCATACCGATCCGGGCTTCCTTGAAGATGAACCCCAGCTTCTGCTTCCGGTCCAGGTTCTCATCCATCAGGACCCGGATGGTGACAGCCAGGGACTGGGTTCCCACATTACCGGACATGTCAAGGATCAGGGACTGGAAGCACATGACAATGGTCAGCTGGGCCACCACACCCTCGAAGATTCCTACCACGCTGGACACGAAAAGTCCCAGAGCCAGCAGGATCACCAGCCAGGGAAGCCGCTTGCGGATGCTCTCCCGGACCGGCTCATTGAGCTCCTCCTCTGCGGTCAGACCGGCCAGTCTGGCGTAGTCCTCCCCCAGTTCATCCTCGATCACCTCCACCAGATCCTGGGAGGTAATAACCCCCAGCAGATGGTTGCGGTCATCCAGCACCGGAATGGAGTCCTCGGAGTAATCCGTCAGCCGCTCCACACATTTCCCCACCAGCTCCCTGCCATAGACATAGGGATAGGAGGTAGTGATAATATCCTCCAGGGCACTGCCCTCCCGGGCAATAATCAGGTCTTTCAGGTCAATGGCCCCATAGAAGGTCTTGTCTTCATCAATGACATAGATGGTAGAGATATTATCATTCTCCGCCGCCTGCCGCACCAGCTCCTTCATGGCCTGGGGCACGGTCAGGCTGGACTGGATAAGGATATAATTGGTGGTCATGCGGCTGCCGATCTCGTCCTCGTCAAAGGACGCAATCAGATTGATATCCTGGCGGGATTCATAGTCCACCAGATCAATGAGCTGGTTGCGCTCCTCCTTGCCCAGGCGCCGCAAAAGAGCCACCGCCTCGTCGGCATTCATACAGGACAGTACATCCACCTTCTTCTTGATCCCCAGCTCGTGAAAGTAGATGGAGCTGTCCTCCAGGTACTCGAAGGTATCCGACAATGTCTGGGCATCCAGCACCCGGTAAATCTTTCCCCGGTCCTCCGGAGCCAGGGTCTCCATGGCAGCAGCGATATCATTCTCATGGTAGTTGAGAAGCTGCTCCTTTAATGCCCTGGGGGAAATATTGCTCCGGACGATGCCGGTCAGTTCATTCTGGTAATTCTTCATGGTCTCCATTGGGGTTGCTCCTTTCTGTCTCTCAAAGATGAAAATCTCCAGACACCACAAGCACATCCCCCTGCCCCAGGCCAATATGGACCATGGCAGCCGTCTTTGACTTTACATGTGTGTGGTGGTAACAGATCTGGAAAATGACCGAAAAAGGGTACAAAAATACCACTGCCGGTCAGAATCCGTCATTTGGGCCGCAGCTTTTGTTCCGGATCAGGCAATGGTAAACAGAAAATGAGCACAGCAACAGAATCCTGAATCCCCCATGGTCTGCCAAGGAAAACAGAAACACGAAAGAACCCTCTGCCGCCATCAACTTCCACGTGATCTATGGACATGCAGGCCGCGCACATCCCCAGAGCACTGGTTTACCGCACCTGAAGCATCGCTTGCAACTATCACTGCCGTCCATAAATACACCTCGCTTTCCAAAGTTAAATTAGCAGACTTGTATAGAATTGCTCTTTACTTTTAAACTAACATAAATTTAGGGGAGTGTCAAATGATTTTGGGAAATTTCGTGTTGTTATAACAAATATATTGTAACAGCTCAGATACCCCTTGAACTGTTACAATATAGCTACTGTTCACACGTGAAGATTCAGCTAAAGAAAATCACATACTGTAATCCTGCTTTTCACCCTTCTAATTAATGCTTTCTTTTTCTCATCATCCATGACCTCCTGATCATTCTCTGCAAGAAACAACTCGCTTTTTCCATTTGAATAGATGGCCAGCTTCATTCCATCAGTAAAAATAAATACTTCTAATGCCAGAAGTTCCTGATCAAATCCGCATTTATGATATAAATACCGAAAATCGGGATTATATATTTCTGACCTGACAAGCTTCACATATTCCTTCTTTGATAAATCAACTGGCCTATGGCACATAAGACTAATCAAAATTGCATTCAAACTCATAATGGATTCGAGTTTTTCTGTATATCCTATACCGGTTTCCGGAGATTTTATAATCAAAGGTACATGTACCAGATCTCTATGGAAAGAAAATTTCGTTCTCTCTACTTGCCAGATATTTTCAGCCAGAGATAACAAAATATTCCCATGATCTGCATATATGACCATTCTGCACTTCAATCTTTCAAGCAATGGTGTAAGAACATCGTCCAGATATTTTAAAGCATCCTTATGCTGCTTATCATAATCAGTTCTTAATCTTTGACCGTTCACCGCCAAATAGTCAAACATAATATTTGTTCCGTCCGCTACCAGCAATTCTTCTGTGTATGGATTAGGGTACGAAAAATGACTTTCATACAATTCATGAATATAAAATAATCCATTGTTCTCGTCCAGTGCATCCAAAATAAAATTCCACATTTTTTCCGTGGCAGTCTGCATTTTATCTGTAACTTTTATATGTACCGAATCAATATAATATGTTGCATCCGTGTAAAAGTATATATTCCGTTTCTGTCTAATTGCCTCACAGACAAACCTGCAATCCTCCTCGGCAATCTTCATGGTTTCATAATAGTGTGTACGCAAATCGTCATTTTCGCTATAGGCGGGGATCAGACTTTCCATTGTCGAAGTTGAAACAGAATATGCATTTTTATAAATATAACATGTCTGATCAACCCAGGATTTCATTTGGGGCAACAACGATCCAGAAAAATCCTTTTCCCGAAGCCCATCCATGCAGAGCATAACCACATTATTTTCCGATAGTTTTGAAGCGGCCTCCAGCTCAGTTGCATATATATGCTTTGTCAGTGCCAATAACTCTTGAAATGCATTCTCGCCAAGCTCCTTTCTGGCCTGTTCCATGCAGCAGAGCGCTGACCGGAAATCCTTGATCAGAATATATTCTGTGACAAGATTTCTATACAAGTATTCATTTTCTGCAATGTCCTTAGCTTCCAAAAATTTTCTTTTCCATGTATTAATATTGGAATAATGTCCATAGGGGTGCTGTTGGGAAAAGTACTCATACGAAAGTACAACACCTCTTTTTTCAAGCTCTTCATAGATATCCAGATACCGGACCTCTGGATAATGTTCCTTCAAATTTTTCTTGATTTCATCTTTATATTTGTATGATGAAATAATAATCCCATCAATCTTATAATCCTGAATCTGCCCTTCACGAATAATGCAAAAGCCCGATTTCTCCTGACCGGCAAAATTAGTATCAACAATATAATGAATCCGTTTCATCTCATACATGAAGTCCGTCATCATCATCTTCGTATGCTTACCATAACACCAAACTGCCGGAACAGAACAAGTTTCTATGAAGCCTTGTACAGATTCCTTGATAATCTGGTTAATATTGCTTTGCCTGCCAATTACACCAGAATCCAAATTGCATAAGCCAAGCAGCTTTTTATACTGAATTTCCAGATACTCCTTCATTTGCCCTGTCTCCCATAGCAACGTTTTCTCCTGTCAAACAAACCTGTCTGCCAGTTGCAACAATATTTTTATTTTTCATCAATTACGGAGTCAAAAAGTTCCTCAATCTTTTTTATATAAGTGTCCAGTGCAAATCTCTGAACAAAGTTTCGGCATTCCAAACTGACTTCTCTTTTGTCTGCATTCATAAATCCTATCATTGCATTCGCAGCATCCTCATTTTTATCAACTATTTTCCCGCATTTTCCATTGTTTGTCAGAAGTCTGGCAGTTCCAATATCTGGCGCAACTATGGGAACACCCAATGCAAGAGCCTCAAGCATACATAAGTTAAATCCTTCTGCATATGAAAATAGTCCCAGCACATCGGCTTCTTTCAATATAGGAAATGGATTTTCCTGATAGCCCAGCAAATGCACATATTCCTCTAATTTCAATTCGCTGATTCTTAAAGATAATAACCCTTTCCGCTCTCCTTCTCCAACATAGTATAAATGAGCATCCGGCTGCTTTTCATGTATAATAGAGAAAATATCTAACAATCTTTCAGGATTTTTATTTGCATCCAACCGTCCCAAAAATATCACCGCTGGCCTTTGTATATCCCATTCTATCTTCTCTTTGGATCTTAATTCAATTCTTTGAATGTCTATGCCATTGTATAACTTCATATACTTTTCCTTATGTCTTGGAAATAAGTCCACAAGAGATTGTAATGTTCGATCTGTAATCGCAACAATTTTCCTGGCTTTGTCAAAAGCTTTATCCTGAAGTTCCTTCTCTCTTTTCACTTTCTCATTTCCAAGATCATAAACATCTGTATGAATCCATGCAATGTTTTTAGTTCCGCAAGGAAGCAAAAAAGTGGGAATCTGGTAATTAAATGAAACATATAAATCGTAGTCACCTTTAATGTACTTCTCAATTAAAACTTCTGGCGTATGGTATACCTGATAGCCCTTTTTTTGACGGTCCGGCGTTTCAACTGCTTCAATTGGTGGAAGTATATGGATATTCTCGTTTACTGGTTCCACTTTATAATCTGCATGCTCATATTCTATGATACTGATATCATATTTTTCCGGGTTTAAATGATTAACAATGGAAGTCAGAAGAGCTTCTGCTCCCCCTCCATACGTATAAGACCATATAATAAACAATATTTTTTTCTTCATAAATGCTCCATTACAATTATTTTTCAACTAAATATTTACCAATCCTGAATTTTCAGATAATGCTTAAAACCAAATTTGTTCAGTTTGTTTCGAATATCCAAATAATACTTTTCTGTAACACCAATTATAATCAGACATTCTTCTTTATTAATATATTCATACTCTTCTATTGGCCTGATCCTGTTTCCCATCAGGCTCTTTCTGTTTCCCCACGCCGTTGTAACTGCAATTCCGCAAATCGGAATATCATAAAAGTCCAGAATCTCAAGAACACTTCTGCCGATATCCCCCGCCCCATACAGAATCACATACCGGAAGCTTTTTATGTATTCCAGATGTTCATTGGATATATCTTCCAAAAGTCCAGATTTCACACACAGCTCTGCAAATGTATCATACAATTTCAAATACTTAATATTCTTGTTTTTTAAAAACTGTGCTTTTGCGGCTTTTTCATCACTTTTCCGGTAAGCTTGTATAAAATCCCGGCTTGCTTTCCGAATATAGCCTTGAATTGCATCACAGAGCTCCTGTTTATAATGATTATTCACATAATCCCGGGCCATCTCGCAAATAATAAAAAAATAACTTTCCAAACTCTGGGCAGATACTTTTTTCATCATGATGGAATCCTTTCGGATCCGGTACCAATAAAATCTATTGTGAAGGCTGTATATTTTTGATGCCTTTAAAAAACAGAAAAAACTAAATAATATATCCTCATATAAAAGCCCGTCACAGAATCTGATCCGATGTTTGTCCAGAAAAGCTTTCCTATATAATTTTGACCATGCTGAAAAAATAATACTATTGCTTTTTACAGCCTCTGCAAAATAGTTTTCCCCCCTGTATTCCCCGTCATTTATCAAATAAGTATGTGATTTCATCGGTCCATGTATGTTGTCAAACTGTGTATAATCAAAACATATCAAATCATTGTCAGCTGATTTTTCCATGCATACAGCTATTAAATCTGCTTCAATATAATCATCCGAATCCACAAAAAGTATATAATCACCCTCGGCGGCATCCAGGCCAATGTTCCGGCTGTATGCCAAACCTCTATTCTCTCTGTTGTAATATAGCCGGATACGCGTATCCTTCTTTGCGTATTGGTTCAGAATATCCGGAGAATTATCTGTTGATTTGTCTTCAACGCATATAATTTCTATATTTTTATAGCTTTGGTTTATGATACTCTCCAGACATTCTGCCACATAATCCGCCACATTATATACAGGAATGATAACTGATACTTTGGAATTTTTCATAATATAATGACCATATACGCCTTTCTTCCCCTATTTACAGCCAGTATAAAAAGGAATATTTTTATGACTACATCAAAAATCTGCACCCTATATGTGTAATATTAAGCCTGTCCCTATTTGCCATAAAATATAAAGTAGCCAGCGTCTCACCTATATAACCTATATAACGGTCTGACCGGTCTTTTCCTCTTGGGACACTCAGCTCCTCCACCAGCTCCAGAACCGGGAACAGCCATTGACAGTAGTTCTCCAGAGCTTTCTTTTGCGCCAGTAAGATATTGTAGTTATACAGATATTTCTGCTGCAGAACTGATGCAAAAACATTTACATATTCCGGATGAAGTTTTGCTACCGCTGTCACAACTGCATCCCAATCTGTTTTTTTGAGATATCGCCTGTGGTGCGCTTCTATATCTGGCTCATAAGGCATCGGATATGGCAAGACCACATCCACGTCATTATTTACCAGTCTTAGCACATCATCCTCCGAAAGCTCAAGAACCCGCCGGTAATGGACCAGACCATAGTATTCATGATTATCCTTTACAGACTTCTGGATCAGGCAGTTTTTCCAGATCCAGTAAAGGGCTGTCAATTCAGAATAATTCCCATTTTTTCTGGAAATATTTTCTCCTTCACAATCCAGAATACTGGCCACTCTCTCTTCGCAAAGTTCTGCTCCGACCTGTATTGGCTCCACCCACTCTGGTATATGGTATGTACCAGCCAATGGTTTATCTTTATAAAATTTGGCCATGAAAACATGCACATCTGCCTTATGGCAGCCAACCGGAAGGGCCGAAAGAGGCATGAATTTTTTATTCTCAGCATAGTTGTATCCTGCCAGCTCTGCCCAGCGTCTAGATGTCAGACGAACATGGCAGTAAAAACCATGCGAATCCAGAGTTTTCTCTATTTCTTCCATGACATTTTCTGGCGTTGCAATAAGAATCTCCAGATTAACTTTTTCCTCCTCTGAAAGATCATGGGCAAGTGTATCCAGCTCCACAACCGGAAGTCCGGCCAGATATTCAGCATTTATTCCGCGCTCTGTAACCAGAAAGCAGCGGATTTTTCTTGCCGGACATAAATTGTGTATTGCTTCATATGCACCCAGGGCAATCCCCTGAGCTCCATAAATTATTAATTCCATCTTACATTTCTTTCTCCATAAACAACATTATTATCTGCAGGCTATAGATAAAGCAGGATACAGCCCCCTCATTCTGTCAGGAATTTTTCCGAAAACCAGCATATTTTCCCTCTATCAATTCCCATCCTGACCAGATAACCCGTTATATTCAACGCAGTGTTCCTATTTATGTTTGCGATAATCACAAAGTCGAATAATCCCTCCATGCTCATCAAAAATTCCGGCGAATCTACAGAAAATCCAAACTCACGATACAGTTTATAATTCCTGTCTGCCCAGCCTACTATCGACATTCCGTCCAATGTCTGCAGATACCGGTACACACTCTGTCCAACTCCTCCTGCTCCATAAATCACAACTCTGCTGTCTTTCGCAATTCCTCCAAAGGGCTGCAGAAAGGTATCTTTATTTCCACAATCAAAAATCTCTATTTGCCGTAGTATTGCCAGATATTTTCCATACTGCCTAAGCTGGTTCCGAAACAGAGATTCCACTCCAAAATGCCTGAAACAATTCTCCAAATACATAAGGAGAAGCTTTTCCCGAAAATCCTCATCTTTCGTAACTGTCTTTGTCATGGCTCCTGGATGCTGCACATAATGATATCCGCATAAGTCTGTAACAAAAATGCTGTCAGTCCCCAGAATATATGGATATGTCACAGCAGCATCCTCTCCAGCCATAATCCGTTCATCCACTTGGCCTTGAATTTCAGACACCCGTTCTCTTTTCCAGATTTTCGTCACCATATGCGGATTAATTCCATACTCATAAAACACACCAGAATATAATAAGCCATACAGTATCTCTCTGGTTTCATAAATACCAGGATCAAATCCATTGTGAATAATTCTGGAATCCTCCCCTATATCAAAATACAAATTTGCTGCAACTAAATCTGCCCCTGAATTTTCTTGTACTTTGACCAAATTGCCAATCCAGTCAGGCTCTATCCAGTCATCTCCATCCACCCAGACAACATAATCCCCCGATGCTACGCTGACTCCTGCCTTTCTGGCTGACACAAGTCCTCCGTTCTTTTTATGTATAACCCGTATTCTATTATCAATTTCTGCATACTGGTCACATATCTGTCCTGATGAATCTTCCGATCCGTCATCTACCAGAATAATTTCCAGATCCACATAGGTTTGAGATAAAATGCTCTGTAAGCATCTTTCCAAATACCCGGATATGTTGTAAACCGGTACGATAACACTAACCATCATCTTTCATACTTCCTCTCACTTCCTTCACCTTCCTGTAAAATACCGTCCTGCTGACCTTACACAGCTTTGCCGCCTCCGCCGCCGTGATCTCCCTGGACACCCACCGGTTGTAGATATGGAAAAAGTTGTCGGGCATGGGCTTCGGGGGCCTGCCGAATTTGATCCCCATCTGCTTTGCCTGCGCGATCCCTTCCCGCTGACGGCTCTTACGGACATTGTTGTCATTTTCCGTGATGTAATCCAGCAGGGAGTAGACCAGGTCTGCTACCAGAAGGCCGTACTGGGCTTTTCCTTTTCTTGTATCTACGGTGGGCATATCCAGCACAATCACATCCACCTTTTTCTCTCTGGTGAGAAGCCGCCACTGTTCCTTCACTTCCGCGTAGCTGTCCCCCAGGCAGGACAAGCCGCTGATATAGAGCAGATCCCCTTTCTCCAGCTTTTTCAGCAGTTTCCCATACTCCGGGAGTGCCCTGTGCTTTTTGGTCACATGGTCAGCATAGATATTCCCGTCCGCCACCTGCATTTCCCTCATGACAGACCGGATTTCCTCCTCACGGTCCCCTGGCGTGATCCGGCTGTAGGCATACATCCTGCCCATGGCTTCCTCCCCCTCTTCTGATTTGTTAAAAATGTCATAGGTTTTTTTATTCAATTTTTGTCTTGAAAAAATTGTGAAAATTGACATGAAAATAAGATTAAGTTTTTCAATAAAATGACGATATAGATAAAAGATTATGGTACTTTTCTGACACATATAATAATCAAAAAATCTATGAGTTTTTTAACTACTTTTATCTGGCCAGAATTTTTATATATTTCAGAAATCAGCGCATAAAAGAGCCCCGGAGACGCTCCTTACGGATCGTCTCCGGGGCTCTTTTATGCTCCATTTCCGGTTCTTGTTTTTCTTTCCTTGT
>CAJTOW010000128.1:0-285 GCA_910577655.1 uncultured Lachnospiraceae bacterium | reverse complement strand
GAGGCAGATGCCCTTCGGCCACTATGTATTCCCACGGTCAGCGCAGCGAGTGCGCAGACCTATCTGAACGGTTCCCTTCCTTTACCGTCTTCACCGCCTCCACCATCAAAGGAACCACCGTAAACAGATCCCCCACGATACCATAATCCGCACATTCGAAAATCGGGGCGGTCTCATTGTTGTCCACAGCGATGATCAGCTCGGAATCCTGCATCCCGGCCTTGTGCTGGATCGCGCCGGAGATGCCAAGAGCCACATAGATCCTGGGATGGACGGTCTTTCCGG
>CAJTOW010000127.1 GCA_910577655.1 uncultured Lachnospiraceae bacterium | reverse complement strand
AATACCCTGCTGACCCACATCCAGGCCTACCTCTATCGGAAAAAGGAGTGGTCCCCCTATTGGGAAAACTCCTTTGCCCCCGCCCTGTGCAACCGCATCGACCGGAACACCGGGGGGATTGTGATTGCCGCCAAGACCGCCGAGGGACTGCGGGTGATGAACCAGAAGATCAAGGACCGGGAGCTGACCAAGCTGTATCTGTGCGTGGTCCGGGGAAGAATGTCGCCCCCACAGGGGCGGCTGGAGGGCTTCCTCTTTAAGGACGAGGTGAAAAAGCAGGTGTATGTGCGGGCGCGGCCCGAGCCGGGGGCCAAAAGCGCCGTTACCGCCTACCGGACGCTGGCGGTGGAAAACGGCCTGTCCCTGGTGGAGTGCGACCTGATTACCGGCCGGACCCATCAGATTCGGGCCCAGTTCGCCGCCGCAGGCCACCCCCTGATCGGGGATGGCAAGTATGGCAGCGAGCGGGAGAACCGGAAATACGGCCGCCACGGACAGGCTTTGTACTCCTATAAGCTCACCTTCCGGTTTACCACCGGCGCCGGCCCTTTGGAGGCCCTTAACGGCCGGAGCTTTCAGGTGGAGGATGTGGAGTTTGTGAAGGAGTATTTTCCCGGGGTGGAAAAATAATGCCGGGAGTTCTTGCGAAGAAGCTCTGTTTATGGTAAAATACGGGAGAATTTCAATGAATGTCAGGAGGAAACTTTCGATGAAACAAGATATGATTGTTGTACTGGACCTGGGCAGCGAGGAAAATCCCAAGATTGCCCGTGAAATTCGCGCCCTGGGGGTCTACTCCGAGATACACCCCCACGACATTACCCTGGCCGAGCTGAAGGCCCTGCCCAACGTGAAGGGGATTATCCTCAACGGCGGGCCCAACCGGGTGGTGGACGGGGTTTCCATCGACGTGGCGAAGGAGATTTATGACTGCGATATCCCCGCCCTGCTGGTGGACCACCGGGGAGATGACCCCTGGCCTGTGGATGACGGGGAGCGGGAGACCGCGTTGAAGAACTTTATTTTCACCATCTGCGGCGCTGAGGCCAACTGGAATATGGACAACTTTATTGCCGATCAGGTGGAGCTCATCCGCAATCAGGTGGGGGACAAAAAGGTGCTGCTGGCCCTGTCCGGCGGGGTGGACTCCTCTGTGGTGGCGGCCCTGCTGATCAAAGCCATCGGCCAGCAGCTGGTATGTGTCCATGTGAATCATGGCCTTATGAGGAAGAATGAATCCGAGAGTGTTATTGAGGTATTCAAAAACCAGCTTCACGCAAATCTGATCTATGTTGACGCTACGGACCGGTTCCTGGACAAGCTGGCAGGCGTGGCGGATCCGGAGCAGAAGCGTAAGATCATCGGTGGCGAGTTCATCCGTGTCTTTGAGGAGGAGGCCAGGAAGCTGGAGGGGATTGATTTCCTGGGCCAGGGAACCATCTACCCGGATATCATTGAGAGCGGTACTAAGACGGCTAAGATGGTTAAGTCCCATCACAATGTGGGAGGATTGCCGGAGGATCTCAAGTTCCAGCTGGTTGAACCCTTGAAGCAGCTCTTTAAGGATGAGGTGAGGGCCTGTGGTGTGGAGCTGGGGCTTCCGCCTGCCATGGTCTACCGTCAGCCTTTCCCAGGGCCGGGACTTGGTGTCCGCTGTCTGGGTGCCATCACGAGAGAGCGTCTGGCGGCTGTACGTGAATCCGACGCGATCCTGCGGGAAGAGTTCGAAAAGGCAGGCCTGAACAAGAAGGTATGGCAGTACTTTACTGTCGTGCCGGACTTTAAGTCTGTAGGTGTGAAGAACAACGCCCGGTGCTTTGATTACATGGTAATCATCCGTGCCATCAACACTATCGACGCCATGACCGCCACTATCGAGCGGGTAGACTGGGACGTACTCCAGACGATCACGGACCGGATTCTGAGCGAAGTGGACCATGTGAACCGGGTGTGTTATGATATGTCTCCGAAGCCGCCGGCTACGATTGAGTTCGAGTGATGAAATGGGCTTTAAGAACCCAGTATTTATGCGGGTCGCAAGCAAATTTGTTTAGGCACTGGCAACGATTTGGCAACATTTCAGGTATCACTCACTGAATAAAAGAATACTTCAATAACAGAAAAACCTTACTGATTTTCAGAAATGACAACTGAAAACTGGTAAGGTTTTTTGCGTTCATTTTTTCTTCTTGCGCTTTGGTTCGAAGGTGGTCAGCGACTACAGCCTGGAGACTTACGATGGAGATGACCTGGTGTATTTCATGATCCGGCTCCACAACGAGAAAGGGACTGAGGTGTTCTCCTACCTGGACCGCATCGAAAAATCCTTAAAAGAGCAGGGATTCTCCTCCAGCCGGACGGGGAGCGAGGATATCAAACGGATCATGGCTGTGTATTACGAGCAGAACGTGACCAGTGAGAAGTTTGAGGACTTTGACGGGGAACGGTGGATCATCCCGGACGATTAGGCGGGAACGCTTTTTCACCCTACCTTTTCAGGGGATTTTGTGGTATGATGTCAATGGGTTTGAAAGGATGGTGACAGGATGGAGATACTGAGAAAAATAGACCTTTTCCAGAAAGAGATCCATGGGCTGCGTCCGATGGAAGGCGAAATGCTGGGGCAGATACAGGATTATTACCGGATTGGACTGACATGGACATCCAACGCGCTGGAGGGGAACTCCCTGACAGAGAGCGAGACGAAAGTGCTCCTGGAGGACGGCCTGACGGTGGGCGGGAAACCGCTCCGGGACGTGTTGGAGGCGGTGGATCATGCAAGAGCCTATGATTTTATGTTCTCCGTGTTCCGGGACAGGCGCATTGACGAGCAGACCGTGCTGAAGATGCATGGGCTGTTCTACCAGAATATTGAGCCGGGGTATGCCGGACGCTACCGGGATGTCCGGGTGCTGATCACAGGGTCACAGTATCCCGTGGCTGACCCGGAGAAGATACAGAGGGAGATGGACCGTCTGTTTGCCTGGGTACAGAAGGAGAGGGAGGGATACCATCCCGTGGAATTTGCCGCCCACGGCAGTGTACATTGAACTGTCTGCCAGTGATTATGACCGTCTGAAGCTGTTATAGACGGAGGTCCTGACAGAACTGATCCGCTCCAAGCTGAACGTGGACCGGCGGATGCTGCGGCAGCAACAGGGCTTCCAGTCCGTGATACCCAGCGGAAAAAATGTGTTCCGGGACCAGTTCGAGCGGGTGCTGCCTGCCAGCAGCGTGGCCAATCTGGTTTTGTATGAAGCTGATCCAAAAATATTTAACGAAGTCCGGGTGTTACCGGGCGGGGAGGAAGATTGCGGTGAAGGGGCTGATGATCCATTCGGTGGGGTGTCCACAGCCGAAGGCTTCTGCTTTTATCAGTAACTGGGATAAGGCGGACGCGGGGGCCTGCGTTCATGCCATTGTGGAGCCGGGAGGTGACGTGTACCAGCTCCTGCCATGGGATTATAGGGGATGGCACTGCGGGGGTGACGCAAACGCGACGCATATAGGCGTGGAGATGACGGAGCCTGCCACAATTCGGTATACGGGCGGTTCGGATTGGGTGGAGACCAGGGACGGGAGGAACACGGAGAGCCATGTGCTTGCCGCTTATAAATATGCTGTGGAGCTGTTTGCTTATCTGTGCCGGATGTATGGGCGGGACCCTCTGGCGGACGAGGTGGTAATCTCCCATTCCGAAGGGTGTAAGAGGGGGATTGCCAGCAACCACGGAGACGTGGAGCATATCTGGAAGCGGTTTGGGATTTCTATGGGGCAGTTCAGGGAAGACATTCGGGCGGCTATGGACGGTTTTGAAACCGGGAGCGGGAGCGGCGGGAATGGCGGTTCCGGTGACGGTGTTTCCGGGCTTACGGGGATTATGGGGAAGGCTGCGGTGACGCCGGAGCAGAATAATTTTGCCGGAATGGGTGTGACGCAGAACGGGGTGAAGGGGCTGTCCTTTGATACGGCACAGCGTGGGATACGGTGCCAGATTCAGCACCTGAAAGCCTATGCTTGTACGGAGACTCTGGTGAATGAAAATATAGACCCGCGCTTTAAGTATGTTGTAAGGGGCTGTGCGCCTTATGTGGAGTGGCTGGGTATCCGGGAGAATCCCCAGGGGAAAGGCTGGGATGCGGGAGCCGGGTATGGGGAGAAGATTCTGTCTATCTTGAAGGAGATTGCCGGGGAGGCCGGGAGCGCCAGGGACGGTGCGGACAGCCCGGACAATCCGGTACAGCCCATGTCCGGGTAAAGGCTGGCGGGAAGGAGTTTACTTATAATGATGTAAAAAGGAAAGTGCAGATTCGGCGAGAATCTTATAAAAAGAATAAAGAATTGATAGAGAATTTAATTGCAGAATTAAATGATACAGTATTTAAGAATCGGTAATCAAAAACGAAATTGAATAATAAATGTGAAGAATGATAAAAACACTATTGATGCATAGGAGGAACAAACAGTATGGAGTATAAGTATTATTTGCCAGACAGCAATAATCAAGCCAAAGAATATGTCACAAAGAATAATTCGTTAATAATTATCGGAGGGAATGGTACAGGAAAAAGTAAACTCGGGGAATGGATGGAAAAGAACCAAGTGATATCTACTCATCGTATAGGTGCACAGAGATCATTGGTTTTTGGCCGTTATATACAGCAAAGAAGCTACGAGGAGGCAATAAATTTGCTTATATATGGTCAACAGACAAAACAGCAAAATCATGATACGCGCTGGGAGTATGATGGAGAGAAATATAACTATACATCGTCATTGTTGAATGATTATGAGAATGTATTATCTGCATTAATTGCATTGAAAACTCGTGAACAAGAGCAATATATCTCAGAATGTAAAGAACGTGAGGAAGGAAATTTACAACATAATAAAGTTCCAGAAATGGTTATAGATATCTTGCAACGTATATGGAAATCTGTTTTTCCACAAAGAAATATAAAGCTTGATGATGGAAAAGTTACAGCCATTTATTCGAAGGATGGTACAGTAAAAGAATACAAAGGGCGTGATATGAGCGACGGGGAACGAGTGGCTTTGTATTTGATTGCACAAGCGTTATGTGTACCGGAGAATAAAACGATAGTCATTGATGAACCAGAAATACATCTCCATAGATCGATCATGAATCGACTATGGGTAGCTATAGAAAAAGAACGTCAGGATTGCTTTTTTGTTTATATCACTCATGATACCCAATTTGCCGCAAATCACGCTTATGCTGATAAGATTTGGGTAAAAGGATATGATGGTGAGCATTGGAATTTAGAAAAAATAAATGATAGTGATTTGCCGGAGGAACTGCTGCTTAATTTACTTGGAAATAGAAAACCGGTATTGTTTGTAGAGGGAACAGCAGATAGTTACGATACAAAGCTCTATTCTGAAATTTACAAGAACTATTATGTAGTTCCATGTGGGAGCTGTTCCAGGGTAATTGCACAAACAAAAGCAATGAAAGCCAATCCCCAACTGCATCACCTGAAATGCTATGGCATTATTGATAGGGATTATAGAAGTGAGTATGAGATTGAAAAGCTGGAGTTAGATGGAATTTACACGCTTAAAGTAGCAGAAGTAGAAAATCTTTTTTTAGTAGAAGAACTGCTAAATGTTGTCAATACGATCATGGGATTTACTGATACCTTAAATGTTTCAAAAATAAAGAAGTACATAATTGAAAAAAGGTTTCAGCCTCAAATAAATCACCAAATATGTGATGCAGTAATATCAGAAATAAAGTATCAGTTGTCTACAGCAAATATCACAGGAAAAAAGGACGATGAGGTAAAACAGTCTCTGGCGGCTACTTATAGTAGTATTGTATTTGAGGATGTAAAAGCGGCAAAAGAAAGTTTGTTTGATGAAGCCCTTCATGCAAACGATTATGCACAGGTTTTAAAAATATTTAATTATAAGATGTTGGGGTCGAATAAATAAATTTATATTGCCCCAAATTGTTAGCACCTTGAAAATTTCACACAAATTCTTTTTTTGAAGGAGATATTGGATTAATGTTTGCTGTATAAGCATCATATTCCTCATATCATTCTGCGAAAAGTGGATTTTGAGCATAATGTCCCCATCCGTTTCGATAGCTGAACAGCTTTCTTACATTGAATGCCGCCACTTTACAGCCAAAGAATAACCGGTTACGACTTATTCCATGAACTGGCATCCGGTCTGCATGATATATTTTCCTTAAGACAGAGGGTACCGTCTCAATCCCGTTGCGGATACGGGAAAGCAGGCTGAATTCTTCTGTTTTCATAAACCGTGTGGCTTTCGCCCGGTATCCTGCCGTGAGCGATATCGTAAAGGAACATACTTTTTTATGCTCTTTCACGCGGCATTCTTCCTTGTGGGGGCAGTTCATGCATACTTCTTTGGGAAAGGAAACATAATAGTGGCCGTTGCTGCTTGACTGACAGCAGCTTTGAGGAACATTCCCCATTGGACATCTTAGAATTTTACTTCCATCCTCACTGAATTCAAAATCAGCGTAGATATCGGGAACCTCCGTGCCAGTTAATGCGGTTGTGATCAGTTGGATGTTTTTCTCTTGTGCGGCCTGCGTATTGGATTCCCCACAGTACGCACCGTCCGTGACAAACACAGTCCCTTCTTCCTGCTGTTCCATTCCTGCAAGGCGATCCTGCAGGAACTGGCTGTCACTGTATATGTTCTGCTCAAACTGGTAATCGACTATCACAGAACCGTTGCTGTCCACAGCCTCTTCTACATTCGCCACATACCCGCGGTATTTTTTTCCGGCCTTTTCCCGGTATGTCGCATCCGGGTCCGTCGGGCTTTGCATCATGGCTTTGGGAAAACTGTCTTTTTTCTTTTCCCGAAGCCTGCGCGTGTCACCCTCCACAATCGTCTGTTCAGACAGGCAGCGTTCCAACAGACGGTATTCCTCCTGGGTTTCCAAACCATCCCGGCACCGCCCTGTGATGGTATCTGCATCCCGCAGGAGCATCTGGGTGATATCCTCTGTGCTGGTACTGTTACTATAATAGAAGGTACGGTTAAAATCATTCTTGTCGTAATAATGCTCTAAGCCTTCCAGGACATCGCCCCTGCCCAGTTTATGCAGACGGCGTGCCAGCTTTGCAATACACGAATAAAGCAGTTCTGTCCTGCTTAGATTTTTGATGTTTGCCTCAATCATCAGGGAGTCCATGCGGTGGATTCTTGGATGGATCTTCATCATTTTTGCGATCTTGCCGCTAAGGTCAGCAACACAGTCATGGATGAGGTCGATACCGGTTTCCTGTTCATAATCATAGCACCGTTTCCGGAACCTGGATAATGTTTTATCGCTCATGGGCTGTTCCTCAAAACTGGTGGTATGCAGCGCATACTGGTAGCGCGGATCCAGCATGAGGTTTTCTACGATCTCGTCATCGGAAATTTGGAACATTTCCTTGATGATAAGGGCACCGATACAGATGTTGACCGGCGTATTGAATTTTGACTGGGTTCGGTCAGAGTATAGGATACGGAAGCGTTCCTCATCAATTGCCGGGAAAATATCCTCGGCAAAGATTTTTGCCCGTGAATTTTCGAGGGCTTTCTGTTCCCGTAAAGTCAGAGAATTTGTTATATCTGTAAGGGATAGCTGTTGTGAACTGTTTATTCGGAATGCCATCGAAACACCGCCTTTCTGATATGTCAATTATACCAGAAAATGGACATTTTCGCTATATTTGTGTGAAGTTTTCAAGGTGCTAAATGGGCCTTATTTGACCCCAACATCATTATAAAACCATGTCAAAATCAGTAGATCATTTTTTTGGTCTCAAAGATGAAGAATACCATGATTTTATAATTAGGCAGTTGAATAGTACTCGTGCTGATGAAATAAAAACTGCTATTATTGGATATCTTCCAACAGAAATATCCGAAGAATAAAATATGTCTGATAAATCTGAATAGTGTCTTGTTGTTATTAAACAAGGAATAAAAGGATGCAAAAGCCAGAAAAGCTAAAGCATCCTTTTTTGTGTTCAAAATGGATTGGAGGTGGTGCCATTGATTGTATTTATGAAAAACTAATTATCGAACTTTATTACAAAAGACACAAATAAAATATACAACTTAATTACAAATGGACAGCTATGCCCGTTACGCCTCCTATGTGCCGGATGCCGCCGCCCTGGAATATGATTCCCTGTCAGAGTGCGGGGCAGGGCTGTCCCGGCTGGCGGATCAGATGATCCGGGCGGGAACGGATGGAACGAGAGACGGGAACTGGATCTTTTATCTGGATCAGATACAGGAGGGGAGTGCCTTTTCTCTTTCTGACAATCCGGCACTGGCAGAGCTGCTGGCGGACATGCTTGTGGAGAGGCCGGAGGTGAGCCTGGCAAGTATCCGCAGCTACTGTCTGGAGCTGCGTTTTTATCCGGATTTCTGTAAAAACTTGCAGGAGGGGCGAAGACAGAGCCTGGCGGGACTTGTTTCCCAGGGAAAGGATTCCGGAGATAACATGAGCCAGGAAAATGGAGGACAGGCCATGGGAACCTGCCTGAAGGATCTGTTGTGTGCCCCAGGCAACCAGGGAGTACCTGGACGACCGGATCGCCAGGGAGGAAAATGCCAGATCGTCCCGTCCGAACAAGCAGAGGAATGCAGACAGGCAGAGTGAAGACAGGGGCAGCGTGTAAAAAGCATTCTGAGTGATGGCAGTAAAGGTGAATACCCAGGCGAGGATGAGCCAATCAGAGAGGAGGAGAGCGCAGATGGCCAAAGGAACAGCAAAGGTGTGGGCCGGTTTTTATGTTGAGAAGGAGATCCTTGAGATGGCGGACGGAATGCTGGCCGAGGCCAATGTGCGTTCCCGGAATGAGTTTGTGACTGAGGCGCTGAAGTTCTACTGCGGTTATCTGAATTCCAGGAAGGCGGAAAACTATCTGCAGCAGTCTCTGTCCTCCGTCCTGACCAGCACGGTGCAGGATACGGAAAACCGTCTGGCCCGGATGGATTTCAAAATCGCGGTTGAGCTGTCCATGCTGGCACACATGATCGCCTACCATTTGGAGAGCCGGATCGATGAGAGTGCGTTCCGGAAGCTCCATGCAAAGTGCGTGGAGGAGGTGAAGCGTCTCAATGGCGCGGTGGAGCTGAGTGACGCATACAAATATCAGAAACGTGAAAACTAAAAGAAATATTTTATTGGTTTTGCATATGGACTGTCAGGACAGTCTTGTTTATGTTGGCTGGAAAAAGGAGTGAAGTGAAAATGGAAAGAGAAGAGATCTATGAGATGGTGATCCGGGAGATGATGGAGACAGCAGTGCGTGAACGCAACGAGCATTCACCGGAGGACCAGGAGCTATAGGATCGGGTGGTCAGACTGAGCAAAGAGATGCAGGAAAAGATCAAAGATCTGCCGGAAGATGTGAAGAAAGCCATCACGGATTATGTGGAAGCAACGTTGCTGGTGACGGATCATGACTGTATGTATTTGTATGAGCAGGGAGCGAAGGACTGCGTGGCGTTGCTGAAGAAGCTGGGGGTGTTGTAACAGAGGAGAAAATGCACTGTCGAACCTTTCGATGATGATGAAAAAATACAGGGAATGACTTTTTCCGTGTTTCATGGTAGAATGAAATAAAAGATGGGAGGCATCTGATGCGTAAATTGAAGGTTTATCTGGACACCTCGGTGGTCAGCTACCTGTATCAGCTGGACACACCGGAAAAAATGAAGGATACACTGGAATTGTGGGAGCTGTTCAGATAGGGACGCTATGAAGTGTACATCTCTGATATTGTGTTGAATGAAATCAGTGGCTGCAGCCAGGAAAAGCTGGATATCCTCCTGGGCTATCTGAAGCAGGTCCAATACCAGCTGGTCCACACGGATGAAGATACGGTAGAGCTGGCTGAAAAATTCATTGATTTTGGGATCTTAAAGAAAAAGAGTTTTGATGACTACCAGCATATCGCGGCAGCGATTCTGGCGGGATGCGATATCATTACATCCTGGAATTTTAAACATATCGTAAATGTTAAAACAGTGCGAGGGGTAAAGACCATCACAACCCTGGAAGGCTACAAAGATCTGCTGATCTATCCACCCTCCGTACTTCTGGAAGGAGATGATGAGGACGATGACGAAACCGATAGTGAGTAAGGATTTTAATCTGGAGGACATCCGAAAGATTCGGGAATATAATTCCCTGCGCCATGTCCAGATGACTCCCAGGGAGATCATCGAAGATACTCGAAAGGGAGCAGCGGTGGTGCTGGAGAGATTGCGGCAAAGTGAAAAAGTGAGTGTGTGATAGCGTTTTAAGAAGGGCGGTCAGAAATGGCTGCCTTTTTGCGTAAAAGAAAATGACTCTACAGAAAGTTTGTGATAGAATAGAATGCAGTGGAAGAACGGGTATGCTAATTAGGCCACTTATCAATGATACAGGAGTTTACCGGGTGAACCTGGGTGTCCGTAAGGATACGTTTGTGAAGCTGTTCGGGGCTGTGCCAAAACGTCCGGGGGCAGGCGGGGTTGTGGAAATGGATTATGATTTTTCCGCGGCTGACTGTTTTTTGCCCCATCCGGTCTATGCGTGGATGGGGTGGATGTGTGTGCTGAACCCGTCGGAAGAGACTTTTGAAGAGTTAAAGCCATACATCCGGGAAGCCTATGAATATGCAAAAGAGAAATTTGCCAAAAGAAAATGAAATGTGTGGGGAAACAAAAAGGGAGGA
>CAJTOW010000126.1 GCA_910577655.1 uncultured Lachnospiraceae bacterium | reverse complement strand
ATCTTCATTGGAACGCGGATTATGGGATCATCTATTTCCATCATCCGCACAGATCACTGTAACTATTAGGTTCGCCGTCCGGCAAAAAGCCGCCGCCGCCCCTTGACATTCCCCTCTATCTCATGTATACTTAACTGGCAATTCCAAATACGTCATAAAGTTTCCGTGCAGCCGGGGAGATAGCGGTGCCCTGTACCTGCAATCCGCTCCAGCAGGGGTGATGTCCCGCCCCGGGTACGGTCTTGCAGGGCTGCCCCTGGTAAGCGGCGTTGACGTCTGGGTCTTGCGCAACAGAACCTTATGAACCGTGTCAGGGCAGGAATGCAGCAGCACTAAGTAAGACCCTCTGTGTGCCGCAAGGGCGCCTGGACCGAGCTGGCTGCCAGGGTAACGCCTGTGAGCCGTACACAAAGCGGGACGCACGGATTTAAAATAATAGGAACAAAGAGAGGTACTCTGCTGCGCACGGTTCGCAGACGGGTATCTTTTTTGTTACAGCTCTTTTTTACATGATTGTAACAGTTCAGACACCCCCTGAACTGTTACGGCATACGGCCATTTGGAATCGCTTCGCGATGGGCCGTATGCCCGCGACCACTATGTTTTCGTACGGTCAGCGCGGTGAACGCGCAGACCTATCTGAACTGTTACACATGATTACAACTGGGGTCACATTTCAATGGACAAATAGAAGTCCCTTGTATTATAATAACAAGATAGGTGTACGATCCGGCTCAGGCCGGACCGCAGCCCATGTGCAGCAACAAAATCAGCAACAGTTCAGACAGGCCATCTTCCTGCCCCCGGGAAGCGTCGGGGCCAGAAAGCATCAGGCACCAGCCTGATGTCAAATCGGATAAGAAAGCACTTATACAACAAAAGGATGTTTGCAACACACTTTCCCGCCCGGTTTGCCGCCCGTCTGAACTGCTGCCAAAATTTACTAAGAAAGGGTGTGCAAGTTCAATGAGAGTAGGAATGCTTACCAGCGGTGGCGACTGCCAGGCACTGAATGCAACCATGCGCGGCGTGGCGAAGGCATTGTACAAGATGTTTGATGATGTGGAGATCATCGGCTTTGAGGACGGTTATAAGGGATTGATGTATGCGGATTACCATGTACTGAAATCCTCTGATTTTTCGGGAATCCTCACAAAAGGCGGTACGATTCTGGGGACTTCCAGACAGCCTTTCAAGGCTATGCGGACTCCGGACGAGAACGGTCTGGACAAAGTGGAGGCCATGAAGCACACCTACAAGAAGCTGAAGCTGGAATGCCTGGTGGTTCTGGGCGGCAACGGAAGCCAGAAGACAGCCAACCTTCTGCGGGAGGAAGGATTAAACATCGTATCTCTTCCCAAGACCATTGACAATGACCTTTATGGCACTGACGTGACCTTCGGTTTCCAGAGCGCCATCAATGTGGCCACCGATGCCATTGACTGCATCCACACCACAGCCGCTTCCCATGGCCGCGTATTCATCGTGGAAGTCATGGGCCATAAGGTAGGCTGGCTGACCTTGTACGCAGGCATTGCAGGCGGCGCCGACATCATCCTCCTTCCGGAGATTCCTTATGATATGAACGTTATTGTCAATGCCCTCAAGGAGAGACACCGCCAGGGCAAACGCTTCTCCATTCTTGCCGTGGCCGAAGGCGCCATTTCCAAGGAGGACGCTGCCCTCAGCAAGAAGGAATTAAAGGAAAAAAAGAAAAATGGTATCATATACCCGTCTGTGGCTTACGAGATCGGCGCCCGGATTACCGAGGAGACCGGTCAGGAGGTTCGCGTGACCGTACCGGGACATACCCAGCGCGGCGGCGAGCCCTGCCCATATGACCGTGTACTGTCTACCCGTCTGGGCGCGGCAGCAGCCGAGCTGATCCGCGACAAGAAATACGGTTACATGGTTGTTGTTGACAACGACGAGATCAAGGCGGCTCCCCTGGCAGAGGTTTCCGGCAAGCTGAAGGTCGTAGACCCTGACAGCGAGATCATCCGGCACGCCAAGCTGGTGGGCATCAGCTTTGGCGACGAGTAACTTATGTCATATACCGCATTATACCGCAAATGGCGTCCCACAGCATTTTCCGATGTGAAAGGGCAGGACGCCATTGTGCAGACTTTAAAAAACCAGATAACAGCACAGCGGATTGGCCATGCCTATCTGTTCTGCGGCACCCGCGGCACCGGCAAGACCAGCATCGCCAAGATCTTTGCACGGGCCGTGAACTGTGAACATCCCGTGGACGGAAGTCCCTGCAATGAATGCGCCATCTGTCAGGCCATCGCCTCCGGCAGTTCCATGAATGTAGTAGAGATTGACGCCGCTTCCAACAACGGCGTGGAGAACATCCGCGAGATACGGGAGCAGGTTCAGTATCCGCCTACAGAAGGCAGATACCGGGTTTATATTATCGATGAGGTTCATATGCTGTCAACGGGGGCATTCAATGCCCTCTTAAAGACCCTGGAGGAACCGCCCTCCTACGTGATTTTCATTCTGGCCACCACAGAGGTTCACAAGATCCCGGTGACCGTGCTTTCCCGGTGCCAGCGGTACGATTTCAAACGAATCACCCTGGATACCCTGACTGCGCGTCTAAAGGAGCTGACCCAGGCCGAGGAGATACCTGTAGAGGACCGGGCCCTGGCTTATATTGCCAGGGCAGCCGACGGTTCCATGCGGGATGCCTTAAGCCTGCTGGACCAGTGTGTGGCATTTCACTATGGAACGCTTCTTACCTATGACAACGTGCTGGACGTCCTGGGAGCTGTGGACACGACAGTGTTCAGCCAGCTTCTGCGGGCGGTTCTGGCCAAAGATACAGCCCAGTGCATCCGCAGTCTGGAGGAGATGGTGGTCCAGGGCCGGGAGCTGGGCCAGTTTGTTAATGATTTTATCTGGTATCTGCGTAATCTGCTGGTGCTCAAGTCCACGGATGATGCTGAGGATATGCTGGACATATCCCGGGAGAACTTAAAGCTTCTGAAGGAGGAGTCCGGCATGGCCGACAGCGAGACCCTGACCCGGTACATCCGGATCTTCTCCGAGCTGTCCGGCCAGCTCCGCTACGCCACCCAGAAGCGCGTCCTGATCGAAGTGGCCCTGATCAAGCTGACCCGCCCCCAGATGGAACCGGACTTAGACGCCATCCTGGAGCGGCTCAGTGATCTGGAGCAGCGCCTGGAGGAAGGCCCCCAGATCCCCGGCGGGATGATGCAGCAGATGGCCGCCCAGATGATCCGGATGCAGGCAGCCGGTATGCCGGGAAATGCCCCCGGCCCCATGGCGGGCCAGCAGCCGGGAAATGCCCTCGGCCCCATGGCGGGCCAGCAGCCGGGAAATGCCCCCGGCCCCATGGCGGGCCAGCAGCCGGAAAGTGCCCCCGGCCCCATGACGGGCCAGCAGCCGGGAAATGCCCCCGGCCTCATGGCAGGCCAGCAGCCGGGAAATGCCCCCGGCCTCATGGCGGGTCAGCAGCCAGTAGATGTTTTCGGCTTCATGGCCGCCGTTCAGGCTGGGGGAGATTCATTTGTCCCCATGACCGGCCAGCTGTCTGGCGGAGGCATTTCACCGCAGATTCTGACACCGCCGGAGCAGATAGCCATCCCCAAAGCACAGCTGGAAGACCTGAACCAGATCCGTCAGGACTGGGGGAAGATCATCCGGGAGCTGGGAGGAGCTGTCCGCCCCGCGTTCCGGGATACGGTCCTGGAACCCAGCGGCGACAGCTGTCTGACAGTGGTATTTGCCGGTCAGGAGAATTACGCCATCGGAAGCCGGCCTACGGTGATCGGAATGCTGGAGAACTATGTAAAAGAACATTATGGAAAGGAACTGTATTTCAAAGTCCGCCTGAAGAATACCGGAGAGCGGCTGGATACAGTCTATGTCAGTGACGAAGAATTGCAGCAGGCAATTCATATGGAGATCAGTATTGAAGACTGATGGATGAGAAGCAGGAAACAGATATCGCTGTCCGGAATGTATGGATGGCGGCGGCAGACTGTGTCCGCGGTCTGGCAGAGCCGGAGACTTCCGGAAGCGTAGCGGACGGCAGGAGAACACAAGGGACTGGAAGGAGAACAACATGGCCAAGCGTGGTGGCTTTCCCGGCGGAATGCCGGGGAATATGAACAATCTGATGAAACAGGCGCAGAGAATGCAGCGCCAGATGGAAGAGACATCCAAAGAGCTGGAAGAGAAAGAATATACAGCATCCGCAGGCGGCGGCGCGGTGACCGTGACCGTCTCAGGGAAAAAAGAGGTGCTGTCGGTGAAGCTGACCGAGGAGGTCGTGGATCCGGATGATATTGAGATGCTGCAGGATCTGATCGTGGCAGCAACCAACGAAGCCCTCCGCAAGATGGAGGAGGAATCCAGCGCGGCCATGGCCAAACTGACCGGCGGTCTGGGGGGACTGGGCGGGGGATTCCCGTTCTGATGGATTATTACAGCAGCCGGATTACCAGATTAATTGAAGAATTAGCCAAATTACCCGGTGTGGGGAATAAGTCTGCCCAGCGTCTGGCATTTCATATCATCAATATGCCGGCAGAGCAGGTGGCCTCCCTGACAGGGGCAATTACGGGAGCGAAGGAGAATATACGTTACTGCAGGGAATGTTACACACTGACTGATCAGGAACTATGTCCTATTTGCAGCAGTGACAGAAGAGATCACACAACGATCATGGTGGTGGAGAATACCAGGGACCTGGCAGCCTACGAGAAGACCGGCAAGTATGAAGGGATTTATCATGTGCTGCATGGAGCCATTTCCCCTATGCTGGGGATCGGGCCGGGAGATATCCGGCTGAAAGAACTGATGCAGCGCCTCCAGAAGGATGTAAAGGAGGTCATTATTGCCACCAACTCCAGCCTGGAGGGGGAGACCACAGCCATGTACATCAGCAAGCTGGTGAAGCCTACCGGGATCCGGGTCAGCCGGATCGCCAGCGGCGTGCCTGTAGGCGGCGATCTGGAATATATTGATGAAGTCACCCTGCTGAGAGCTCTTGAGGGACGGATCCAGTTATAGGAAAGCGGCTGTCCCTATAGACAGGCATGTATTTGCAGGATACCGTTTCCTGTAAATGTCCGCATGCCCGGACAGCAAACCGAGAATGATTGTCATGGAAGTGTAATAAGGAGTGCAGAAGATGGATAAATACGAGTTTAATATAAAGGTAGAACAGATACGGAAGCTGGTGAACAAAGGCGACTACGGGACCGCCATGAAGATCGCTGACACCATTGACTGGAAAAAGGTGCACAATGCCAACCTGCTCTCCATGGTGGCCCAGGTCTATGAGAAGAACCAGGAGTACCAGGATGCCAAGGATATCCTGCTTCTCGCATTTGAGCGTGCGCCCATCGGCAAGCGACTTCTTTACAAGCTGACGGAGCTTGCCCTGAAGCAGGGGGATGTGGAAGAGGCGGAGGGCTACTACCGGGAGTTCTGCGATCTGGCAGGGGATGATCCCCGCCAGCAGCTTCTCCGCTACCAGATCCTCAAGCAGAAGGATGCGCCTCTTACCCAGCTCATCAGTTCCCTGGAGAGCTATACTGCCGAGGAGCTGGACGAGAAATGGCTTTATGAGCTGGCAGAGCTGTACCACGAGGCCGGAGAGGCCGACAAGTGTGTGGCAGCCTGCGACAGGATCATGCTGATGTTCGGTCTGGGCAAGTATGTGGATAAGGCCATGGATTTAAAGATCCAGTACGCCCCTTTGAGCAGTTACCAGATGGATCTGGTGGAGAACCGGGAGAAATATGAGGCCAAGCTGCGGGCAATTGAGCAGAACTACCAGGGCAGTCCGGCAAATGGAAATGCCCGCAACGGAGCATCCGCCCCGGCAGAACCATCCCGGCGTCAGGCTCCGGCCACTCCGGAACCGGCAGAATCTTTGGGAATCCAGGATACGGGAAGAGAAAATGCTGAAATCCGTGCCGTCAGGCAGGAGACCACAGGATACCGTCGGGATGATTACGCCGGCACATCAGAACCAGCCGTTGCGGCAGGTTACGAATCTGGACAAGGAGAATATATTCCGTCAGGTTACGAAACCGCCCAGGGAGACTACGCGGCATCAGGCTATGAAACCGCCCAGGGAGGTTACGCGGCATCAGGCTATGAATCTGCCCAGGGAGGCTACGTGGCATCAGGTTACGAAACCGCCCGGGGAGGCTACGCGGCATCAGGTTACGAAACCGCCCAGGGAGACTACGCAGCGTCAGGTTACGAAACCGCCCAGGGGGAATATACTCCGTCAGGCTACGAATCTGTGCAGGAAGGACATATTCCGGAAGGCTATGACCCTGTGCAGGAAGAATCCGTTCCGGCAGGTTATGGAGCCATGCAGCCGGAAACACCTCTCTCAGGCAACAGCTTTATACAAGAGGAGTCTGTTCCGACAGCCCAGGGAACTGTGCGGAGGGTCATGGTTCCCGTAGACTACCAGGCCGCCAGGGCAGGAGCCGTCCAGGGCCAGTCGTCCCCGGCTCCCTCCGGTTACGCGGCGTCAGATTCCGCAGGCTATGGAACCCCGGCGGCAGGCCGTGAAACAGCCCAGAGCCAGTCTGCGCCAGCACCCTCCGGTTATGCGGCGTCAGATTCCGCAGGCTATGGAGCTCCGGCAGCAGGCCGTGAAACAGCCCAGAGCCAGTCTGTGCCAGCACCCTCCGGTTATGCGGCGTCAGATTCCGCAGGCTATGGAGCTCCGGCAGCAGGCCGCGAAACAGCCCAGGGACAGCCTGCGCCAGCGCCCTCCGGTTACGCGGCGTCAGATTCCTCAGCATATGCAGCTCCGATACCGGCGACCGCCCAGGCCTACAGTACGCCGGCTCCCTACGGCACCGTACAGACCGCTGTGAAGCAGGCAGAGACCCAGGCCACTCTTGCTATGGAGATGTCCCGTATAGCAGAGCAGGGGGGCGGGGATTCCGGTGCGGACACAGATGAACTGGGAAAAACACGGGTTCTCAGCGCGATCCGGCGTACACCGAAAGAAGATTCCCCAAATGAAGCAGCAGAGGCTTCACCGGTTCCGGCAGGTGTTGTTCCGGAGCAGGCCTTTGCTCCGGCTCCATCCCCGGCTCCGGCCCCGCGTACCGTAGGCGACTACGTGATCGTGGAATCCCGGACTCCGGAGCGTGGTCTGGCCATAGCTACAGCCATCCTCAGGCAGATCAGGAAGGAGACCGGGATCAAGAACCCGGTAGCCAAGACCACTGGCTCTAAGTTAAACAAGCTGGGGGTCCGGGCCAGCGCGGCGAAGCTTGACGGCAAAGATCTTATGATAGAAGAAGCAGGAGATCTGGAAGCCGCAAGAGTGGAGGAACTGGAAGTACTGATGGCCGGAAACCAGTACGGGATGCGGGTGCTTCTCGTAGATAACCCCAAGCAGCTGGAAGCATTTTGTGGAAAGTATCCGACCTTTGCGTCATATTTTGAATATATCGCTGGTGACGGCCTTGAGGAGGAAGATTCCGGGTCAGAACCGGCGGCGCCAGAGCCAGCCCAGTCCGCAGCATACGCAGACAATTCGGCGGCTTACACGGCAGGCCCGGACCGGCAGAGGGAGCAGGCAGCAGAAAACATCCCGGCTTCCGCATACACAGGCAATACCCAGGGAGAAGTCCCTTATTCTGCCGGCCAGCAGGCCGCGCCCCAGCAGGTTTCCCGTGGTCAGGATGTGGATGATCGTCCGGTACGCCACATTGTTCCGGTTCGCGACGGTGCCATGCGGGCACCGGACAGTCCGGATATTCTGGATCCCCCGGAAGAAGAACCCTTGCCGGAGGATTACCAGGAGGAGATGGATATTGACGAATTTGCCCAGTATGCCTGCAAATACGCCTCCGAGATCGACTGCAGCATCACCGGAAAGAACATGCTGGCCTTGTATGAACGGATCGAGATCATGGAGGAAGACAATATTCCCCTGACACGGGCGAATGCAGAAGCATTAATTGAAGAAGCGGCAGACCGGGCGGAGAAGCCAACTCTGGGGCGGCGTATCCGCGGTCTTTTCTCCTCCAAATACGATAAACAGGGACTGCTTATTCTTAAGGAGGAGCATTTCCTGTAAAGAAAGAAGAGAAGCATATGGACATTCGTTTGATAGCATTGGATCTGGACGGGACGCTTCTGGACACTGAGAAGCGCCTTTCCCAGAGAAATTATGAGACCCTCCAGGCCTGCATGAGGCGCGGGATCGAGATCGTTCCCTGCACTGGGCGGATCTGGCAGGGAGTCCCGGACTTTATCAGGCAGATGCCGGGAATCCATTACGCCATCACTATCAATGGCGCCGTAGTGGAGGACATAAGAACCGGGAAGGTTCTGGACCAGAAGAAATTTAACGTGGAGACGGCTCTGGAGATTCTGGAGCTGGCAAAGTCATTCAGGACCATGTACGATGTCTATGCCGGAGGTCTGGCCTTTGGCGAGGCCAGGTTTATGGACCACATGGATGACTACGGCATTCCGGCAAACCTGCAGAATATGGTGCGTGCCACCCGTCAGGTGGTTCCGGATGTGATCAGCAAAATCCGGGAGCTGAACTGCCCGGTGGAGAAGATCAATTACTTTTTCGGTGACCCTGACGAGCGCGCACGGGCCAAACGGGAACTGGAAAAGCGTGGAGATCTGGTGCTCAGCGCCTCCTACCCCCACAATCTGGAGATCAATACCCCAGGCGCCACCAAGGGGGAGGCCATTATGCGTCTGGCCGGACACCTGGGACTTTCCAGAGAACAGACCATGGGATTTGGTGACGGGGAAAATGATGTGACTATGATGACCATGAGCGGCTTTGGGGTAGCCATGAGCAACGGCATGGATGCTGTGAAAAATGCAGCTGACTACATAACCATATCCAATGATGAGGACGGAGTAGCAGAAGCTATTGAGAAATTTGTCCTTTCTTAACAAAATGTATTTGATTCTCCCAGTCTGCCGCTGACAGACAACATAAGCGGTATCCTTTTTTGACGGCGGGGAGTCCATGGAGTGTAAATGGAATTAATTATGGAACACTGGCTGTCCTTCGCGGTGGGAATCTATCTGCTGGCTATGGTCCTGCATGGACATTACCGGGGATTCTTCCGGATGGCAGTCACATTCGGAGCTTTAGTTTTAAGTATTGCTATCGTGCCAATGGTGATGCCGCTTGTAACTTCATTTTTGAAAGAGCATACCGGTATTCACTCCATGGTGCGCCAGTCTGTGCTGGAGACGGCCATGGGCGAGGAGGCGGGAGCAGTCTGGCAGGAGCATATCCAGCTTCCCGCGCAGCAGCGTCAGGTCATTGAGAATCTCCAGCTTCCGGAGACCATAAAGAAGGCCCTGGTGGATAACAACAACAGCGAGATTTACCGGATTCTGGGTGTGGATACCTTTTTTGACTATGTGGCCACCTATCTGGCAGATATGGCTCTGAATCTGGCAGGCGCGGTGGTTCTGTTTCTGGCTGTATTTGTGGGACTCCGTATTCTGGTACGATGGCTGGATCTGGTAGCCCGTCTGCCGGTTATCCACGGGATCAATCAGATCGCCGGTGCCATCCTGGGAGGATGCCAGGGAATGCTGTATCTGTGGATTGCCTGTCTTGTAACTGATCTATGTTCAAAAGCCTCCTGGGCCCAGGCCATCCTGACCCAGATCCAGGAAAGCCTGTGGCTGAGCTTTCTGTATCAGAACAATCTGCTGGGCTGGATTTTTTTCAGTGTTTTGAAAAGATTGACATAAAAATAAAAAAACACCTTGACAAACAAGGGGAGATAATGGTATATTGTAACTCCACTGGGTGACCAGTGGAGAACATTGCCACAATTCAGGCAGATTCCATAAAGTTTATGAAATATCCTGAAAGTTTGGAACATTTGAAAAAATATAAAAAAATGGAAAATGTTCTTGACAATGCCGAAACAATGTGGTATCATGAATGAGTTGCTGCTGAGAACACAAAACAGCAACATGAACCTTGAAAATGAAAGATTGAACAGTGTTTAAAACCCTGAAAATTCACGTGAATATAAGCCTGATGGCGTGCGCGCTTTTGCGCGGGAAACACCTCTTGTTACTAACGGAAGGTATTACCCTGAGCCATCATGTGTTTCCATATTCACAAACGAGATTTCAGAAAGAACAAAAACCAAAACAGACAGTAGAACGGTTTAATGATTAGCCAGAGGTTAATCTGATGACCGGGACACAAACTTTTATTTGAGAGTTTGATCCTGGCTCAGGATGAACGCTGGCGGCGTGCCTAACACATGCAAGTCGAGCGAAGCATACAGAATGAAGTTTTCGGATGGATTTCTGTATGACTGAGCGGCGGACGGGTGAGTAACGCGTGGGTAACCTGCCTTATACAGGGGGATAACAGTTAGAAATGACTGCTAATACCGCATAAGCGCACAGTACCGCATGGTACAGTGTGAAAAACTCCGGTGGTATAAGATGGACCCGCGTCTGATTAGCCAGTTGGCGGGGTAACGGCCTACCAAAGCGACGATCAGTAGCCGACCTGAGAGGGTGACCGGCCACATTGGGACTGAGACACGGCCCAAACTCCTACGGGAGGCAGCAGTGGGGAATATTGCACAATGGGGGAAACCCTGATGCAGCAACGCCGCGTGAGTGAAGAAGTATTTCGGTATGTAAAGCTCTATCAGCAGGGAAGAAGATGACGGTACCTGATTAAGAAGCCCCGGCTAACTACGTGCCAGCAGCCGCGGTAATA
>CAJTOW010000125.1 GCA_910577655.1 uncultured Lachnospiraceae bacterium | reverse complement strand
AGCGAGCTTGACGTCTGTTTTTGTCCGGTTTTCCCCGCCCCGTGAACTGTAACTGGTATAGTGACAGTTCAATGGGCGTCTGAACTGTTACATGGTATCAGATTAACAGCCAAGACCTGAATCTCTGAGAAAGGAATGCAGATATGGGAAGATATCTAAACAGCAGAGTACCGTTTGAAGCATACAGAGAAATTGCCGGAACACGTTTTTTTGTGGATAAATCACTGCTCCTTGAAGATGTTTTAAGTTCAATGGAAATGGACGGACAGAAATATTTATGTATCACAAGACCACGGCGGTTTGGGAAAAGTGTTATGGCCAATATGGTAGCCGCGTTTTTTGGAAGGGCTGCTGATGCCGGAAAATTGTTTGAAGGGCTGGCGATTGCCGGGAACGGACATTATAAGGCTCATCTTAACAAACATAATGTTATCTACATTGATTTCAGCGAGATGCCAAGGGATTGTACAAATTACACACAGTATATTGCCCGTATACAGGATGGGATTAATAATGACCTTGCCAGAGCCTATGATGATCTGTCAATTGTCACAGCCAGGGCTTCCTGGGATATTATGGCAGATATTTTTCAGGAAAAAGGTGAGAAATTTATCTTTGTAATGGATGAGTGGGATGCAGTGTTTCATATGTCATTTATTACCCAGGAGGACAAAGAGGCGTATCTGCTGTTTTTGAAGTCCTTATTAAAAGGAAAAGCCTATGTGGAACTGGCTTATATGACGGGAGTCCTGCCGATTGCCAAGTATTCCGGCGGTTCGGAACTGAATATGTTTTTAGAATATGATATGGCGACAAAAAAGAAATTCAGTGAATACTTTGGATTCTCGGATTCCGAGGTTGATAAGCTGTTTGAAATATATCGGAAAGGGACGGATGAACCGGCAATCACCAGAGAAGAGCTGCGGATCTGGTATGATGGCTATTGTACGGCAAAAGGAAAACGGATTTATAACCCCCGGTCAGTCGTATGTGCCCTGACGGACAATGAACTGTCTAATTACTGGACCAGTTCAGGACCTTATGACGAGATATTTTACTATATTCGTAATAATATTCAGGATGTAAGGGATGATATTGTCCTAATGGTGTCAGGAGAGCCGGTCCCGATTGCCCTTCAGGGGTATGCCGTTACAAGAACGGAGCTTAAAACAAAAAACCAGATATATTCGGCTATGGTGGTCTACGGACTTTTAACTTATGAGAATAAAATGGTTTCTATTCCAAATAAAGAACTGATGGATAAATTCAATGAACTCCTTCTGAATAATGACAGTCTGGGATACGTTTACAATCTGGCCAGAGAATCAGAACGGATGCTGAATGCTACGCTGGCTGGAGATACAGATACCATGGCAGAGATTCTTGAGTTTGCCCATAATACGGAGTCACCAGTCTTCTCTTACAACAGCGAGATTGAACTGGCGGCCGTCGTTAATCTTGTATATCTTGCGGCACGGGACAGATACCGTGTGGAGCGTGAGGATAAGGCGGGTAAAGGGTATGTAGATTTTATCTTTTACCCGGAGGTAAAAAATGCGGATGCCATAATTTTAGAATTGAAAGCAGGAGGCACACCTAAAAAAGCAGTTCAGCAGATCAAAGATAAGAATTATGCGTTACGATTCAAAGGAAAAATGGGTGAAAAACCAAAGTATACAGGGAGGATTTTAGCAGTAGGAATCAGTTACAGCCCAAAGAGGAAGGAGCATTCCTGTAAGGTGGAAGTATTGTAGAGCTATTTCTCCGGCGCCAGCCGATTGATTTGCCCTCATGATTGTGCTATACTCCCTTTGAATACAGCGGCTGCACCCATGAGCCGCATAAGCTGGAGGTAACGCTATGACAAATTCTTTTGCAAACATGAATGAGGAATATGTCCGGAAACATTTCCCCAATGGTTCTGTGTTTGATGGTGCCGTGAAGACGGTGAAGCGGACCACTATCATCGCCATTTTCTGCTTTTCTGTCTTTTTGGCCGGCGCCCTGGCCGGTCTGTTCTGGGCGGTGGGCCGGACTATGGAACTGATGGCTGAGGGACGGGATGATATGCTGGATGTCTGTCTGGTGATCTGCGGATTCCTGGGACTGGTTGTTCTGGTATGCGTGGTTATCCTTTTCTTCATGATCCGGGCACTCCGGAAAGACCGCGGGGATTATATCAAAACTTCCGCAAAGAACAGCAAATTGCCTGTAAGTGAAATCGAGACATTTGAACAGCAGGCTGTTGCCCCGGACTGCCTCATATTGAAACTGACCGCAGGACTTGACCGGCTGCTTTCCAATGCCACCAACAAGGACGGACTGCTGACACGGGACTATATTTATCTGGCTGATCCGTCTCAGAAGGTCCTGCGTGTTGACGCTTTAAGGGCGTGCTGTTTTACGGATTATACCTATTATGTCAACACGGGAAAACACAGTAAAAAGATTCACTGTCTGGCCATTTGCCTGATCGCTTCCAACGGGGTCAGCGTTATCTCTGACACCACGGAAAAAGCGGGCGAGGCCCTGATCGCGCTGCTCAAAGAGCGGAATCACGCAATTGACACCAATAACGGGAAAGTCGTGCCGGAGGGCGGGATTGATGATTACAAGAAGATGGTGCTTGGCGGACGGTAGCGCGTGTCCGGACGGCTGCCGAGAAAAGCCCTGCTTTCCCCCGGCACCTGAAATCTCTTTAAAATTTCATGGAGGACTGTTATGAAAAAATATGAATATGTAACTGTTCACACCGGAAAATTCATTGGCGCAAGATCAGAAGATCACAGGGGTATTATTGACCAGTATGCCAAACAGGGTTACCGCTATGTGGGATTTATCCCTACAAAAATGAGTGACTACGGAAAGATCAAGGACATGGATCTGATTTTTGAAACGGATGTTTGACTACACAGAAATGGGGCCGTCTGGATATCGCCGCCAAAAGGCCAGGAGGAAAAGGCCAGGAGGTTTTATAATGCCCATAATGAATATCTGCAATATCTGGTTATTATTGGCATATCAGGACTGGTTACGTATGTGGGCTTTCTGACTGCATCCGGGTGGCTGCTGCTGAGTGTTGGGATGGCGGCTTGCAGATAGGACAGACATCCTGCTGCCGGACGCCCGATGCCTCTTGCTAATGTACGGACAAGAAGATACGCCCCGTGAACAGTAACACTCTGAAAGAACCAATTGTTCAAAAAGCCATTGACGTGTCACAAAAAATACTTTATAATAAAAACACTTAAGTACGAAGGAGGCTCATACCATGGAAAATATGCTTAGTGTTGCTAACATGTTTCAGTCCGCTCCGGCTACCCCCTCCAAACGGGCGCAGGAACTGGTAAAGTCTGTATACCTTCGGTACAACCGGCTGTCTTCCTGGCAGTTAAGCACTCTTTCCCACGGCGAGTTCTCCTGGAAGCATTCCCGTGAGGGACTGGATACGGATGCAAATGGATCGGTTTCACTAAAGCTGGCAGACATGCGGCTGGATGCTATGCGTGAGCTTCTAAGACGGAAAAGCTCGCCGGCTGTTGGGTAAAGACAGGAGGGTGTTGATTATCAATCATATTCAGGAACAGAAAAAACTGTTAAAAGCACGGCTCAAGGCTGTGCTTTTAACATCCGGCCGCCTTCACCCAGCCATCTCCGACAACAACAGCGCTGTCTCTGTATCCGTGATCAGCTCATTAACAAAGCCATTCCTCACAGCCAGTCCTATGACCAGAACCTTGTGCCTTCCATAAGCAACCGCGATCCTGTGGGAAACGGCCATAAGCTCTTCTGCCGGAACAGCAATGACCTTGCGGTTCAGATCCAGGTCTGCGATCTGTCCTCTTGCATCCAGCACATATCCCATGATGCTCCCGATGCACTCTTCTGTCAGCTCTCCATCCCGCGCTGACACATAGGGGCGGAAAGCCGGATTGGTCAGGGGAAGACTGGATTTACTGCCGATCCCGGTGATAAAAGCGTTCATCTCTCTGGCTTTGCAGAGAGTTCTGTACACATCCGGTTCAGCCAGAAGCCTCTGCCTCAGCTCCGCATCATTGACATATAAAGGAGTATTCATGTAATAAACATTTCCAAAATGGGAAAACGCCGCTGCCCGTACCAGCTCCCGGGACTCTGCCGAAGGATTCGACAAGGAGATATGTCCGGCCGCCTGAACCACCGATAAAGGCGTGTGGATAGCCTGGGGAAGCTTGTTGATCACAGTCTGGATGGTCTTTCCCCAGGAAATGCCCAGCACAAAACCAGGCGTAAGGAGTCTGTCCAGGTAGGCAGCGCCAGCCTGTCCTACCTGGCTGCAGCTGTCTGCATAAGAGGAATACTGGGTGTTGACCACGATTGCCTTGTTTAATGGATAATGTTTCATCAATTCCTGCTCCAGGGATTTGTTTCGCCCATCAGAGGCATTGATCCTAATCTCTACAATCTGCTCCGCCCTGGCATCCTGGAGAAGCTTTGCCACCTTAAACCGGTTCGTGTTAAAATAATCCGCGATTTCTGACTGGGTTTTCCCCTGATTGTAGTACATGTCCGCAATTTCTGTCAGGGCATCATAACGCTCCTGTCTGGTCATTCTTTCAAAATCCATAGAAAATCCCCCCTTTAAAAGTTGTCCAGGCTATTAGACCTATCTTATCACATCAAACGGAAAAAAACAATTTTATATATCAAAAGTAATCGGATTATGCAAATGTTACAAATCATTTTTTTCTTATTGTGCAAATGTTGCATTGAAAAACAAAAGTGAAAATGATATCCTATACATGTGTCGCAAATGTTTTATTATGCAACATATGAGTTCGTATGATGTATGAGATTTTACAATGTGCGAGATTATATAGCATATGGGATTTCATAACGTATGAGAATGGAGGAACTATTTATGAACCGATTAAAGGGTGTGATTGATCTTCACATCCATTCTGCTCCGGATGTGCGGCAGCGGAAGCTGGATGACCTGGAGCTGATGGAAGCCGCCGTACAGCGTGAAGTCCGGGCGGTCGTGATCAAATCTCATCATGTCCCTACAGTGGACCGGGCGGCCCTGGTCAACCGGATTAAGGAAGAAAAATATGGGGATTCTTCGGACTTCCAGATGTTCGGAGGGATTGCGCTGAACCGTTTTACAGGCGGGATCAATCCATGGGCAGTAGAGACCGCACTAAAACTTGGAGGAAAGATCGTATGGATGCCGACTAATACTTCCGAGAACCATTGCCGGAAGGAAGGAAAGGAACACTTTGTTTCCATTACAAAAAACGGGAAAATCCTGGAGGAGCTGAAAACGGTTTTCCGGCTGATCCATGATTTTGATGCAGTACTGGAGACCGGGCACATTTCCCCCAAAGAGTGTTTTCTGGTGGCAGAGGCCGCAAGAGATGCAGGCGTAAGAAAAATCGTGGTCACACATCCGGAATTCCACATTGTAGGAATGTCTCTGGAAGACCAGAAACGGATCGTATCCGACTATCATGTGCTGCTGGAACGTGTCTATGCACAGCCAATAGGCAAAGGAGTATACAAGAAAAATCTGGCGGATAATGCAGCTGCTATGAAGGAAATCGGATGTGAGCATTTTATTGCAGCCACAGACAGCGGGCAGATGCAGAACCCGGAATGGTATCATACCATTGCCGAATATATAGACTATCTGTATGAGTACGGCTTCAGCCAGGAAGAAATCGATCTGATGACAAAAGGGAACCCGGGAACTATGCTTGGCATTAAACAGGAGAATCAACATGGAGAAGAATATATTTAAAATTTATGGGATTGAATGGCCGGTATTTTTGTTTTTCGCAGTCGTTATTTTTGCAGCCATCGGCTGGGGGATCGTTCCGAACCAGTTGATCGGTGCTATCGCAGTCATGTTCACATTGGGAATCGTTCTTGGTGAAATCGGTGAGCGGATCCCGGTCTGGAATAAATATTGCGGCGGGGGTGCCATTCTGGCATTTCTGGTCTGCGGATTTTTCACCTTCAAGGGCTGGATGCCGGAAGGCGTGGTGGCCATATCCAAAGGCTGGATGAGCGATTACAGTTTTCTGAATCTGTTTATCGCGTTTCTGGTCGTGGGTAGTCTTCTTGGACTGGACCGGGATCTGCTGGTCAAATCCAGCGCCCTGTATCTGCCTGCGATTCTTGCAGGTCTTGCGGGTGCCGGACTTCTGGGAGTCATCGGCGGACTGCTGTTTGGAAAGTCTCCGGTGGAAATCCTGACTGCTTATGTGCTTCCAATCATGGGTGGAGGCGCGGGGGCAGGGGCAGTTCCCATGGCCCAGGTCTATGAGGATGTGACGGGCCAGGATTCCTCCGGCTATTTGTCATTTGCCCTGGCGATTCTGGCGGTGGGCAATATTGTATCTGTAGCTTTTGCAGTGGTTCTGAACATAGTCGGTGAATTTATGCCTGCCTGGACCGGCAAAGGGGATCTGGTCAAAAAGGGAAAAAACATTGAAATCAAGAAAGCACAGGAGATCCATCTGACCATGGATGACATCGCGGCAGCCATCTTTCTCACTGCCGGATTCTTCATTCTGTCGCAAGTGGTGGCCCAGAAGATCCTTCCATTGATCCTGGGAGTGGCAATCCCCAACTTTGCCTACCTGATCATCTTTGCTGCCCTGGCCAATGTATTCAACCTGATCCCTGCAAATCTAAAGGCCGGAGCCCAGAAATGCCAGCAGTTCTGCGGTAATAAGCTGATCTGGATCCAGATGGTGGGCTGCGGTATTACCCTGATCGATTTTAATGAAATGCTTGGGGTTCTCAGGTTTGACAACCTGCTGATCACGGTCCTGATCGTCCTTGGGGCTGTCCTTGGTTCCGCGCTTTTCGGTATGCTGGTTGGCTTTTTCCCGGTAGAATCGGCCATTACCGCCGGACTGTGCATGGCCAATATGGGCGGGGCCGGTGATCTGGCCGTCCTGGGTGCAGCCAAGCGCATGGATCTCATGAGCTATGCGCAGATCTCTTCCCGGATCGGCGGCGCTATGGTGCTTTTAATTGGAAGTCTGATCTTCCAGTTTCTATAAATTATAATAATCCGAGTGTGTCTGAAACTTACTTTCTGCCAGCCGTGCCTTCAATGTACTGCAAAGGGGAAGAGTCAGATGATATGAATGAATTTTCAGACACGCTCCAGAAAAAGGAGAACACTATGAGAAAATTCAAAACCGTATTTATGCGTGGCGGCACAAGCAAAGGATGCATGTTCCACAAGGAAGACCTGCCGGCTGACCGCAGTGAGTGGGACAAAATATTTTTACAGTGTATGGGGGATCCTGATCCAAAGCAGATTGACGGATTAGGGGGAACCGTATCCTCTAATAATAAAATCGTCATCGTATGGAAAAGCGAAGAAGAAAACGTGGACGTGGAATATCTGGTCGGCCAGGTCATCGTGGGAAAAAGCCAGGTTGATTATAAATCCAACTGCGGCAATATGACCGCAGCTGTGGGGCCCTATGCTGTGGAGGAGGGCATGGTGGAAATCACGGAACCTGTCACTACGGTCCGCATGCTCAACCGGAATACGGATAAGTCAATCCAGGTGATCGTTCCCATCGACCCGGAGACCAAAAGCTTTGCCCAGGATGGGGACTGTGCCATCGCCGGAGTGGACGGTACGGCGGCAGAACTGAAGGTAAAATTCATGAATCCCGCCGGTGCCAAGACCGGAAAGCTTCTTCCCACCGGACACGTCCTGGATATACTTGACATTCCGGAATTCGGACAAATCGAGGCCAGCATCCTGGATGTATCCAACCCCATGGTCCTGGTAAGGGCAGAGGATATCGGCATGAAGGGAACCGAACTGCCGGAGGAGATCAACCAGAACCAGAAGGTCTGTGACCTGCTTGAGAAGATCCGGGGAACGGCAGCCTGCATGATGGGGTTTGCAAAAGATCTCAAGGATGCCACAGACAACAGTCCGGCAGTTCCCAAGGTAGGCTTCTTTACGGTTCCCAGGGACTATACGGATATCGCAGGCGGGCAGGTACATAAAACCAATATGGATCTGTGTGCCCGTGTTATATCTGTATTCAAATGCCATAAGGCCTGCCCGCTGACATCGGCAAGCTCCATTTCTGTGGCCGCCTTCCTGAAAGATTCCATTATCTGGAAAACCATAGGCGCACCGGGAAATGGAATAGAAAATGTGCGGATCGGTCATCCAAGCGGCATCATGACCATGAGCCCTGAGATCGTGATGGATGGAAATGAGATCACCCTTCCCAGTGTCGCTGTCCAGCGTACTGCAAGAAGGATTATGGACGGAACTGTTTATGTGAGGGAATAAGGCTCCCACCTTGTTTGTAACGTTTTTAATTACACCTGGTTCCTCCATAGACAAGAACAACAAACCAAAATAAATAAGCCTACCTTGTACCTGGCTGGTATGCAGGTAGGCTTTAGCTAACCTGGATAAGCCGGAACAGATGGCCGTATGCCCGCACCACTATCTGATAAGCAGATAGCTTCCATATCCTTTTTCAGCTGTTCCATAAAAATCCTTCCCGCCAGGGTCATCTCCCGGTTATACGTAATCCCGATCTCTATAGTCTGCTCCGGAATCAGGGGAAGGATCCTGACATCGCCGGTCCGGTCCTTACTGTTCATGTAATTATTCAGGCCAATTCCAAGGCCTGCCTCCACCATCTGCCAGGAAGCATGGCTGTCCTTGGACTGGATCTGGATGTTTGGCGTAATTCCGCATTTTTCTAATATCAGGGCATTGTCCGTCACGTACTCAGGATTGGAATCAATATAACTCTCCTTTGCAAATGCCTCCACCGGGATGCCTTTCTCATCTGCCAGAGGGTGATCTGCGGGAATCCAGGCCACCACAGGATCCTGGCATAGGGGTATCCATTCATCGATCTCATCCCTATGGCTGACAACCGCAATATCCAGCTTGTGGTTTTTCACTTTCTCTACCAGCTCCGAGCTGTACCCGGAGGACAATTCGATCTGGATTCCCGGATACAGCTGGTGAAATTTCTTAATGCCGGCTGCCAGCCACCGGTAATATTCGCTGTAAGCACTTCCGATAGTCACTGTCCCTACCTCCATGCCCCTGATCCTTGCCGCCATCTGCAGGCATTCATCATCGCACCGGATCAGTTCCCGGATCACCGGCAGCATCTGCCTGCACTCTGCGGTAGCAGATACTCCCTCTTTTCTCCGGATCAGCAGGTGGAATCCCACTTCCTCCTCCAGGGCTGCCATCATGCGGCTGATGCCGGAGGGAGTATATCCCAGTTTTTCTGCCGCCGCGGAGATACTTTTCTCCTCCATGGCACAAATCAATGCCCGTGCTTTCTCAACGTCCAAATCTCCGCCCTTTCTCTTTGATTATTTGTCAAAGATGCCTTGATTTATTTTCGCTTTCCTAAAAGAACATATCATATTATGATAAATATGTCAAACATGAAATGGAGTTGCGGCCACAATTCAGATATTTTTCACAAAACAAGTATATATGATGATTGGAGGATCTTCAGATGAACAAGGAACAGTTTGTAAAGCATTATGCGGTGGAACGAAAGAATTCCATATCCCTGAAATGGGACCTTCTCCAGCAGCGTTTTGGTGACCCGGATCTGATCCCCATGTGGGTGGCTGATATGGATTTCCGCACACCGGAATGCATTACCGATGCCCTGCACCGCAGAGTCGCACACGGTGCATACGGATATGCCTACATCCCGGACAGCTACTATGAAGCATGCTTTGGCTGGATGGAAAACCGCTACGGATTCCGGCCCAGGAAGGAAATGCTTCGCCTGACCAACGGCATCGTGGCTGCCATGTACTACTTTGTCCATGCCTTTACCGAGCCAGGGGACAGCATCATCATCAACACCCCTGTCTATTATCCCTTTGCCGGTGCCATCCGGGACTGCGGACGCAAGGTGGTCTCCTGCGATATGGAATACGATCATGGGCATTTCTCCATTGATCCGGACAAATTTGAAAAGGATATTGTGGAACATGACGTGAAGATGTATTTCCTCTGCTCTCCCCACAATCCCTGCGGGCGTGTCTGGACTGAGGAGGAGCTGGACCAGGTGCTCTCTGTCTGCCATAAGCACCATGTGGTGGTATTTTCCGATGAAATCCATCAGGATTTCGTATATGAGGGCCACAGGCAGATCTGTGCGGCAGCCGTATCCGGCGGAAAATACGCAGAGGATCTGGTCATCGCCGCTGCCGGCTCCAAGACCTTCAACATCGCGGCCCTGGTACATGCCAACATTATCATCCCAGGGGAAGCTCTCCGGGCAAAGTATGACGCCTATGCGGCCCAGAACGTCCAGGCAGACTGGAATATCATGGGTATCACAGCCACGGAAGCAGGCTATACCAGCGGCAGTGCCTACCTGGAGGCTTTAAAGGATGTCATCTGCAGCAACTATCAGTACATAAAGAAGGAGCTGGCCCAAAAAGCCCCCAAAATCATTGTCTGCGATCTGGAAGGCACCTACCTGCCCATGCTGGATTTGAGAAATATCATCGACGTGGAGCATCCTACCAGAGAGCCGGTGGTCTTAAACGGCAAGGCGCCGGTAAATTATGACGTATATGATTTCGTCCAGGTCAAATGCCGCCTTGCCGTGGATTACGGCGAGTGGTTTGGAGAAAAATACAGCGGACTGTTCCGGCTGAACCTGGCCACCACACCGGAAACCATCAAAACGGTCGTGGATCATATTGTCGATGCTTATAACCAGATTGCAGGTTGACCCCGCTGTCCGGACAGCCTGCCAGAAAGGGAACCGTAAATGGTTCAGATCGTCTCAACGTAACGCTTCAGGTAACCTGCTGCAGCAGCTCAGATGAGCCACCTTCTTTCCGATTTGCCGCTTGTCTGAACTGTTACACCGTTACTGTTCACGGGGGGCATCTTCTTGTCCGGCTACGCCAGACAAGAAACAT
>CAJTOW010000124.1 GCA_910577655.1 uncultured Lachnospiraceae bacterium | reverse complement strand
GCATAGCCGGACAAGAAGCATCGGGCGGCCGCCCGATGTGGAAAACTGGACAAAAACAGGCTTACAAGCCAGTTTGACATCTGTTTTCGTCCAGTTTTCCCCGCCCCGTGAACTGTAACTTCAATAAGGCCCAAAAAGGGGCCGCCGCACTAAAAACAGTGCGGCAGCCCCTTTCCCTCTTACAAAATTACTCCAGTACCTGTTCTCCCTGGCTCTCCAGGGCGGTGGTCTCATATTTCTCCAGGATCACCAGCTGGATCCTGTCCCGTGTTTCCGAATTGATCGGATGAGCGATATCACGGTATTCTCCATCCGCAGCCTTGCGGCTTGGCATCGCAATAAACAGTCCTTTCTCTCCCTCGATCACCTTGATATCATGAATCACAAATTCATTATCAATGGTAATGGACACAATCGCCTTCATCTTTCCCTCTTTTTCGATCCGTCGCACTCTGACATCCGTAATCTGCATAATAGCAACCTCCTACAAAATTTAGAGCGCTCCGGGAATCCTCTGTACCAATCCCCAATCACGTAACAGTACGGGCAACCTGGGACGTTGCCCTCATCCAGCAGCTCCAGGCACAAAGTGCTATCCCTAAAGCCTCCTAGAGCACGTAACGTTCGTTCTTCTCCAGAACGATTCTGATATCCTCCGGCGTGCCGATATAAGTCGTATTGGCCCGGATAGTGTCACGGCTCTCTACAATACAGTTCTCAATGACGGTGTTATCCCCGATGTATACATCATTCAAAATGATGGAATTTCTAATGACACAATTATTCCCCACATAGACCTTCTTGAACAGGATGGAGTTCTCCACAGTCCCGTTGATGATGGAACCGCTGGATATCAGGCTGTTCTTCACCACAGCCCCCGGATTGTACTTGGCAGGCGGAAGGTCATCCACCTTGGAATAGATATCCGGGTACTCCTTGAAGAAATAGTTCCTCACCTCCGGTTTCAGGAAATCCATGTTGGTCTGGTAGTAGGAGTTTACGGAAGCGATATTGTTCCAGTAAGACTCCAGCTTGTAAGCATAGATACGCTTCAGATTCTTGTAACGCACCAGGACATCCCGGACAAAGTCCACCCGGTCCTCCGCGGCACACCGCTCGATCAGCTCGATCAGCTGCCGCCTGCGGATCACGTAGATGCCGCAGGAGATGGTGGTAGACTCGGCTACCATGGGCTTCTCCTCGAAATCGATGATCCGCCCGTCGTCATTGGTCTTCACCATGCCGAAGCGTGTTACATCCACATCCTCCGGCATGTCTTTGCAGACCACGGTAATGTCCGCCTTTTTCTCAATGTGGTACTCCAGAACCTTGTTGTAGTCAAGCTTGTAGATGCCGTCCCCCGGGGCGATCACCACATAGGGCTCATGGCTCTGCTTGAGAAATGCCAGGTTCTGGTACAATGCATCTGCTGTCCCCCGGTACCAGTCGCTGTTCTCAGCCGTGATTGTGGGGGTGAATACGAAAAGTCCGCCCTGCTTGCGTCCGAAGTCCCACCATTTGGAAGAACTCAGATGCTCATTAAGGGAACGGGAATTATACTGGGTAAATACTGCCACACTCTGGATATGGGAATTGCTCATATTGCTCAGAGTGAAATCAATGCTGCGGTAGCTTCCGGACACCGGCATGGCGGCAATGGCCCGTTTGTAAGACAGCTCCCGCATCTTCTTGTTGTTTCCGCCTGCTAACACGATCCCAATCGCTCTCATCGCACGCCACCTGCCTTTATGATGTATTCTCCGCTGCCGAGAGCTCCATCCGGATAATCCTCAGCAGTGGTAACGCCGGAGATCGCCACATTCTTGCCGATCCTTACATGGTCCGGGATAACGCTGTGCTCTCCGATGGTGACCAGATCAAACTGGTAGACCTTGGGAGAATATCTGCTTTCCGCATAATCGCCTACACCCACGACGGTACCCTCTCCGATCCGGCTGTCCTCGGCGATGATCGCCTTGGTGATCTGGGCTCCGGCTCCTATCTGACAGCCACGCATGATGATGGAATCACGCACCACGGCGCCGGCCCCTATGACGACACCGGCCCCTATGACCGAATTGTGGATCTCGCCATAGACCTCTGTTCCCTCGCCGATGATGCTGCGGCCGATAACCGCGTCCCGGGCGATGAACTGGGGCGGAATAATATCGCTTTTGGTATAGATTTTCCAGTACTCCTCATACAGATTGAACTCCGGAATGATATCGATCAGTTCCATGTTGGCTTCCCAGTAGGAGCCCAGTGTCCCCACATCCTTCCAGTAGCCGTTGTACTCATAGGCAAAGACACGGTCACCTCTGCCGTGGCAGTAGGGAATCACATGCTTGCCGAAGTCACAGCCAGGCTCCTCGGACAGATGAACCAGGGCTTCCCTGAGTACCGGCCAGCTGAATATGTAGATACCCATGGAGGCCAGATTGCTTCTCGGCTGCTGCGGCTTCTCCTCGAATTCCAGGATACGGTTGGTTTCATTGGTGATGACCACACCGAAACGGCTGGCATCCTCAATAGGCACCGGCATCGCTGCGATGGTGATATCCGCATTGTTTGCCTTATGATATTCCAGCATTACTTCGTAGTCCATCTTGTAGATGTGGTCGCCTGACAAGATAAGGACATAGTCGGGATTATAGCTTTCCATGTATTCCAGATTCTGGAATATAGCATTGGCAGTCCCGGTATACCAGTCGCTGCCCTTGCTCTTCTCGTAGGGAGGCAGGATCGTGACTCCTCCCACATTCCGGTCCAGATCCCACGGGATACCGATGCCGATGTGACTGTTCAGACGCAGAGGCTGGTACTGGGTCAGGACACCCACTGTGTCAATTCCGGAATTGATGCAATTGCTCAGTGGAAAATCGATAATCCGGTATTTGCCGCCAAATGAAACTGCTGGTTTTGCCACCTTCTGGGTAAGGACACCCAGCCGGCTGCCCTGCCCGCCCGCTAAAAGCATGGCAATCATCTCTTTTTTTACCACGTTATCACCTCGCTGTAATCCGCTGTCCCCATTCAAGAGCCGGTGCAATTCTATATAGAATTCTGTAAAAAGGGTCCATATAGATAAATGGTGACAGCTTATTGAGTATTTTTAAAGTTTTGTAAGTATAGTATACCATAGAATTAAAAAATAGTGAACAAAAAATGTAAAGATTGTGAAATGATTTTGTGCATATTCCGATACTTTCCAGTACATTTTTTACTTCTGCCTTGCAAACCCTCTTCACTTATGGTATAATTCCACCCGGATCATTGCAGACAGTTATTTAGTTACAGTTCACGGGGCGGGGAAAACTGGACGAAAACAGACGTCAGGCTCGCTTGTAAGACTGTTTTCGTCCAGTTTTCCACATCGGGCGGACGCCCAATGCTTCTTGTCCGGCAGAGCCGGACAAGAAGATGCCCCCCGTGAATAGTAACGTTATTAGAGAAGAAAATATCCGGCGTTAGTTTTCACCCCTGGGGAAAGAAGACTAACGCTTTTGGCGCGTTACACCGGTGCCGCAAAAGCTCCGGCAGCATACAGGCGGAAAAGGCCCGGGAAGAGCCGGGATAAGCACGAAACCATGCAGAGCGCCATACACCAGGAAAGGAAGGATCCCATGTATCTGATAGCAGGCCTTGGAAATCCAGGCACAAAATATGAGAACACAAGACACAATGCAGGCTTCTGCACCATCGACGCCCTGGCGGACCGGTACCGGATCGATGTCAGTGAGAAGAAGCACAAAGGCCTGTGCGGCCGTGGCGTGGCAGAAGGGCAGAAGGTGATCCTTCTAAAGCCCCTGACCTTTATGAATCTAAGCGGAGAGAGCCTGCGGGCAGCCATGGACTACTACAGGCTGACCCCTGAAGAAGTCCTTGTTATCTACGACGATGTGAGCCTGGATCCCGGCCAGCTTCGCATCCGCCTGAAAGGAAGCGCCGGCGGACACAACGGGATCAAGAGCATCATTGCCCATCTGGGCACCCAGGAATTCCCCCGGATCAAGGTAGGCGTGGGCGCCAGACCGCCCAGGATGGATCTGGCCGACTACGTGCTGGGACATTTTACAAAGGAAGAGCAGGAGGTGATGGCAGAAGCCTACAAGGAGGCAGCCGCCGCCGCCGCCATGTTCCTCACCGACGGCCCGGAGCGGGCCATGAACCATTTTAATATGAAGAAAAAGGCAGCAGAACAATGAGTACACTATTTGCAAATCCTTTGACAGATCTAATCGAATACGAGGAGATGGACCAGGCCCTCACACGCCGTCAGGGCCCGGTCCGCATGAGCGGATGTCTGGATTCCCAGAAGGTTCATCTGATCCAGGAGGTGGCGGCGGACATTCCCTGGAAGCTGGTGGTTACCTACGACGAGTCCAGAGCCAGGGAGATCTACGACGACTTTGGATGCTTCAGACAGGATGTGTGGCTGTATCCTGCCAGGGATCTGCTCTTCTACACCGCGGATATCCACGGCAACCTGATGACCCGCCAGCGGCTTCAGGTGGTGCGCCGCCTTCTGGAAGAAGAGACAGGCGTGGTGGTCACCACTCTGGACGGCCTTATGGATCACCTTCTTCCCCTGGAACAGCTGGCAGCCTCCATCATCCAGGTAAAGACCGGCCAGGATCTGAACCTGGATGCCTTAAAGGAACAGCTGGTGGAGCTGGGCTACGAGCGCCTGCCCCAGGTGGACGGCATGGGCCAGTTCGCCATCCGCGGCGGCATCATCGACATCTTCCCCCTGACCGAGGAGCTGCCGGTACGCATCGAGCTGTGGGACTCGGAGGTGGACTCCATCCGCACCTTTGATCTGGAAAGCCAGCGCTCCGTCGAACAGATGGAGAGCGTCAGGATCTATCCGGCTGCCGAGGCCATTTTCACCAGAAATCAGATTCTGGATGGGCTGACCCGGCTCCGGGAGGATGCCAGACGCCAGGAGAAGATTCTCCGTGACCAGTTCAGGACCGAGGAGGCCTTCCGCATCGCCGGAATCATCGGGGAGCTTGCACAGACCATTGAGGACAGGACACGTACTACAGGGCTGGACGCCTACCTGTCTTACTTTTCCCCGGAAAATGTCTCCTTCCTGGATTATTTCCCCGGAAAATCCAGCATGATAATTCTGGATGAACCCCCCAGACTCCAGGAGAAAGGAGAAGCCGTGGAGCTGGAATTCAGGGAGAGTATGGTTCACAGGCTGGAAAAGGGCTATCTGCTGCCAGGTCAGACCAGGCTTCTCTACACGGCTAAGGAGATCCTGGCCAGAGTCCAGCGGGACAACACCCTCTGCCTTACCAGCCTGGAACAGAAGCTGCCGGGGATCACCATAAAGCACACCTACCAGATCAATGTGAAAAATGTCAATTCCTACCAGAACAGCTTCGAGATCCTCATCAAGGATCTGCAGCGCTGGAAGAAAGAGAAATACCGGGTGATCCTGCTGTCCGGCTCCAGAACCCGCGCCAGCCGTCTGGCAGGCGATCTGCGGGAGTATGGGCTGTCCGCCTTCTGTCCGGACACGGAGGAACGTCAGGTTCAGCCGGGAGAGATCCTGGTCACCTTCGGCAGTATCCACAGGGGCTTTGAGTACCCTCAGATCAAGTTCGTGGTCATCACCGAGGGAGACCTTTTCGGCACTGAGAAGAAGAGGCGCAAGCGCAGGAAAAGCCCCTACGAAGGCCGGAAGATCCAGAGCTTTACAGAGCTGTCCGTGGGAGATTATGTGATTCACGAGGATCACGGCCTGGGCATCTACCGGGGGATCGAAAAGATCGAGCGGGATAGGGTAGTCAAGGATTATCTGAAGCTGGAATATGCCGACGGAGGCACCCTCTATCTGCCCGCCACCCGCCTGGACGGCATCCAGAAATACGCCGGCGCCGATGCCAAGGCTCCCAAGCTCAACAAGCTGGGCGGAGACCAGTGGAAACGCACCAAGACAAAAGTCCGTTCCGCGGTCAAATCCATTGCCAGGGAGCTGGTAGAGCTGTATGCCGCCCGCCAGAAGATGGGAGGCTTCTGCTACGGTCCGGACACGGTCTGGCAGCGGGAATTCGAAGAACTGTTCCCCTATGAGGAGACCGAGGATCAGCTGGACGCCATCGAGGCCACCAAGAAGGACATGGAGAGCGGGAAGATCATGGACCGCCTGGTCTGCGGCGACGTAGGCTACGGCAAGACGGAGATTGCCCTGCGGGCCGCCTTCAAGGCTGTCCAGGAGAGCAAGCAGGTGGTGTACCTGGTACCCACCACCATCCTGGCCCAGCAGCATTACAATACCTTTCTCCAGCGCATGAAAGACTTCCCGGTCAGGATCGAGCTTATGAGCCGCTTCCGCACCTCCAGCCAGGTGAAGAAAACCATCGAAGGTCTCCAGAAAGGACTGGTGGACATTGTCATCGGCACCCACCGGGTGCTCTCCAAGGATGTGACATTCAAGGATCTGGGGCTTCTGATTATAGACGAGGAGCAGCGTTTTGGCGTGACCCACAAGGAGAAGATCAAGAAGCTTAAGGAAAATGTAGACGTCCTGACCCTGACTGCCACCCCCATCCCCCGCACCCTCCATATGAGTCTGGTGGGGATCCGGGATATGAGCGTGCTGGAGGAGCCGCCAGTGGATCGTGTCCCCATCCAGACCTATGTGATGGAGTACAATGACGAGATGGTCCGGGAGGCCATCAGCCGGGAGCTGGCCCGGGGCGGCCAGGTATACTATGTATACAACCGGGTCAAGGATATCGAAGATGTGGCGGCCCACGTCCAGGAGCTGGTTCAGGACGCTGTGGTGGTCTATGCCCACGGACAGATGCAGGAACGCCAGCTGGAACGGATCATGCTGGATTTTGTCAACGGTGATATCGATGTGCTGGTGTCCACCACCATCATCGAGACCGGTCTTGACATTCCCAATGCCAATACCATGATCATTCATGATGCAGACCGCATGGGACTCTCCCAGCTCTACCAGCTCAGGGGCCGTGTAGGCCGTTCCAGCCGCACCTCCTATGCGTTCCTTATGTATAAACGGGATAAGCTTCTGAAAGAGGAAGCAGAGAAACGTCTTCAGGCCATCCGGGAATTCACTGAGCTGGGTTCCGGTATCCGCATAGCCATGCGGGATCTGGAGATCCGCGGCGCGGGCAATGTGCTGGGAGCCGAACAGCACGGCCATATGGATGCCGTAGGCTACGATCTCTACTGCAAGCTGCTGAACCAGGCCGTCCAGGCCCTTCAGGGCAGAAGTACAGGCCGGGAAGAGATCGCCACGGTAGTGGAATGCGACATTGACGCATACATTCCTTCTACCTATATTAAAAACGAATATCAGAAGCTGGATGTATACAAACGGATCTCAGGAATCGAGAATGAAGAAGAGTACCTGGACATGCAGGATGAACTCATGGACCGCTTCGGGGAGATACCAAGGTCCGTGGATAATCTGCTGGCAGTGGCCCTTTTAAAAGCCACCGCCCACCGGGCCTGCGTCACCGAGGTGCGGATCAACCGCCAGGAATTCCGGCTGACCATGTATAAGGATGCCGGACTGGATACCAGCGGCATACCGGAGCTGATCGCCAGCTACCAGGGAGTTCTCAAGTTCACAACCCCAGGCTCCGGCGACCCGTATTTCAGTTATACCGACAGCCGGAACCGCCATAAAGACTGTACCGCCATGATGGAAAAAGCCAGAGAGGTTCTGGAGGGACTGGAAAAGCTGACCGCAGACTGAATCAAAAAAGGGGACATACGTCCCCTTTCATTAACCTGGGTCATCCACCACCAGCTGCTTCTGCTGCTGCTTGAACACATAGGAACGGATAGCCGCGTCGGCTCCGTCGGTGAGATTCAGAAAGCAGCAGCCATAACCGAACTTTCCGTCTCCTTCCGGCTTGGCCCGCAGTGCCATCACATCAAAATGGCGCATCAGAGAGCGGAACCGGTAATCAAAGCTGATCACAGAGTCCGGCTCCAAGACCTGCCGGGTCACCAGATAGATCCCTCCTGCGCTCAGGTTATTGATGGTGCCGTAGAAGCTGCCGTATTTGGGAGAAAAGAATGGCGTCTCGATATGTACACGGACCCGGATATCCTTCTGGCGCTGAACCACATCCGTAACACCCTGTATATCGCAGTCGGCCATCATCATCTCCGGCGTCTTGGGATAGTTGGGGTTCCGGCGCACCACCAGCCTGCACATGGTCCGGATCACCCCGGCCTGTTCATCATAGAAATTGATTTTGACCCTGAGCTTGGCTTCCTTGATATTGGTTTCCTTCAGATAGAGGACGACAGTCTCACCATAATGAGTTACACGTGCCTCAGTAAGTTTCTCACCCTTCGTTGTATATATAATGCACTTATTGCACCGTTTTAAAACCATAGAACTCTCCTCCTCTGCATCTTTGGCGAACCGATGCATTTAATTATAACATATATACAAAAAAAAATGAAGGGAAAATTTTTCCGTGGAGTGTCTCCCGGCAACAACTCATAACAGTTCAGAATCCCCCCCGGACAGTGACGCCTCCCGACGCACCACTCTTAAGGATATTAGTGATATTCCAGGGGGGAATCGTAACAAAGTGTGAAAATCTCGTTACTTTTCACGGCCTGGGGAAATAGGGCATGATTACAAGGGACTCCCGAGAGTCCCTCATCCTGCTTTACATTCAGATGGAATCGTATCAGCAGATCCGGGATCTTTAGATACTGACATGACTGGTCCTGGTCTTTCGAAAACTTCTTTTACTGACCGGTAAAGATTATCCATATTGCCTGATGCGAAGTGGTCCAGAACGCTTAAACATTCACAAAAGTATGTCAACTGTTCAAAACTCCTCAGGGAAATAGCCTGGTTTATTTTTCCTTTCAGGATCCGGGCTTTCCGTTCGCACAGATTGTTATCAGGCTCCACCAGCGGATTTGACAGGAACAGAAGGTGGTTATGCCTGTATTCCGCCATCCGCCGGTACAGGTTATACCCGTCCCTGTAATACTCTGATGGAGGATCATCTTCATATTCCTCTGCGGCTGTCTGTACTATGGCATCATACCCTGCTTCAAATCCAGCGATCTTTTCTTCTGCCATTCCCTCTGCCGGGGCGATGTTGTTCTCATGTATCATTTCCTGTATAAGCTCTAACATCTGCCTGTTCCATGTAAGGCCTTTCTCATTTTCTATGCTGTCCCTGAGGTACCGCTCTATGTGCACCAGGCACTCCTGATGGTCCGAACCATAGCTGTAAAAGCATGCCTCGTGGTCATGGATCAGGATACCTCCAAAGGTCTCTACGGGCGTATCTGTGATCCCGGCATGCCCTTTGTGCTCTCTTGCAAAGTACATGGTCGCAGCGCCGTTGCTGCATACAACGACATTGTTATTGCTGCCGTTTACCCTTGCCGCCGTGCCGTCCACATGCATCACGGGTGCGTCAAGAAGTGCCTTGAACAGGTTATCCTGCTCCTGCCTGCTCTTTGATGAGAATTCCCGGCACAGACCGTTTATCATCCCTGTGCATGGCGAGAGTGCCCCGTCTGTGATGTCTGAAACGAACCGGGCCGTTTTCTCCAGGGATACATTGCACCTGCTGTTCAAAAGAAAAAGGAAAGCTTTCAGGGAACCATCGTAGTTCACGTCGTCTGTCACCTGGCCAGGGAATGCAGAATGGACATTCCGTCCTTTCTTCTTATCATAAAACTCCTCAGTGCGGTATTCGGTCACCACCGGAACGGCACAGATGCCGACCACCTGTCTGGAGACGGTATTTCCTGTAGGGACATATCTTGGATCTTCTTTAAATCTTTCTTCTGTCTGTATCTCCACCACTTTATCCGGCTTCATGGCTTTACGGGGATGATGGGGATGCCCTGCCTGGGCGCCCGGCTTCTTTCCGGACTTTTCCCTGTTGTTTGTGATCTTTTTGCGGTTGATGCATTTAGAGGAAGGCAGGGAAGAGTTCTCATAGTCATGGTTCACCTGTGCCGTGAGCTTCACGATAAGTCCCTTTGCATCTTCAAGCTCTGTGGCTGTTTCATAATAATCCTTCAGTGCTGCTTTCCTTTTTTCATCCAGTTCAGCATTCCGCTTCTTCAGGCTTGCGGTGATGTCCAAGAGTTCGGTAATGACCTTTTTAAGTCTGTGCACTTCTTTTTCGTGTTCCTTCTGGACATCCTCCAGCACATCCATCCACTGCCTTGTTATCTCTTTGCGGGAGAAGGAGACAGCATCCCGTTCCTGCCGCAGCTTTTTTATCGTAAGGTTCAGGCCACGGATAATGCCCTCGTAATCTGTGCGCAGCTTCACACAGGCATCACCTGACCGGAAGGAAGACAGTTCCTGCTGTGCTGCCCTGAGCCGGTATGATAATGAAGTTGTCAGAAAATACTGCTGGTCGTTCACTGCTTTTTCCTCCTTCCGGCGCGTTATCACTCCGCTCTTATCAGAGACGGGAGAGTTCTTCTATCTTTGAGAGACGCCTTTTATACTCATTGACAGATAAGGTGAGCTCCATGACCTGCTTTTTGAGTGCAGATATCTCTGCCTCATCCTGCTGGATCTGTCCAGCCTGCTTTATGCAGAGGGCTTCCAGTTCCCTGGGATCAGAGATGTTTTCCTGGATACCGGACATCTCTTTTTTGTTACGGTTTCCTCTTCCGCTTGTTGGGATGATCTCGCCCGTTTCCTCATTGATCTTACCGATCAGCCTTCTCTTTGAGCGCGGCTGTTTCTTTTCCTTGTCCCAGTAAGATTCTGATTCATAAACATAGGTGATTCCTGTCTGTTTGTTGAGTTTTTTAATGATAGATGCCATTTTCGTACCTCCTAGTGATAAATTGATTATACCATACCACTATTATAATGTCAATATGATAGTGGTAAATATTTCAAAAAAATCCCACTATTCTACAAAAAAATACTGTGGCCTGATCGATTATCAAAGCCACAGTGCATATATATACCTTAATCCGTGAAGCTTAATTATTATTCCATGCTATAATCGCTCTGTTTATG
>CAJTOW010000123.1:6202-11222 GCA_910577655.1 uncultured Lachnospiraceae bacterium | reverse complement strand
ACAAGGCCGCAAGGCCCGTGAGCTAGCCGGAGGCGAGCGGCACTGCGGTCCATGGAAGTATCGGATAAGTAGCGTAGAGCGAGCTGCAAGGCGAGCGGCACTGCGCTCCGAGAAAGAATGAGGTAACAGATCAGACGGGCGGCAAGAAGATGGCCCGTCTGATCTGTTACAGAATAAGAGGAAGATCATGCCATCAAACAGCGAGTATGCCATTGACGTCCAGAACGTCAGCAAAATATACAGACTATATGACAAACCCATTGACCGTTTAAAGGAGTCCTTAAGCCCGACCCATAAGAATTACCACAAGGATTTCTTCGCCCTGAATGATATCTCCTTCCAGGTAAAGAAGGGAGAGACCGTGGGGATCATCGGGACCAATGGTTCCGGCAAGTCCACGATCTTAAAGATCATCACCGGAGTGCTGACCCCCACTTCTGGTCAGGTCCAGGTGGAGGGGGTGATTTCCGCCCTTCTGGAGCTGGGAGCCGGTTTTAATATGGACTATACCGGGATTGAGAATATCTATATGAACGGAACCATGATGGGATTTTCACGGAAGGAGATGGAGGCAAAGCTGGAGGATATTCTGGAATTTGCAGATATCGGGGATTTCGTGTACCAGCCGGTGAAAACCTACTCCAGCGGTATGTTCGTGCGGCTGGCCTTTGCCCTGGCGATCAATGTGGAGCCGGAGATCCTGATCGTGGATGAGGCATTGTCTGTAGGCGACGTCTTTTTCCAGTCCAAATGCTACCGCCGGATGGAGGAGATCCGCAGGAACGGAACAACCATCCTTATGGTCACCCATGATATGGGCAGTGTGATCAAATACTGCGACCGGGTGGTTCTTCTCAACAAGGGACATTTCGTTGCAGAGGGCGCGCCCGGAAAGATGGTGGATTTATATAAGAAGATTCTGGCTAACCAGATGGATTCTCTTCAGGAAGCGCTGGATGAGATGAATGATTTTTCCGGCGGAATGCTGGAGGCTGGTGAGAACGGTGGGAATGGAACCGGCAGCAGGTCCGGATCCGGGAGAAAAAAGACTGCTGGTGCTGAAAAAGGTAGCGGCGACAATACCAGGGCAGATCGGGAAAGGAATACAAAGACAGATGGTATATCTTCCGGAACCGGCGAAGAGTCCCGGGATGGATCAGGCAGCGTATCCCGGAACCCGGCAGCCTTACAGAAGCGTCCACATCTGATGAAAGACAAGCTGACCATCAACCCCAGCCGCACAGAATACGGAGACGGCCGCGCGGAGATCTATGATCTGGGCCTGTTTGACGAGCATGGGAATCTGACCAACCTTCTGCTGAAGGGGGAATATTTTACCATTAAAGAAAAGATCCGTTTCCATGCCCCTGTCCAGGCGCCGATTTTCACTTATACCATCAAGGACCGGAAGGGCACGGACCTGACAGGAACCAACACCATGTTTGAGGGGGCGGACATCCGTCCCGTGAAGGCGGGAGATGAATACGAGGTTTCTTTCCGGCAGAAGATGACTCTGCAGGGAGGAGAATATCTGTTGTCCATGAGCTGTACCGGTTTCGAGCTTGGGGAGCATACAGTATACCACCGTTTGTATGATATCGCCAGTATCACGGTCATTTCCAATAAGAATACGGTGGGCGTGTATGATATGGAATCAGAGGTTGAAGCCCAAAGACTTGAGAAATGTGAGTGAACATTATTGTAAGGGATAAACTGGAGTACCAGTGGACAGAAACAGGAAATCAACTGAATGCAACCGTTCAGATCGTATCGGAATGGAGGAAACTATGAACGAAGAGATACAAGTTCTGCTGCAGTCCTATGACCGGGACATCCGGCGGATCCTGGAGGGAAATACGCGGCTGGACTATCTGTATGCCCTCTCGGACCAGCGGGAGCTTCTGCTGGAATGGTATGACTTTGACCCGAAGGCAGCGCTTCTCCAGGTGGGGGCTGACTATGGTGCCATGACCGGGCTGTTCAGCTCCAGTGTGGCAAAGGTGACAGTGCTGGATCCGGACGCTCAGGCGCTGGAAACGGTGCAGGTACGGTTCCCGGAGGCGGCTAATGTCGAGTATGTCCGGAGCGGTTTGACGGAATATGCCAGAATATCTGCCCGCAGATATGATTATGTGACTCTGGTGAGTCAGGACGCGGACCTGAATCCGGAGACAGTCCGGGGGGCGAAGAAGCTTCTGAAGCCAGGAGGCGTGCTGATTGCGGCAGTTCCCAATGCCCTGGGTATGAAGTATTTTGCCGGGACACCAGTGGAAGAACACAGTCTGACAAAGGGGCAGATGGAGGAATTATTTGCCGGAAATCTCCGCTTTTTCTATCCCATGCCGGATTACCGGACACCCATCACCATCTACTCGGATGCATATCTCCCCAAAAAGGGGGATCTGACAAGAACCATGTACGCCTACGATTATCCGCGCTACCATGCCATGGATATGGGCGAGCGGTTTGACCTGGTATGCGGGGAGGGGATGTTTGACCAGTATGCCAACTCCTATCTGGTGTTCTGGAGTGAAGACAGGACGAAGCTGTATCCGGCGGAGAACCGGATCTATATTAAGTACAATAAGACCAGGCGGGAGGCGTTCCAGATCCGTACCTGCATTTGCCAGCGGACAGAGGTGCCGTCCGGGAAGGTTGTGGAGCCCTGGCCCCGGCACCAGTCCTATTACGTGGAGAAGGCTGCCTTTCACCTGGAAGGAATGGCCCATATCTGGTCCTTTGCGGAAAAGTGCAAGGCCCTGGCAAGCCAGCATAAGCGGCTTAAGCTGGCGGAGCCGTCCTACCGGGAAGACCGGAATGCGGCCTACTTCCCTTATCTGGAGGGAAGAACCTGGGCGGAGAAGCTGGGGGAGGAGATCTCCGGGGGCCAGGCGCCCCTTGCCGCCCTGAAGCGGTCTGTGGATCAGATTTTTGACCTGGCGCCCGGTTCACGGGGGTGGTTCAAGGTGTCGGAGGAATTCACTGAGGTGTTCGGCCGGGGGCTGGAGACGGAGGAGACCGCGGTTCTGACCCAGGATACGGCCTGCCGGGTCACCAATATTGATCTGCTGTTCGAGAATATCCTGGAGACAGAGGAGGGCGCCTTCTGTCTGGATTACGAGTGGGTATATGAGTTTCCGGTTCCGGAGCATTTTGTGGTGTACCGTATCGTGAAATATTTCCATGAGCAGTACAGCAGCCTGATGAAGGGGCTGGATCTGGCGGCGCTTTTGGATGAGTTCGGGATCACCGGGGAGATGGCGGCTGTCTATGGGAAGATGGAGAACAGCTTCCAGGAATATGTCCATGGGGAGAACCAGCAGCTTTATCTTGGCAATTACCTTTTTGCCTCCAGAAGCCAGGGGGAAATGCGCCAGATGGAGAAGGAGCTGGAGCGGGCCAGGGAGCGGATCGAACAGATGAAGATCCACACCCGGGAGAAGGATGCGGCTATCCGGAAGATGACCGAGGTCCAGCGTCTTACCAACAACCATGTGACCAATCTGGAGACCATGATCCGGGATCTGCGACATGAGATCGACGAGATGGGAAAGACCCTGACCTATCTCAACAGCCATGAGGCTCTGCTTTCCAAGGTGCGGCGGCGCCTGGGAGATAAGTTCAACCAGAAGTATCCCCGTGGTTCAGCCCAGCGGAAGCGGCTGGCTTATCAAAAAGAAGCCATCCTTCATCCGGTCCGCAGCCACAGGCTGTACGCCACGGAGGAGGGCCGGAACTTAAAGAAAGGCGACTTCGAGATCGGAGACATTTACCGGCAGCATGGGAAGCTGCATTTTGAGAAGCAGGAAGAGCCTCTGGTGTCGGTGGTGATCCCGGTCTACAACCAGATCGCCTATACCTATGCCTGCCTGGTGTCCATCCTGGAGCATACGAAGGATATCAGCTATGAGGTTATCATCGCGGATGATGTGTCCACGGATGCCACGGAGCATCTGGCGGAGTTTGCGGAGGGGCTTGTCATATGCAGAAATACCACCAACCAGGGTTTCCTGCGCAACTGCAACCAGGCGGCTGGTCATGCCAGGGGCCGGTATGTAATGTTTCTTAATAATGATACCCAGGTGACAGAAGGATGGCTCAGCTCTCTGGTGAACCTGATTGAGTCGGACCCGTCCATCGGCATGGTGGGGTCAAAGCTGGTGTATCCTGACGGACGGCTCCAGGAGGCCGGGGGCATCATCTGGAGCGACGGCTCCGGCTGGAACTATGGGCGGCTGGATGATCCGGACAAGCCGGAGTATAATTATGTGAAGGATGTGGACTATATTTCCGGCGCGGCGATCCTTTTGTCCCGGCAGCTGTGGGAGCAGATCGGCGGCTTTGACGACCGGTATGCGCCGGCCTACTGTGAGGATTCGGATCTGGCCTTTGAGGTGAGGAAGGCCGGATACCGGGTGGTGTACCAGCCCCTTTCCAGGGTGATTCATTTCGAAGGCATTTCCAATGGGACAGATGTCCAGGGGACGGGTCTGAAACGCTACCAGGTGGAGAACGGGGAGAAGCTCAGGAAGAAGTGGAAGGACGAGCTGGCAAAGCAGTGTGAGAATACCGGCAACCCGGATCCGTTCCGGGCCAGGGAGCGGAGTATGGGGAAACGGATCATTCTGGTGGTGGACCATTATGTGCCTACCTATGACCGGGACGCAGGCTCCAAAACCACCTTCCAGTACCTGAAAATGTTCCTGAAAAAGGGATTCGTGGTAAAGTTTCTGGGGGATAATTTCCTCCATGAGGAGCCGTATTCCACCACGCTGCAGCAGATGGGGATCGAGATTCTCTATGGGCCGGAGTATCAGGCGGGGATCTGGGACTGGCTGCGTGACCATGGGGATGATATCGCGGTGGCATATTTGAACCGGCCCCATATTGCGTCCAAATATGTGGATTATATTCTGGATAATACGGATATCAAGGTCATTTATTACGGCCATGACCTGCATTTCCTCCGGGAAGGCCGGGAGTACCAGCTGACCGGGGACCCGAAGAAGCGGGAGGATTC
>CAJTOW010000123.1:0-6192 GCA_910577655.1 uncultured Lachnospiraceae bacterium | reverse complement strand
GAGTACTGGAAGTCCGTGGAGCTGTCCCTTATGGGCAAGGCGGCGGTGTCCTATTATCCGTCCTATATTGAGCGGGATGCCATCCATGCCATAGACCCGGATATTCCGGTGAAGGATATTACAGCGTATGTGTTTGATACGTTCAAGGATGATATTCCCCAGGATTTTGCCATGCGGGAGGGGATCATGTTCGTGGGCGGCTTCGCCCATCCGCCCAACGCAGACGCAGTGCTGTGGTTTGCAAGGGACATTTATCCCATGATCCGCCAGGGCATGGAGGCTGACGGTCAGGCGCCGCCGGAGTTCTGGGTGGTAGGCTCACGGGTCACGGAGGAGATCCGGGCTCTGGAGCAGCCGGACAATGGCATCCTTGTCAAGGGATTTGTGTCGGATGAGGAGCTGGAGCGGTTGTACGGCGCCTGTCGGCTGGTGGTGGTGCCTTTGCGGTACGGGGCCGGTGTCAAAGGCAAGGTGGTGGAGGCCATCTACAACGGCGCGCCGGTGGTCACCACGTCCATCGGGGCGGAAGGGATTCCCCAGGTGGAGGATGTGCTGGTGATTGAGGATGAGCCGGGGGCCTTTGCGGAGATGGTGGTGAAGCTGTACCAGTCGGAGGATGCCTGCCAGGAACTGAGCAGAAGAACCCAGGAGTATATACGGGAGCATTTTAGTGTGGATGCGGCGTGGAAGGTGATTGAGGGGGATTTCTGTGGGGAGTGAGATTTCCGGATTTGTTTCGGAAGGCAGCGCCTTAGAGTGTGTTTGAAAATTCATTCCCGCCATCTCCACAAGGGACGCCTTCGGTGTGCACGCCCCACTTTGCGGTACACCGTAGGTGTCCCTTGGGATAATTGGCCCAAATTCACTTAACGTAGCCCATTACGCCGCGTTCATTTGGGTCAAATTCAGGCAACATGGCCCGCTCTGCGGACTGTAACCAAATTCCTGGAGATATGTTCTAAAAACTTCACATTGCATTGACAATGTTCGCACAAAAGATTATGCTATAGGTAAATCTATAGGAGGTAAATGATATGGCAAAAACAGCCAATATTAATATCAGGATCGATCCTGAGATAAAATCAAGTGCGGAAAAACTATTTTCCAGTTTTGGGATAACCATTTCGGATGCAATCAATATATTTCTGCGTAAATCCATTATGGATGGCGGGTTGCCTTTTGAAATGAAGCAGCCGCGTTATAATGCTGAAACAGAGGCAGCGATGGATGAGGCAAGGGCCATAATGGATGGCCGGATACAGGCAAAGCGCTATTCTTCCGCACACGCCCTATTTGAGGAATTGGATGCAGGAACGGATGGTGAATCATGTTAGAGTTGGTAACAACCGGGCAGTTTCATAAGGATTATAGACGGGTAAAAAAACGGGGCTATGACATGAAATTGCTGGAAGATGTGATTCATATTCTTCAGGCTGAGCAGCCACTGGCCGCCCAGTACCGGGATCCCGGACGGGGACACATTCGGATTTATTCTCGTGATGGAAACGAGCCAGGGGCAGGCTCGCTTGACTTTGGTGGTGTTGTGTGCCGGTTACACATGTCTGGCACTGGCTGAAGCCCAGCTATAGGTATTTGACTTCCCAGACAACAGAGACGGTCCTGACAATGGGGCCGTCTTTTTCTGTCTGGTTAAAAAAATTTGAACCGAATGGCTCCTTTGGGACTCTTATATATAGGTGCACCGATAAAGTATTAAAAGTAGTTGAAACGGAGGTTTTGGCATGGAGGATGTGGAGGTTCTGGTCCGCCGGATGCAGGCGGGGGATATGGATGCATTTGACCAGATCTTTGCCATGTATCAGAGCAGGCTGCTGCGCACGGCCTGGCTGATTTCCGGGAATTATGCGGACAGTGAGGATATTGTCCAGGAAACGTTTGTAAAGTGTTACTGTAACTGTGGAAAGCTGAAAAATCCTGCTGTATTTTCTGCCTGGCTGTACCAGATTCTTACCAGGACTGCGTGGCGTTATGGCAGAAAGCAGAACAGAGAGACCCCGGTGGAACAGTTTTATGATGAGGATATACAGCAGGATCCGGACAGCTCGCCCCTGGAGCAGGTGCTGAAAAAGGAGGTTCAGCAGGATCTCTACAGAAGTATCCTTGCACTGGACCAGAAGCAGCGGACAGTGGTGATTCTGTATTATTTTAATGAATTGTCCACAAAGGAGATTGGCAGGATCACAGGATGCCTGGAGGGCACGGTAAAATCACGGCTTTACACAGCAAGGAAATCGTTGGAGCAGCGTTTGAGAAAGGAGCAGGTCGCATGGATCGAGGAACGTTTGATGCCCTGATGAGACAAACATTAAAAGACCAGGCGGAGAAAGTCTCCATGCCGGAAGCAAGAAAACAGCAGATCTATGAGGCAGTGGCAGAGTGCAGAAAGGTGCCGGCCTGCCAGACACAACCGGACGGTCAGGCAGGCGCATGCTGCCGGAAGGAGGAGCATTCTATGAAAAAATCAGGAAAATGGAAAGTATTGCCGGTGGCGGCAGCATTGTGTATCCTGGGAACCATGGCGGTCATGGCAGCAGGAAAGATCGTGGGCTACAGCAGCTCCCATGACGTGAACCAGCCGGATTTCGCAACTTATGCCGACATGGCCCGGGCAGATGAGGCGGCGGGATTTGCGGTGAAAGTCCCGGAGAAATTCGACAATGGGTTTAGTTTTGACAGAGGCTTCCTGATTGAGGAAAAGGCCCATGACGAAAATGGGGAAATCGTAGATACGTTTCCGGTGGTTTCCGTTTTCTATAAGAAGGGCGGGGAGAGTCTGACCCTGGATATCAAGCAGGTCCGTCCAGAGTGGTCGGAAACCACCACGGGAAATCCCCGCAGTATCCAGTATGGGGATAAGACCCTGGTCTATAGTGAGGATCACTACCGGTTCGTGCCGCCGGATTACCAGATCACAGAGGAAGAGCAGAAGGCAGTGGAAGCAGGGGAACTCTATGTCTCCTATGGTTCCAGCCAGGTGGAGGACAGCATCGTGTGTTTCCTGCAATGGACAGAAGGGGATGTCCAATACATTCTCCTGGGGGATGGCAGTACAGGCCTGGGCATGGATGGAATGGTAGAAGCCGGGAAGCAGATTATTGACAGCCCGGAGCTGTAAACGATATCTTTTCTGGGGCACCTTTTAAGGTGCCCCAGAGCGTGTCTGAAAATTCATTCCCGGCATCTGCACGCCCCACTTTGCGGTATATTTGGGCCAAATTCACTTAACGTAGCCCACTACGCCGCGTTCATTTGGCCCAAATCTCCCACAAACTGTGACGCACATCTGCCAGAAAGCAATTTTCAGACACACTCTAGAACTGTATACCAGATCAGATACCCCTTGAACTGTTATTCTGAACCGTTACAATCCCTCCATTATCCTTTAGAAAGCCCTCGACTTTGTGACTCAAATATGATATACTTAAAACGTTATCATGTTGTGCCCCATAGACCGCCATGCCATTGAACAGGGAAAGGATGCCGCAGGCATTTGGAGCGCCGGGCATACCTGTACAGCAATTGTTTCATATTTTCTTTGGGGAGATGCGGGCTATGGAAAAGAGGACAACACATTTTCTGAATATAAGCCTTATTTTGGGGACTCTGTTCTGTATCGTGATATTCGTCAGTCAGACTATCAGCATCAATATTCTGGGGGAAAATACCATCCGGCAGCTGGGTGTCTTTTATATGTCAGGGATCAGTGAGCAGGTATCATCGCATTTTGGAACCACCATTGAACTGCGCTTGTCCCAGGTGGAATCCCTGGTCAATTCGGTTCCGCCGGGGCGCATCACCAATGCGGCTTCCATGCAGGTGGCGCTGGCTTACAATGCCCGTTCCGCCGGGTTCGAATATCTGGCCCTTTATACGGATGACGGGAACTTCCACATGATCTGCGGCTCCCAGGTGACGGCAGATTTCCCGGAGGCCTTACAGCGTTCCATCCAGGGAGGCAGATACAACGTCTCTGCGGGGAAGGATGCGGCTGGGAATCCGGTTGTGCTGATCGGAGTCCCAGCCATTTATCCCATGGGCGACGGCAGCACAAGTGTTGCCCTGGTGGCCGGACTGCCTACCAGCTATCTTCGCGATACGCTGGAGAGCAATATCCAGAGCAGTATCATAAGGTACTGTATCATCCGCACCGACGGCAGCTATGTTCTCCAGAATGACGCCATGGGAGAAGAGAATTATTTTGTCCGGGTGGCCCACCTTTATGAGACATGTAATGGAAAAGAACCTGCCCAGTATGCCCAGGAGCTGCAGGAGGCGCTGGCGGCCGGAAAGGATTACACCAGTGAGGTCCTGCTCTCAGGGGAGCGCTGGAATGTCTATTGTACCAGTCTCCCGAATTCAGAGTGGTATCTGCTTTTAAAGATCTCCTACAATACGCTGGATGAGACCATCAATCTTCTTCAGAAAAAATGGATCTGCATTTCCATGGTGGGCTGTTGCCTGATTATCTGTGCATTGCTTTTGGTTTTTATGGGCTACTTACGCCTGACCAGGCAGCAGATGCAAGCCCTGGACGATGCAAGGAAAACCGCCGAACAGGCACAGCTGTCGGCGGAGCGTTCCAATCGGGCGAAGAATGAGTTTCTCTCCAATATGAGCCATGACATCCGTACGCCCATGAACGGCATTATGGGTATGACTTCTATCGCCATTAGCAGTCTGGACAATCCGCCCCGGGTACATTCCTGTCTGAAACGGATTCATGTATCCAGCCGGCATCTGCTGGGGCTGATTAACGATATGCTGGATATGTCCAAGATCGAGACCGGGAGCCTGACGCTGAATATGGAACCCTTGTCCCTGTGTGAGATCATGCAGAATATTACCACCGTGATCCAGCCGCAGATTCAGGAAAAAAAGCAGAGCTTCAATATCTATCTCCATGATATCTATCATGAAAACGTATGCTCGGACAGGATCCGCTTAAGCCAGATCCTTCTGAATATCCTTGGAAATGCGGTCAAGTTCACCCAGGAAGGCGGCACCATTGAGGCTGACCTGTATGAGGAACCCTCCCCCAGGGGAGAGAAGTATATCCGCTCCCATTTACATATTATTGATAATGGCATCGGCATATCCAAAGAGTTTCAGGGCAAAATATTTGATGCATTTGCGCGGGAAGACAATACACGGGTGGCCAAAGTGGCTGGGGCCGGGATGGGTATGACTATCACCAAGTATATTGTAGACGCGATGGGCGGCACAATTACCGTGGAAAGTGAGCAGGGGAAAGGCTGCCATTTCCATGTTGTCCTGGATATGGAAATAACAACATCTGGGGAAGAAGAGCTGCGCCTGCCGGCCCGGAATATCCTGGTCATAGATGATGATGAAACCATGGCTGATCTGGCCGTCTCCGTGCTGGAGTCCATCGGGCTGGAGGCCGGCTTTGCAACAGGCCTCAGGCAGGCGTACCGGATGATTGAGGAGCGCCGCGGCAAAAACGAACCATATCACATAATCCTCCTGGACTGGGATATCCGGGGCCAGGATGGGCTTCAGGCTGCAAAAGAACTGTCCGGCCGCTTTGGCCAGGAGCTGCCTGTCATCCTGCTTACTGACGGCGAATGGGTGGAACTGGAGGCTGCAGCCGAAGAAGGCAGCGTCAGCGGCTTCATTTCCAAGCCGCTGTTCCGTTCCGGGCTTTATTACCTTCTGCGCCCGTTCATAGAGACACAGATGCCGCTTCAGGTGCAGGAGGAAGAATCCGGCCCCAGCCTGGAAGGCAGGCGTATCCTGATTGCGGAGGACAACGAACTGAACTGGGAGATCGCCAGTGAACTCCTTGGCGAATCCGGACTGGAAGCTGAGTGGGCGGAGAATGGGCAGATCTGTGTGGAAAAGTTTGACGGCTCCGCACCCGGATGGTATGACGCGATCCTGATGGATCTGCGGATGCCGGTTATGACCGGACTTGAGGCAGCCAGGGCTATCCGGAAGCTGCCGCGGGCAGAAGCGGGGACGATTCCGATTATTGCAGTCAGTGCGGATGCATTTGAGGATGATATCAAAAAATGTCTGGACAGCGGTATGAATGCCCACTTGCCAAAGCCTCTGGATCCGCAGCAGGTTCTCGCCCTATTACGGCAATACCTGCATTAGAGCGTGTCTGAAAATTCATTCCCGGCATCTCTCACAAACTGTGACGCACAT
>CAJTOW010000122.1 GCA_910577655.1 uncultured Lachnospiraceae bacterium | reverse complement strand
GATTCCCAGCACATAGGTGATGGCAATGGTTCCTACTCCCAGCAGCACCGGCCGGATGATGCCGGGAATGATCTTTACCAGCAGCTTCTCCACATAGCAGGCGCACACCGCGATCAGAAGGGCCGGCAGCAGGGTGCTGTTATATTTCACCGACATAACCGGGATCTGGAGAATGCTGACCGCTTCCTCTCCTCCCAGCAGGGTCACAAAATTCGGATAGACCAGAGCCGCCGCGGCTACCATGGCAAACACTGGCGTAGATCCCAGCTTCCGCGCAGCCCCATAGGCCACAAATACCGGCATAAAGTAGAAGGGAACATCCGCCACCATACTGAGAAGCGTGTAGGTCTGCCCCTCTTTAAATACCGGCCAGACCAAAGTAAGCAATAGCAGAAATGTCTTTAACATCCCGCCTGCAACCAGTCCTGGTATCATGGGGGTCACGGCAGCAGAGATGAAACCGATCAGTCTTCCTCCCAGATCTTTGATACGGTTCTCCCCTGCCTCTTTTCCTTCCGGCGAAGACGCCGACGACGACCCGCCGGAAGACGCTGCCGACCCGCCGGAGATTCCTGTACTGTGCAGTCTGGATACTTCATTGTAGACAGGGATCAGATTCTTCCCCAGAACAATCTGTAACTCGTCCCCGGAATATACGATGCCCAGAACCCCTTTTATCTTTTTGATATTTTCTGTATCCACCCTCTTCTTATCCACAGTGAACAGACGCAGACGCGTCGCGCAATGTGTCACACTGCTGATATTTCCGTTTCCGCCGCATAATTCCAGTATTTCCACTGCTGCTTTTTTGTACTCCATAACCCTTCACCTTTCATCTTTATTTGAGGAATTCCTTTTCTTTATCGATAAGTCCACTATACCTGAAGCGGCGGTTTTCCTCAATCCTTCCCGGCAAACCTGGTTTTTTTCTTCATAAATGCTCCTGCTTTTTATCTGGTTTCTGCAAATACAATTGCAAAAACAGGACAGATTCTGGTATACTTTTTTTGAGGCTTGTACATCCATTATCAGGAGGTTTCCCCATGATTCTTGAACAATTATTCGGAAAAAAGAAATTAACTGACTCTGAAAAACAGATTACCGATTTCATCGAGAGCAATCCGCGGATTGTGATAAACCTGACCCTGGAAGAATTCAGTGAAAAATGCTATGTTTCCCAGGCTTCCGTCATCCGGCTGTGCAAAAAGCTGGGAACCAGGGGATTCGCTGACTTCAAGATCCGGCTGGCCTCTGCCCTCAATGACTTTGTCCTCCACAACCAGCATATCCATGTAGATGTCCCCATTGCCCCGGACAGCGACAGCAGAGCCATTGCGGAGACATTTTACAATCTCTCCTCCCAGGCTTTGCAGACTACCTTCAGCAATCTGGATTATAATCTTCTGGGAAGAGCCGCCCGGATGCTTGCCAGGGCGGATGTGATCCATATCTACGGCAGGGGAGAATCCCTGATCCTGGCAGAAGACTTTCACTACAAGATGATACGCATCGGCAAACAGTCCACCCTGGAATCCCCAAACGGTTTTCAGGAAGCCAGATGCCTGCGCTCCAGTGACAAGATCCGTCAGGCTGCCCTTCTGATCTCCCATTACTGCAACAGCCGGCAGGTGCATTATCTTGTAGATGAGCTTATGAGCAGCCGGATTCCCTTTATCCTGGTTACCGCTGCCGAAAATCCCTGGCCCTATGACAATCTTGCCGCCGTCACTCTCCGGATCGCCAGCTCGGAAAGCCGCTTTAAAATGGGCTCCTTTGTATCACGGACAGCCATGTTCTATCTCCTTGACTGCCTGTACGGCCAGATCTTCTCCCTGGATTACGAGCAAAATAAAAATAACCTCACTCTCTTTTCCCAGCGGAAAATTGAGCGAAGTTATTTCTATCATTCAGGGGATCAGCACTCCTCCCCATTGGATGCAAGAAGCCGCTGATACCATGTAAAGGAATCCTTCTTCCTCCGGGCCAGGGTTCCTTTCCCTTCATTATCCCGGTCTACATAGACAAATCCATACCGTTTCCTCATCTCCCCGGTTCCTGCCGACACGATGTCAATCGGCCCCCAGTAGGTGTATCCCATGATCTCCACCCCATCCCGGATGGCTTCCCGCAGGGCCTGGACATGTCTTCTCACATAATCAATCCGGTAGTCGTCATGGATACATCCATCCTCTGAGATTTCATCCACCTGCCCAAGGCCATTCTCCACCACAAACAGCGGAATCTGGTACCGGTCATACAGCTCATTCAGGGTGTAGCGCAGACCCAGGGGGTCAATCTGCCATCCCCAGGGAGTTGTCTCCAGATAGGGATTGGGAGTTCCCTGGTCTCCGCCCGTATCACCGTAAAAGGGCTGGCCATATTCGTGGGTGGAGGTCCGGTAATAGCTGAATCCCAGATAATCCGAACGGTACTGCCGGATGATCTCCTCGTCTCCCGGCTCCATGCTCACATGGATATCCTCTTCCTCCCAGATACGCGCTGTATAACTGGGATAATATCCCCGTATCATCACATCACCGTAAAACAGGGAACGGCGGCGCAGCTCCATAGTCTCAAATACATCCTCCGGCCTGCAGGTATGGGGATAGGTATTGCTCAGGGAAAGCATACACCCGATTTTCGCATCTGGACACAGCTCATGGCAAAGCTTTACAGCCAGACTGTGGGCCACAAACATATGGTGACTGGCCTGATAGATGACCTGTTTTTGATTCTCCCCTTCTTTAAAGAATATCCCGCCGGCGCCCCCGGGCATTCTGCGCATATTATTAAGCTCATTGAACGTCAGCCAGTAGCGGACCTTCCCTTTATATCTGGTAAAAACCGTTTCACAGTAGCGCAGGAAGAATCTGATCAGCTTCCGGCTCCTCCAGCTTCCATACTTCTCCACCAGATGAACCGGTGTTTCATAATGGCTCAGGGTGACCACCGGTTCCATGCCCCTTCTTCTCATCTCATCGAACAAGTCATCATAGTAACGCAGACCCGCCTCATTGGGTTCCTCCTCATCCCCCATGGGATAGATCCTGGACCAGTTGATGGAGGTGCGGAACGCCTTGAAGTTCATCTCTTCCATCAGGGCCAGATCCTCTTTGTAGCGGTGATAGAAATCTATGGCCTCGTGGGTAGGATAATACTTCTGGGGATCAGGCACGGGATCATAGTCATGCTTGATGCCATGGGCAAACCCGCCAGAGATATCCGGCCCCTTGCCATCCTCCAGATATGCTCCCTCAGCCTGGTTGGCCGCCATTGCCCCTCCCCACAGAAAACCATCCGGAAATGTCTTTTGAAACGTTTTCATTATACTGCCCTCTCTCTTTGATTTGATAGTTCGATTGTATCCTGAAGCCTTATAAACTTCAAGAAAAGCAGGAATGAATGTTTCTTTTCTTCACAAAATGAGGGGCAGGACCTGGAGAATCTGCAATATCATTTACAATCAGGCACCGCCGGTCCTTTGCGCGCATATTAAAACCTGCAAAATCAGTTATCCCCCAACGAAAAAGAGGCTGTCAAAAATGCCTCCCTGCCCACAATATACCAGGTGATCTGTTGGATATCACCGTAATATCTTGTGGGCAGAGATCATCTTATGACAGCCTCTTCTGTGTATATTTATTCCGGCATCCGGAAAATACGCCTGGGACATTCAGCCAGCTCAGCCCTCTGGGTCTCCTTCATTTGCCCCAAAGCCCCGCAAGGGGTGCCTGTGATGTCCCGCAAAACGGGAGACACAGCCTGCAAAAGCAATTCCGGACACCCTTTAGATAAACAGTGCCGGGAACAGTAGCGACGGGATCGTCAGCCACAGATTCGGGAACAGCACCAGAAGCATCAGTACCAGGATGGAAGACAGGAAGTAAGGAAGCGTTCCCTTAAACGCGTCTTCAATAGTGATTCCACTGATAGACGAAGCAATCAGCAGACACAGTCCATAGGGCGGTGTCACCAGGCCCAGAGCCAGGGTCACTACGATGATAAGCCCCAGGATGATGGGGCTTATCCCCAGCGCGGTAGCAGACGGCAGGATGATCGGCACGAACAAGATCATAGCCGGAACCGCGTCCATGAAGGTTCCCACGAACATGAAGAATGCCACAACCACCAGCAAAAAGACCAGTCTTCCGCCAGACATGTTCAGGAAGAACTGCTGCACGATCACATTTAACTGATAGTAGCTCAAAAGCTCGCCCAGGGCATTGGCCGTAGCCAGTGCAAACAGAGACAGAGAAGACATCTTCATGGTCTCAATCAGGATTCTGGGAAGGTTCTTCACCTTGATGGTACGGTAGAAGAACAAGCCCACCAGCAGTGCATACATACTGGCAAATGCCGCCGACTCCGTAGGAGTGAACAGACCGGACACGATACCGCCGATCAGAATGATGGGAGTCAGCAGGGCCGGCAGGGACTGGTATACCAGATGAAGGGCTTCCTTGGCCGGCACACGCTCGGACTTGGGGAAATTCTTTTTCTTGGAGTACATCTTGACCACTGCCATCATGGCAAGGCCCAGGAGAATACCTGGTACAAGTCCTGACATGAACAAGGCGCCGGTACTGACATTTGCGATACCTGCATAAACCACCATGGTAATACTGGGCGGTATGATGGAGCCCAAAGTGGAGGATGCCGCCGTGACACCTACAGAGGTTCCCTTGTCATACCCCTGCTTTTCCATGGAAGGGATGAAAATCTTACCTACGCCAGCCGTATCGGCCTGGGAGGAACCGGAGATACCGGCAAAGATCATGGATACCAGCACGTTGGAGTAAGCCAGACCGCCGCGGAAATGACCTACCAGGGCATTACAGCAGTCGATCAGCTTCTCTGTGATCTCACCTTCATTCATCAGGTTAGCGGCCAGAATGAACAGCGGCACCGCCAGAAGCGTAAAGCTGTTCAGACCATTGAACATCTTGGAAAATACAACTGTATTAGGAATCTGGGCCAGGGAAGCGATACCAGTGAAAGATACCACACCCAGGGCAAAAGAAATCGGTACACCAAGCGCCACGAAGGCAATGAACATAATAACCAGAATCGCACCCATTATTTATTTCCTCCTTTCGCCAGGTTTCCGATATCGTCAATGATCTGGTACACCAGATAGATGGCGGAAGTCACGCCGCACAGCGGAAGACACAGCCAGGTCGGGCCTCTCTTGAAGGAAGGGATATTGACCCAGGTATAGTTCCAGAACTGCCTGGTGACCTTATAGCCATAGTAGGCCATCAGAACTGCGAAATACAGCATGATCACGGAGATCACAATGGAAAGGATCTTCTTCGCCGGCCCGTCCTTCAGCATATCGCTGATGGAAGTGAATGCGAAGTGGCGCTTCTCATAGACCATAGCGCCGCCTCCCATAAATACTGCCCAGATAAAGGAATACATGGATACATCCTCCGTCCAGGTAGCAGCGATGCCCATATAGCGGGACAGCATCTGGAATACAACTGTCAGGAGAAATACGCATAAGAAGAATCCACCGATCGCAACCTGGATCTTCTGCATCATCTCAATCGCTTTTTTCATTTTTGCTCTCCTTCTCCGTTACAAATTAAGGTTACTGTCTGAAACTTTAACAGTTTCTTTATGGGGTTTTAGACGGAACAACAGCCACCCAGTCTCCCAGGTGACTGCTGTGTTCCACGGTTTCATTCCAGGAAGGACGCCGGAACCTCTCCCGGATGCCGGAGCATCCCGGAAGCTGCCGGTGGCAAACCTTCTCTGATGAATGCAAACCCCTATAGATCAAAATTGATAATACATTACTCTGCTGCCGCGCGGATCATCTCCAGCTCTGCAGTCATGTTGTTGTCTTCCGCGAACTTATCCTGGATGGGAAGTGCCAGTGCCTTGAAGGCATCAATGTCCAGGTCGTCAAACTCAGTCACAATGGCGCCGTCAGCGATGACCTTCTCCTTGGACTCCTTGAACATGCGGTAAACAACCTCACGCTCTTCCTGGGTGCAGGCCTCAACAGCCTCGTCGATCCAGCCCTTCTGCTCGTCGGTCAGGCTGTCATAGAAATTACCGCTCATCAGAAGAAGACGGGTGGTGTAGTCATGATGAGTCTCTGCGATGTGCTTGCCGTTGTCAGTCTTGTGATGCTCCTTCAGCATGAAGCTGGTGTAGTCATTCTCAGCAGAATCCACAACACCCTGCTGCAGTGCCTGGTACAGCTCACCCCATGCCACAGAGGTCGGGATAGCGCCGCAGGCCTTCCAGAAGTCCTGCTGTACCTGAGAAGACTGGGTACGGATCGTCATGCCCTTCAGATCATCCGGTTTGGTGATGTCCTTCTTGCCGTAGTAATCACGTACAGAGGAGGACCAGTAAGCCATGATACGGAAATTGTTGCCGGTCTTCTCGGAAACCGTTGCTTTCATCTTTTCACCAAACTCGCCGTCCAGACACTTCTCCCAGTGGTCGAAGCTGTCAAACAGATAGTTCAGGGAGAAGATATCCACTTCCGGAACACCGATAGCAGTCATGAATCCGGGAGAAGCAACTACCATGGAAGCAGCGCCCATCTCCAGCTTCTCGATCAGCTCGTTCTCATTCTCACCCAGGGTTCCTTTATGTACGGTCACAGAGATCTTGCCGCCGGAAATATCCTCCAGCACCTCTTTGAACTTGTCCATACCATAGGAATACGGGTTGTCCAGGGAAGTCTGATTGGAAGCAATGATCAGGTTCAGCTCTGCTGCCGCACTCCCGCTGTCTGCTGCCGGGGCTGCCGCCGCGTCCCCGCCTGCTGCCGGAGCTGCCGGGGCTGCCGCACCACCGCCGCCTCCACAGCCTGCCAGAGATGCTGCTACAAGAGCGCCTGCCAATAACAGTGATAATTTTTTCTTCATAATTCTTTTTCCCTTCTTTGCTTTATTTTTACGGACCGCCGTTCCCGCACCGGTACCGTAAAGAAATTTCAGGGCCGGTATCCTCTCTCCTCATGCATTCCCATATAGAGGACGGATCACCACGACCTGCTGCCAGAACGCATCCGCCCAGACAAACTCCCTGGACCGGTACGTCAAAAATAACAGCTGTTCCACCGGCCATCAGGCCCTTAACGGAATTTTAGCATATATTATGACTCATTTCAACTGTATTTCAATGATTTTCTTTGTGAAAATGTACCCAGAAGTAACAGTTCAGACAGGTCTGCGCACTCGCTGCGCTGACCGTACGAAAACGTAGTGGCCGGAGGGCATCTGCCCCATCGCGTAGCGATTCTCATGGGCAGATGCCGTAACAGTTCAAGGGCCGTCTGAACTGTTACAACCATATAAGACAAAGCTATACACACTGTCCCGGATTACATAGCCAGCACAGACTCCCACTTCTCTTCGATCACCGGGATACCATTCTCCATGTTGTCCCTTCTGGTATTGATCTCGATCTCACCGGGATAGAATACCTGGCCGCCTTCCTTGATCGGCTCGGAGGACTTGATGTCAGCCACCAGCTCGTCCACGATGCCGTCGGTCACGGAACTGTCCTGGAACTTGGAAGGATCAATAGCAATCATGATCTGGGACAGGCCTACCTCATCCCCAAAGGTACCGATCTTCTGTACGGAGTTGGCATTGGTCAGGACGGTGGAAATCAGATCCAGCAGGATGGAGATGCCGCTGCCCTTCCAGTAACCCATGGGAAGCACTCTCCAGGTCTTCTCGATGGCTGCCGGATCCGTGGTCAGGTTGCCTTCCTCATCGTAGCCGCCCGGTACCGGAAGCTGCTGGCCCTTCAGCTTGGCCTCCTCGATCTTGCCGTAGGAGAACTGGGATACTGCACAGTCAACCACTACATGGTCCCCGTTGCTCTTGGGCACTGCGAAGATGAAGGGGTTGTTGCCGATCTTGCGGTCCTTGGCGCCCCATGCAGGCATGTTGGGCATGGTGTTGGACCAGCAGATGCCGATGCAGCCCTGGTCCGCTGCCTGCCAGCCATAGCTGCCGCCGCGCATCCAGTGGTTGTTATTGCCAAGGGCTACCATGCCGATGCCGTGCTCCTTAGCCAGTTCGCAGGCACGGTCCATGGCCTGCTTGGCATTGAGGGGGCCAAAGCCTCTGTGGCCGTTCCATCTCTCGATGGCGCCCATGGCCATCTCGCAGGTGGCTACCACATCCGGCTTGATCTCGCCCTTGTCCAGATATTCTACGACTCTTGGGAAACGGTTGATCCCGTGGCTGTAGATGCCGTCCAGACTGTTCTGGGCAAATACAGTAGCCGCATCCTGGGCATTCTTCTCAGTGAACCCCCGGCTGATTAGTACCCTCTTAAATTCTTTTAACAGATCCTCGTACTTGATTCTTAACATGACATACCCTTCCTTTTCCTGTGATTTTGTTGCTCACTGCTTTTGATGGTTCTATCATAATCTATTTCGCAATCGATTGCAATTGTGTTTTTTACTATTTTTGTGCAAATTATTTGTGCAAATTACACAAACCCAGACTCACCGCACCTGCCCATTTCCATATATGATATATTTTGTAGTGGTCAGTGCTTCCAGGCCCATGGGGCCTCTGGCGTGGAGCTTCTGGGTACTGATCCCGATCTCCGCTCCGAAACCGAACTCATTGCCGTCAGTGAACCGGGTGGAGGCATTCACATATACCGCCGCCGCGTCGATCTCATTAAGAAAACGCTGGGCGTTGTCATAGTCACGGGTGATGATGGCTTCCGAATGGCCTGTATTGTAGTGGTTGATATGGGCGATGGCTTCCTCCAGAGAATCCACCAGCTTCAGGGACAGGATGTAATCCAGATACTCGGTTCCCCAGTCCTCCTCTGTGGCTTTCCTGAATCCAGATACCATCCCCCAGGCCTCCGCGTCCGCCCGGACTTCCACCGGATACACCTCCAGAGCCTTTTGCAGCATTGGGAGAAATGTCTTCGCAACACTTCTGTGAACCACCAGGGATTCGCAGGCATTGCAGACACCGGTTCTCTGGGTCTTGGCATTGATGATGATGGAAATGGCCATATCCAGATCTGCCGACGCGTCCACATAGATATGGCAGTTTCCGGTTCCAGTCTCAATCACCGGCACCGTGCTGTTCTCCACCACAGTCCGGATCAGACCTGCGCCTCCCCTTGGGATCAGCACATCCACGTAGGCATTCATCCGCATCAGGGCCCTGGTAGTCTCCCGGTCTGTGGCAGTCACCAGCTGCACCGCGTCCTCAAGAAGTCCTGCATCCTTAAGGCCCTTCCCCAGCCACCGGACAATGGCCTGGTTGGACTCGATGGCGTCGCTGCCTCCTTTCAGGATTACGGCATTTCCCGTCTTAAAGCAGAGTCCAAAAGCATCCGCCGTCACATTGGGCCGTGCCTCGTAGATGATCCCTATGACTCCTAAAGGTACCCGCTTCTTCCCGATCAGAAGACCGTTGGGCCTTGGCTTCATGGAAACCACCTCCCCCACCGGATCCTCCAGAGCCACAATCTCCCGGAGCCCCCCAGCCATGGCCTGGACCCGCCCCCCATCCAGGGCCAGACGGTCCAGCAGGGAAGGAGGCATCCCGTTGGCCCTGGCCCGTTCCAGATCCTTCTGGTTTGCCGCCAGAATCTCCTCCATACCTTCCTCCAGGGCAGCCGCAGCCGCCATCAGGCCATGATTCTTCTTTGTCTGTCCAAGATTATTCAGATATGCTGCCGCCTTTTTGGCCCGTTTTCCAATTTCTGTCAGTTCCATTGCCAATCTCCTCCCAAATATATTTGTTGCATAGGATCACACCGTTTATTGTCACGATCTGCCGGACCGGTACATCCTGCTCCTCCACCGGCAGCTCTTTCAGAATCTGAAAGGGATAAGCCAGGGCGATCCTTTCATGCTCCGGCTCTCTGGCCAGAAACCGGTCATAATATCCGCCTCCATAGCCGATCCGTCCTCCGTCCGGGGTGAAAGCCAGTCCCGGCATAATGACCGGGGCGGCAGGTGCGTCCGCCCTTAAGCAGGCCGTATCCGGCTCCGGGATCCCGCTGTATCCGGCCGCCAGCTGTTCCGGCCCTTCTGTCCAGTAGAATTCCATATCATTCCCGCTGACCCTTGGAAATGCCACACGGACATTTTGGGCTGTCAGCTCCCTAAAGATCCGGAAGGTATCCGGTTCATCCCGGAATGAAGCGAACAAATACACGGCCTCCGCCTCCCGGACAGCCCCAAGCTCTAACAGATTCCGGCAAAGACACCGGTCCATCTCTGCCTTCTGGGATACATCCAGCTCCCGGCGGAGCCTGCGCATCCTTGCCCTGACCGTATTTTTGTCTGGGGGCGGAAGCTTTTCCATACCTGTTTGAAACTGCTCTTCCTTCTCTGGCTTCCTGGCTCCTGGCAAAAGCTTTCCCCCGCCTTGTCCGCCATGGCTATTCACTCTGCACACCGCCGTATTTCTTCCCCAGGTCCGTGATGCTGCCATCCTTCTCCTGGATGGAGATGCTGTTCAGATTTGCCCGCATATTCCTGCGGATCGTCTCTATATAGTCTTTTCTCAGCTTGGCCTGCTCCTCCTTCTCCTCCGGGGTCAGCCCCTCTGCCTGGGATTTATGGTATAACTCATTGATCCGCTCAATCTGTTTCTGGTCCATCCTTGTCATCCTCCTTGATCATTATATTTTCTCTCTGTGGAACAGTTCAGGTCCCCGCCCCGTAAACTGTTACCATCAATACTGGTAGTTCAGATAATCCATCAGATCAAAATCCTGGTTTTCGTGGGCCTTGAAAAGTGTCCCCACCTTCCGTCCAGCCATGATCTCCGGAATCACCTCCACATTATTCCCATTGGCAATGATCATGTCGGATCCGCTGTCTGTGGCGATCCGGGCAGCCGCCAGTTTTGCCGCCATCCCCCCGGTCCCTACATTGCTGGCTGAGCTGTCCTTTCCCATCTCCAGAAGCTCTGGCGTGATCTCCTCCACAAAGCCGATGAACCTGGCCTCCGGGTTCTTGTGGGGATCATCGGTATAGAGTCCGTCTATGTCAGAAAGAAGGACCAGAAGATCCGCGCCGATCAGCGCTGCCACAATGGCAGAGAGCCTGTCATTGTCGCCGAACTGGATCTCGTGGGTGGAGACGGTATCATTTTCATTGACCACCGGGATCACTCCCAGTTCCAGAAGCTCATCAAAGGTATTCTGGGCATTGTAGCGGGAGCCCTCCTGGATCATGGTATCCTTGGTCAGGAGAACCTGGGCCGCCGTGTAATTGTACTCGGAAAACAGCTTCTGGTACACCATCATCAGTCTGGCCTGCCCTACTGCCGCCAGCGCCTGCTTCTCTGAGAGCGTGTCCGGCCTGCGGCTGATCCCCAGAGCCTGCCTTCCTGCCGCGATGGCGCCGGAGGACACCAGCACCACATCCTTTCCCTCGCCCCGCAGATCACAGAGGATCCGAATCAGTTTCTCAATCTTGAGAAGATTC
>CAJTOW010000121.1 GCA_910577655.1 uncultured Lachnospiraceae bacterium | reverse complement strand
ATACATCGTCCATGCAACAGTGGATGCTGAGGCAGGACCCTTCCCAACCAGAGCCGCCGGAACCTGAGACTTTTTGATCACGGGTTTTTCCGTATCGCCGAGTCCTTCCTTGCAGGATGGGCATCCGTAACTCTGGCTGTAGTATTCGATCACTTTACAGGTGGCAGGAATGAATTCCAGTTCCCGGCGGACATACTCCTCGCCGATCAGGACCATCTGCGTACCGCAGACCGGGCAGATCCGGTCTTCTTCCGGAAGAGGGATCACTACTTTTTCAACCTTCAAGCCTTTGAAAAGCTCCTCATGAGCTGCCTTCTTTTTACGGGTATGCTCCCGGATCACAGTATCTTCTTCCGGCAAGGAGGGATCCTGTTCCATTTCCGCTTCATCAAAGAGATTCTGTTGTCCCGGAATGTCATCGGATCTTCTTTCACTGGATGAGCCGAAAAGCTTTTTGGTCAGATAATCTACCTGTTCCTGAAGCGCTTTCTCGTGACTGGATTTTTCATCAATCATAAGACGGAGAGAACTGATCAGTTCAGTCTGTTCAGATACCATTGTTTTCAGTTGTGATACTGTATCTTTCAGTTCTCTGAGCTGGATATCTTTTGCACTGGAAGCCATCGTTTCTCTCCTTGGATTTGATACCTTTATTATATCAGAAACGGGGCTTTTACTAAAGAAAAATGACTCCTGAAAAATGCCGAATTTACAAGGGATTTCCAGATTCTTCTGTGCAGGATTTCTGTTGAAACCCAGATACTTTTTACTCTGCTTTCAGGGCTTTTGGCTGGTCAATATCAATCCCCGACATCAGCCAGTCAAACTCCCGCCAGGAAAGGTTCCGGACCTCCGACTGTTTCCTGGGCCATTGATAGCCGCCGCGGACAGATAACCGCTTATAGATTAGAACGAAGCCGTCCGGTTCCCGGAATAGGGCTTTGATCTGATCCGCTGCCGTTTTCCGACAGCGGCTGACCCAGTTGTAAAAAGTGCTTACTGCAATGTCGTTTTCACGACACCAGTCAGCATCTGTCATGCCGCTCTGGCGGCATTCATTGATAAGCCGAATCTGTTCCGTCATCGGAACACGGGCTTTGCGAGTACCTGCCATAACCTATCCTCCATAATTGCAGTGAAATAGTCTAAATATCTATCGACTACAATTATAGGTGATACTTGAGGATCAGGAAATCCGCAGGAATATTTGGCGCTTACTCTGGAGGACACACTTCCCTATCTGACAGCCGTAAACATATTTTCCTACGGGTTCAGCACCAGCGGGGATCTGGTTCCGCTGCTGGCAGTACGGGATTCAGCGTAAGGTATTCGTAAAAATTTAGTACTTGACAATACATAGTAGTGTGTATAATATAGTAATCAGTAAAAGAAAGGCGTGATCCATACATATGAATGCCCAACTGAAAAAAGGAGTGCTGGAGCTGATCGTGCTGGAGTCAGTCCGTCAGAAGGATATGTACGGCTATGAGCTGGTAGAGGAGGTATCCAAGGTGGTGGATGTCAATGAAGGCACCATTTATCCCCTGCTCAAGCGTCTGACCAATGAGCATTATTTTGAGACCTATCTGCGGGAATCCACAGAGGGACCGCCCAGGAAGTATTATCATCTGACAGCTGCCGGTGTGCTGTACCGGGATTCCCTGGAGCAGGAGTGGAACGAATTGACGAAAAAAGTAGGAGGCTTTTTGGAGGAGTGTCGCCATGGATAAGAAAACATTTATCAGTCAGCTGAGGCAGGCTTTGTCCGTGCTGCAGAAGGATGAGCTGGAAGATATTGTGACGGAATACGAGCAGCATATTGATATGAAAAGGAAGAATGGACTCTCTGAGGAGGAAGCGATTGCAGACTTCGGAAGCTTCGAGGAGCTGACGGCAGAGATCTTAAGTGCCTACCATGTGCGTGCGGACTACGCCCAGGGCCAGAAGAAGGAGCGGAAACGACTTTTCCCGGAAGATGGAGCTGCCGGGAAAGAGCTGTTGCTGCAGACTGGACAGACCTGCAGGAATGTGGGAGAGAAGGCAGCCGGCGGTATGCGTGGCCTTGGCGCCTGGATTTTTGGCATCCTTCGTTTCTGGAAGCAGAAGATAGGAGGGGGATTTTCCCGGGTCGCTGCCTGGTGGAGGAACCGGAGACATCTGGAAGTCTGTGAGGATGGGGGAAATGCAAACAGCAGGATCAGCAGATCCAGACGTCGTGACAAGGAAGGCCGGGAGCATCCGTTTCCAGGCGGAATCCGCGGCTGCTTCCAGAGGATCATGGCCCTTGCCGCCGCCTGCGTGCATTTGGGACTGGCCATGGCGGCTTGGGGGATCCGTATGATCTGGAATATCTGCTGGATCGGATTTGCCTGCTTCTGTGCCGCTTTTGGCTTGTTTTCCCTATTCACCCTGGGGATGCTGGCAGTGCTCTGGATGCAGCATTATCCCCTGGCCGGAGTGACGGTAGGCTGTCTGGGGCTGGTGCTCTGCTCCTTTTCGGCAGCATGGTTCAGCATGACTCTGCTCTGGAGAAAACGGATCAAGGGGGCAAATGAGGAAATGGAAGGTGAACAGCATGCGTAAGATACAGAAAATATTGATCGGTGTGTTTATCGGCGGTGTGCTGATGGGAGGCATCGGCACCGGGATAGCATTTGTAGAATATTCTTCCTTTGCCTATGCAGGCGAGAAAACAATCGGTGGGGAAAATCTGGTAACCAGGCAATTTGACCACACCTTTGATCCGGCCAGGGGAAGGATCGCTGTGGACGCAGGCTGGACCTGGGAGGAATACGGCAGCTGCCAGCTTATAGCCGATGAGTCTGTGCCGGAAAATGTGATCCGCTATGAGGTCACCTACAACGAGAAGGCGGTGCGCCCATATCTGATATATGACGAATTCGAGACAGAGGATGGGGAAGGTGAATTTGAGGAAGAGGAAGATGAATTCGAGATAACTTGGGGCGAGGGTATGGAGACCACGGATATTCCGGATCAGACCCTGGACCAGGCCCCGGATCAGATTCCGGATCAGACCCCGGACCAGATTCCGGATCAGATCCTGGATCAGACCCCGGACCAGACCTCGGATCAGACCCCGGACCAGCTTCCGGATCAGATCCCAGACCAGACCCCGGACCAGCTTCCGGATCAGATCCTGGACCAGGCCCCAGATCAGATTTCGGATCAGATTCCGGACCAGATCCAGGGCCGCGTCTTTCTGGGCAGCCGTTACATCAGCAATGATTTTGCTGTCTGGATGGAATGCAAGGATGATTTCCTGCGGGAGCTGAAGCAGAAGAAGATATCCTATTATACCCAGATCCACCTGACAGACGTGAAGATTAAGGTTAATCCGGCTACTCTGCCTTATGTGAAGAATCTTTCAGAGTAGAACCAGGCGGAAAGTGCCATGATTTAATGTTAGATTATGAGAAGGAGGCAGTTATGGGATTGTTTGGCGGAGGATTTCATTTTGGAAAAAAGGAAGAAGCTGACTGGAATCAGGCGGAACAAGCGGAACACAGTATAAATGGAAGCCGGGGATTTGTTATGATTTCGGATGGCAGACAGACGATTATCCCGAAAGCACCATGGGCCCAGTATAAGAAAGAGGCAAAGGCAGTATCTGAGTGGTATATGCTCTTTTATAATAATACATGGGGTGAAGTCATTGGTCATACCGAATATTCAAGAGCACTGGAAAAGCTGGAAATATTTGCGCTGGATTCGGACAGAGATTCTTTCCTGATCAGGAAACTGAGCGAGGAGGAGTTGTATCAGCTGGTGGAGACAGGTCCCAGAAGGGAGGATTATTTCCCGTATGTGGGGGAACTTCCGGAGAATGTCAGGGCAGAGATAGAGAGGACTTTTCAAAAAGGAGTGGAGGTATTCGGGATCAGAGATCATGAAGATGGCAAAAAGATGGCAGAACAGATCATGAATATCGTGGACGGTATTCTGGAGACAGATAAAATACCTGATGCATATGGGGATATTGCGGATGTTGCCGTTGCGTTAGGAGTGCTGTTTGGACAAGCATTGTGCTGTGGATATGGATGGAAATGGCAGGTATTTGGAAACAGCCCAGATCAGGCTTCATTTGGTGTGGTTTCCCCGGAAGGGAATTTCTGCAATGCTCCCATGTCTTATCTGCTGAGGATATTGACGAAGCAGAATATTAACAGGTTTGGTGAAAATGATAATACCGTGCTGCTTCTATATAATATGCTTGAAAATATAGACAAGAGACCCAAAAAAGAAAAATATTATCCGCTGGCGTAACACAATAGGTTACTGTTCTCGGGCTGGATGTTCCGGTAGGTACGCTCTGGAAAAAGTTTTCCCCGGATTGCGGGTTTCGGATGCAGAAACTCTAAGCTTGCAGAAATCTGCTAAAAGCAGGCCCCAAAATACAGAACTCGCTGCGCTCAGACAGCTGTATTTTGGGTCCTAACGCAGATTCCTGCGAGCCAAGAGTTTCTAAACATCCTGCAAATGCAATCCGGGGAAAACTTTTTCCAGAGCTGAAACAACCTGGCTATGAATAGTAACCAATAGGAAGGATGATGGTAACAGTTCAGGGGGGTATCTGAACTGTTACGGATGATGGGGCTGTTGTCATTCAACCACTTGCAATCTTTTTCTGAAACAGCTATACTTAACAGTAGATCTGAAAAGAAGCCGGGAACAAATTTGCAAACACGCTTTAGCAAGCATAAAAGGTGCCAGTGGTGCCTTTTTGTGTGTTCTGGTATGTGGAGAATGTGGCAGTGACAGGTTTTTGCGCACTTTTCGCATACAGAGCCAATGCGGTACTTTCATACTGCCGCAGGCCAGCAGTCCCGCAAAAGGAGAAACTGTTATGAGAGAGAAACTGACCAAAAGTGATGTCCAGAAGATCCAGGAGGAGATCGAGCACCGCAAGCTGGTGGTGCGCCCCGAATGTCTGGAGGCCGTAAAGGAGGCCCGTGCCCACGGGGATCTCAGCGAGAATTTTGAGTACCATGCGGCCAAACGTGAGAAGAATCAGAATGAAAGCCGGATCCGCTATCTGGAAAATATGCTGAAAAATGCCATCATCATATCTGATACATCCAGAGACGACGAGGTGGGACTCAATAAAACGGTTACCTTATATATGGAAGACGACGATGAGGAAGAGACCTACAAGCTGGTGACCAGCATCCGCGGCAATTCCATGAACAATATGATCAGCACCGAGTCCCCCCTGGGAAAAGCCATCCTGAAAAAGAAGGTGGGAGACCGGGTGCTGGTGAAGGCAAACGAAGCCTGCAGTTACTACGTGATCGTCCGGAAGATCGAGAATACCGGGGATGAGGGGGATCAGATCCGCAGGTTCTGATTTACATCCATCCCCCATTCAGCCCGATGATCTGGCCGGTAAGATACGTGTGTCCGCAACAGAGGTGGTAGACCAGATCTGCCACCTCTTCTACATTTCCCATGCGTCCGGCCGGGATCTCGTCCAGCAGGGCTTGACGTTCGTCTGCTTCCATCCATTTGTTCATGTCTGTGTCAATGGCGCCGCAGGCCACGGCATTGACCTGGATATTGCTGGGAGCCAGCTCTCTGGCCAGGGCGCGGGTAAAGGTATTGACTCCGCCCTTGGTTGCCGAGTAGGCCACTTCGCAGGATGCCCCCACATTGCCCCAGACAGAGGAAATGTTCACGATTTTCCCATGTCCCTTGCGGAGCATCATGGGAATGGCCAGCTTACAGCAGTTGAATACCGAGGTCAGATTGGAGCTGAGGACGTGGTCCCAGTCCTCGAAGGACATGTCCTGCAGAAGGCCGATGTAGGAAACCCCCGCATTGTTGACCAGTACATCCAGGGTGCCATACTGCTTCTGGATGATCCAGAATAAATCCTCGCAGGCATCCCGGTAACCGGCATCACATACATATGCATCACAGGATACATGAAATTTTTCGATGATCTCTTCTTGTGTCTGTGTGAGTTCCGAGTGCCGGCGGTAGCAGGTAATGAACATATGGTAGCCTTCTTGTGCAAATTTTAAAGCAATTGCTTTTCCGATACCCCTGGAAGCGCCAGTGACCAGTGCTATTTTTTTTTCCATAAAATCCCTCCTTTTACAAATCAATTACAATTTTGTGAAGTCTATGTATCTTTAAAAAAACTTATGCTATACTATAAAAGGTAAAATCAGCTTTCGTAGTCCAACCGACGGCGCAAAACAAGTGCGCCTTTTATCGGAATCATAAGCAGGATTCCGGTAAGTTAAACTATAGAAAGCAAAACCTGGCGTTTTACAATTCAATAGGCGGCGCAAAAACATGTGCATTTTATCGGAATCAAAAACAGGATTCGGATAAGCTGTATGAATATCCTAACAGTAAATGAAAGATGAATCAAGAAGAAATGGAGAGACTTCATGGGTGAAATATATGATCTGGTGATTATTGGTTCTGGTCCGGCCGGACTGGCGGCGGCGATCTATGCCCAGCGGGCGCGGCTGGATACCCTGGTGCTTGAGAAAGAGATGATGAGCGGAGGGCAGGTTCTGACCACCAGCGAAGTGGATAATTACCCGGGGATTCCGGGGATCGGCGGTTTTGAACTGGGAATGCAGTTCAGGCAGCATGCGGACCGGCTGGGCGCGGTGTTTGCGGAGGATGAGGTCCGGCGGATCGAACTGGTCCGGGAGGCAGACGATGATTCACTGAAAGCAGCGGAGCTTTCGGTGGTGGATGGAGGCAGAACAGATGGCCATTTGGCTGGAGAGTCCCATGCCTCAGATGAAGGCAGCCCAGTCAGCCATTTCGGGGACACTGACCAGTCACAGATGCTTTCTCTGGGAGACAGCAGTCGGGATCCGGTTGTAAAAAGAGTCTGCGGAAAGAAGGATAATTATCTGGCCAGATGTGTGATCATTGCCACCGGCGCGAGACACCGCAAGCTTGAGGTTCCGGGAGAGGAAGCTCTGGCCGGGAGGGGCGTCAGTTATTGTGCTACCTGCGACGGTGCGTTTTTCAAGAACAAGGTTGTGGCTGTGGTAGGCGGTGGGGATGTGGCACTGGAAGATGCCATTTTTTTGTCGCGGATGTGCAGACAGGTGTACCTGATCCACCGGCGGGATGCCCTGCGGGGGGCCAGATCCCTCCAGGAGAAGGTATTTTCCCAGGAGAATATTACGATTATCTGGGATACGGTGGTGGAGGAGATTTGCGGTACAGAGCAGACGGAAGCTTTGAAGCTTCTGAATAAGAAGACCGGCGGGCGGAGTGACCTGCCGGTGGACGGGGTATTCATAGCAGTAGGCATTACCCCTAACAGCCAGCCGTTTGAGGGTCTGGTTGCCATGAAACAGGGGTATATTGAGGCAGATGAGACGGGAGCCACCAGTGCAGAAGGTATTTTCGCAGCTGGTGATATCCGGACGAAACATCTGCGGCAGATTGTGACTGCGGTATCCGACGGTGCTGCAGCGGTAACCAGCGTAGAGCAGTATCTGGTAAAATACTAAAGGAGGAGCGTACCGATGAGAAGGATCTGTAAGGTACTGGCAGCAGGCTGTCTGTGTGCATCTCTGGCGGGTACACTTAATGTATACGCGGATGTGGAGACTTCTCCCCATGTAGTATCGACCGTAAAAGCAAGCGGGGATTATTCTAATATAGCTGTCTCCCAGGTCACGGATTATGTGAATGTGCGGGAGCAGGCCACCACTGGCAGCGGTGTGGTGGGAAAGATTTACAATCATTGTGCAGCGACGATTCTGGAGACTGTGGAGGGCCAGGGCGGTGTCTGGTACCGGATTCAGTCAGGCACGGTCACCGGTTATGTGAAGGCCCAGTATTTCGTTGTGGGTGAGGCGGCGGAGAACCTTGCCCGGTCCATCGGCCGGGAGTTTGTGACGGTCAACACCGAGGGGCTCCGTCTCAGGGAGTCTCCGGATCTCAACAGCAATGTCCTGACCCATCTGTCCAACGGAGCCCGCTATGTGGTTCAGGCGGAGGAAGGGGATTTCTTCAAGGTGGAAGTGGATGCCGACATGACCGGCTACATTGCCAGACAGTACTGCGTCACAGAGGTGGAATTTGACCAGGCCGTATCCCTGGAGGAGGAACGCATAAAGCTTGCGGAGGAAGCCCAGAGAAAGCAGGATGCAGAAAATGCCATGGCAGCCCTTACCCAGGCGAAGCAGGAAGCAGTGGCAGCAGGAGGCACAGTCACCGGGGAACTGATCATTGCGGCAAATCCCCAGGGCAATGACCAGTCGGTCAATACTGTTGCACCGGAGATTCAGAGCGGTGGCGGTACAGTAGCCAGTCCGGTTCCCGGCGGCACTTACGCAGCAGGTCCAGGGGCCGGCGCGGTAATTTCTGCCACCCGTACTGCTATGGTGGCCTATGCCAGACAGTTCCTGGGATGTCCCTATGTATATGGAGGAACCAGTTTGACGAATGGCACTGACTGCTCCGGCTTTACCCAGGGGATTTATGCCCATTTCGGTATTACCGTAGGCCGAAGCTCCAGAGACCAGGCAGCCAATGGCCGGGAGATCCAGGTGTCCTCTGTACAGCCGGGAGACCTTTTGTTCTATGCCAGCGGAAGTTATATCAACCATGTGGCCATGTACATAGGAAATGGCCAAGTGATCCATGCCAGCACCCCTACCACGGGAATCACGATTTCTCCTTACGATTATCGTACACCCTGTAAGGCAGTTACATTTTTAGATTAGAACGGGAGCGTTTATGGAGAAAAGGAGACAATATCCAGGTCTGGATGTGGTGAAGTTTTTTCTGGCTCTTTTAGTGGCTGAGCGTCATGTCATCCAGATCTTTTTTGTAGAAGGCAGCCGGTGGCATGTTCTGATCGGAAGCTGGCTTTCTAATCTGGGGGTGCCTGTGTTTTTTACCATATCCGGATTTCTGCTGTTCCAGAAGGTGGATGGGGGTCATCCGGATCCTGGGGTCATCCGCCGTTTTTGCACACGGAGCCTGAAGCTGTACGTCATCTGGTCCGGGCTTTATCTGGTGACAGACTGGTATAACTGGTACCATGGCAGCCGGGATGTGGCAGAGGGGATCACTACCTATCTGCGGCGGTTTGTATTTGACAGTACGATTCCCCAGTTGTGGTATCTTCCGGCTCTGGCCCTGGCTGGTTTTCTGGTGTGGGCCGCTTACATAAAGGGGATGAGGATCTGGCAGATCCTGGCAATGGGAGCCGTCCTTCTGACGATTGGTTGTCTGGGTGACAACTGGTATTTCAACCAGCGGCTTCCCATGATATTCCAGAACGCGTTGCAGGTCTACTGGCGGCTGTTTATCACACTTAGGAACGGAGTGTTCTACGGGGTATTCTATGTGGCGCTGGGACTTGTGCTTGCCAAGACAGAGTGGCGGCTGCCATTCTGGGCTGCGGTGGGAGGATTTCTGGCTTTTACCGCAGGCTTATACTGGGAGGTCACCCACTGCTACAATACGAATTTCACTTTTCTGGCAGCCCCGGCAGCCTACTGTCTGTTCACGGCCGCCAGCCAGGTGCAGTGGAAGGAACGTCGCTTTTATGTGCGGCTGCGGGGAATGAGTGAGTGGGTCTATCTGTCACATTTTTATTTTTTCTATTTCCTTGTGTGGACCCGCCCCTGGAATCCCATTCCTTTTGACAGCAAGACAGTGACTGCTATGATCGTCCTGCCCATGCTTGCGTTTTCCTGGGTGATGGTACGGCTGGCGGAAACGGAACAAGGAAAATGGATTGGGAAACTGATATAGAAAAGGAGATACCATGAGTCCGCAGTGCGTCTTCTTGATTTCGAAAAGCATCGAAATCAAGAAGCATAGGGCGTTCCGCCCTATAGAAGAAAAGCTCTGGCTTGTCCTTAGCGAGCGGGCTCGCACGAACAATCCAGAACTTTCCTTCTGCACAGCTGAATGGGGAAATGTTTCCGTGAGTCCGCAGTGCATCTTCTTGATTTCGAAAGGCATCGAAATCAAGAAGCATAGGGCGTTCCGCCCTATAGAAGGAAAGCTCTGGCTTGTCCTTAGCGAGCGAGCTCGCACGAACAATCCAGAACTTTCCTTCTGCACAGCTGAATGTTGGCTTAGAATTCCGGTTCGATCAGGCCGTAAGTGCTGTTGTTGCGCTTGTAGACCACATTCACTTCCTCGGTGTCTGCGTTTAAGAATACGTAGAAGCTGTGGCCCAGCAGCTCCATCTGTACGCAGGCTTCTTCCGGGTCCATGGGTTTGACGGCGAACCGTTTGGTTTTGACGATGTTGATCTCATCGTCGTGGTTGTATTCTTCACTGATAAACAAGTCTGAAAATGACTGGGCGGATTGTTTCTTGTCGATCAGTTTTTTCTTGTATTTTTTGATCTGCCGTTCTATGATTTCTTCCACCAGGTCGATGGATACATACATGTCGCTGCTGGACTGCTCTGCGCGGATGATGCTTCCCTTTACCGGGATGGTCACCTCGATCTTGTGCTGTTCTTTCTGGACGCTGAGGGTCACGACAGCTTCTGTGTCCGGGTTAAAATACCGTTCCAATTTCCCGAGCTTCTCTTCAATGGTTGATCTGAGTCCTGAAGTCACTTCAATATTTCTGCCTGTAATCGTATAACGCATATTCATCAGCTCCTTCTTTTGAGATGATTTCAGTATACCATAGATATTAGAAAAAAACAACGAATACTATAAAGATTTCTGTCAATATGCAACCAACAGTTCAGGTTACTGTTCATGGGGGGAGTTGTTCCGAGGGGGACGCTCTGGAAAAAGTTTTCCCCGGCTTGCGGGTTTCGGATGCAGAAACTCTAAGCTTGCAGAAATCTGCTAAAAGCAGGACCCAAAATACAGAACTTGCTGCGCTCAGACAGCTGTATTTTTGGTCCTAACGCAGATTCCTGCCAGCTAAGAGTTTCTAAACATCCTGCAAATGCAATCCGGGGAAAACTTTTTCCAGAGCTGGTATCCGCCGGCCAAGAAAAAAGAACCTGGTCGTGAATAGCAACAACAGTTCGCAACAGTTCAGGCGGGCTATCTTCCTGGCCCCGAAAAGTGCCGGGGATAAAAACGCAAATAGGGTTTCTGGTTTGCATAAACGCTTTTTTGGGAATTCTTTACATCCACATGGTATGATTTTGGAACATGTGTACAAAATTTAAATGGGGATTATTTATCTGCATTCACCTTTTCAAGGTGGATAAAAATTGTGGATAATGTGGATAACTTGGTGCATAAGTGAAATTTGGCGGAAAATCGGGTTTTCTGTCTGTGGATGAAATTTGGTGGAGAATGTTGACAGAATTGTGGATAATGTGGATAACTGGAAAAATCTGCAAACAATTTGTGCAATTTGACTGTGAGCCTCCCTGCGCCCAGCAGGGGACATCTGAACTACTGCACACAAGAAGTTGTTACTGTTCATGGCCAGACTGTTCCTTCCTGACCAGCGGATACCAGCTCTGGAAAAAGGTTCCCCC
>CAJTOW010000120.1 GCA_910577655.1 uncultured Lachnospiraceae bacterium | reverse complement strand
AGGCCCCATGGTCAAGCGGTTAAGACATCGCCCTTTCACGGCGGTAACACGAGTTCGAATCTCGTTGGGGTCACTGACCGGAATAAAATATTATTCCGGTTCATATAATCAAATATGGCGACATAGCCAAGTGGTAAGGCGTGGGTCTGCAACACCCTGATCACCAGTTCAAATCTGGTTGTCGCCTCTGAAAAGTCCTTGAAAATCAAGGACTTTTTTTGTGTTGCATAATTCAGGAAAATGAGAATTTGCTATTTCGTTCATTTTTTCTGGATGTAACCTATTTGGCCAGAGAAACTTGCACCGCTCTCTTTGTTATGTTAAAATTATGTAAAAATAGCTCCCAGAAAGGAACGCCTACCTGCCCATGTATCAATCCATCCGAAATCTGTGGCTGACAATTTCATTGAAGAAAAAGCTGGCTGTGTACAGCGGCATGGTAATTCTGATGCTCCTGCTGTCGGCGGTATTCAACCTGCAGCTGATGAACTTTGCGTTGGGGCATTTCCGGGTGATCCTCAATGACAACTCACGGTGTCAGGATTTCCAGAAGGCCATGGAGTTGGAGGTGCAGGCCTTTGAGCGGGTGGTGCGTGAGCGGAATGAGGAGGCGGAGCAGGACTACAAAATTGCCTGTGCCCGGTCAGAGCGTTGTATCAGGGGACTGCCATTTGACTATCAGACCATTGGTGAGGAGCGGTATGCACGGACCTGGAATGTGCGCAATGCCTATGAGAATTATAGCCGGACCCGGGATGGATTTATAGGAACCTTATCCCAGGAGACTTATAATGTAGCTGACTTGTACCGGATCTATGATATGCAGGAATATCTGGAGACCTATGCCCGACGGCTTCTGCAGGTCACTCTGGAAGCAGGGGATGCCAGCTATCAGGAAAAGGTGCCTTTTTTCTATAATATGCCTTACCTGATTCTCCTCTTTTCCGGGGGAATGGTGGTCGTGTCTGTGGCTCTTTCACGGCTGATTGTGCAATCCTTCCTGAGGCCCCTGAACCTTCTGGCCGGAAATGCCCGCAAGATTGCGGTCAATGATTTCAGCGGCGATGATCTGGAGGTAGAGAATAAGGATGAGATGGGCGAAATGGTTCATGCTTTCAACAAAATGAAGCATGCGACCAGAGGCTACATCAACAGCCTGATGCGCAATTATGAGATGTCCGAGCTTCTGCACCAGGAGGAGATGGAGCGGATGGAGATGGAGAAACGTCTGGATGCGGCGCGGCTTGACATGCTGAAGAACCAGATCAATCCCCATTTCCTGTTCAATACCCTCAATATGATCGCCTGTACGGCAAAGTTGGAGGACGCCGCCACCACAGAACGGATGATCACCAGTATGAGCAGTCTGTTCCGGTACAATCTGAAGACCGCCGAGCAGGTAGTAGCCCTTTCCTCGGAGCTTAGGGTAGTGGAGGACTATATGTATCTCCAGAAGATGCGGTTTGGCAGCCGGGTCCAGTATGAATGCCACTGTGCAGTCAATGCACAGGCGGTGCAGATACCGGCCTTTACCCTCCAGCCTATTGTGGAAAATGCCATTGTCCACGGCATATCCAAAAAAGAGCAGGGAGGCCGGGTCATCCTGCGGGTGTGGCAGCAGGGAAATGTGGTGATAGTATCTGTGGCGGATACCGGTGGGGGCATGACTGATGAGCGCCGGATAGAGCTGGAGGAAGCCATGAGGGAGAAACGGACAGCCAGAGTGGGGATTGGTCTGGGGAATATCTATCAGAGGATTCATTCCATTTACAAAGAAGGAGATTTAAAAATCTACAGCAGCCAGGGGCACTGCACAGTGATTCAGATGCGGATCCCCCAGGAGGAAGCAGGATAGCAGGGGGAAAAAGATGGTACGTTTGTTAATTGCGGATGATGAGGCGATCGAGCGGGCTGTTCTCTGTAAGACACTACAAGAGAACCTGGGGGACAGGTGCGCCATATTCCAGGCAGAGAATGGCCGGGAGGCCCTGGAAATCTATGAGCAGGAGAGGATCCAGATCGCGCTGCTGGATATTGAGATGCCGGGAATCGACGGTATTCAGGCGGCGGAGGAGATCAGGAAGAAGGATAAGGCATGCTGTATTATATTCCTGACGGCATTTGATGAGTTTGCCTATGCCAAGAAAGCGATCACGGTGCGGGCACTGGATTATCTTCTGAAGCCCTATGACGGGAATGAGCTGATGCTGGTTCTGGAAGAGGCCATCCGGCTGGCAGAGCAGGCGGCCCAGGCAGGCCGGTACATGGGCAGTGCGCCCCAGGCAGGGCTGTCGGACCAGCCCCAGACCCCAAATACAGATAGCAGTGACTTGTCCGCCTGCTGGTCACCCAGAGGCTTTGAAAGTGCCAGTCTGTCGCCTGGGGGCTGTGAGAGTGCCAGCCCACGGCCCGGAGGTTCCGAAAGTGCCAGCCTGCGGCCCGGAGGTTCCGAAAGTGCCGGCCCACGGCCCGGGGGCTTTGAGAGTGCCAGCCTTTCATCCGGAAGCCCCAGCTCCCAGATTTCGGACATAGGCCTGGGGGAGATGGCCCAGCAGCGGCAGACCCAGGTCACCCAGGTGATTCAGCGTTATATTCATGACAACTACATGTATGATCTGTCCATGCAGGATCTGGCACAGATGATGAATTATTCGGAAGCTTATTTCAGCCGGCTGTTCAAGCAGTGCTTTGGGCGGAACTTTACCTCCTATATAGCTGAATACCGGGTAAATGAAGCCAGACAACTGTTAAAACAGTCTAATGTGAACATAAAAGAGATCGGTCGGGCAGTAGGCTACCCGGATTCCAATTATTTTACCAAGGTGTTCCGCCGGATCACCGGCCAGAGTCCTACCGAATACCGGCTCTCAATTTTCAGGAAGCAGGATTTTTCAGTTTCCATTTCCGATAAATAAGATCCGGACATCACCCCATATTTCAGTTTCATTATTCTCGCGCAGTATCTGGCGGCACCCTCCCCAGATACTGCTTTTTTTGTGATAAGTGCATAAAGCCGGAAAATGAAAGAGGTAAAAATAGTACTAGGATTAACAAATATTTACCATTTTCCGGAAAACAGTTGAAAGCTATAATGGACTTATCAGAAAACATTTCTGACAACGCACTGTAACAAGGTATTTCCGCAAGTCAGCACTACAGCGCGTCTGAAAATTCATTTTCGGCATCTCCACAAGGGACGTCTTCGGTGTGCACGTCCCACTTCGCGGTACACCGCAGGCGTCCCTTGGGATATTTGGACCAAATTCAGGTTACATAGCCCACTATGCGCCCTTCATTTGGCCCAATTTTTCCACAAACTGTGACACACATCTGCCAGAAAGCAATTTTCAGACACACTCTAGACAGGGGCCAGAGGGCTTTTGCGGGAACCTTAATCTCAAAGGAGGGTATATTATGAAGAAAAAATTCGTTAGCATTTCCCTGTGTCTGGCTATGGCAGCAGTATCCCTGGCAGGATGCGGACTCAAGGAGCCGGATGCTCCGGCTACTACCGCGGCGACGGAAGCCACTGAGGCACCCAAGGAGAACGAAGCAGCCAAAGAAGAGACTTCTGCAGAAGCTGAGGCGGCCGGCGAGAAGGTGGGGCCGGATATTACCCTGGTCATGGCAGAGGTGAATCCGCTGGATACCATCGTGGGCCAGACAGATACCGCGTTCAAAGAGAAGGTGGAGGAACTGTCCGGCGGCTCAATCAAGATTGACCTGCAGGCCAGCGGTGTTCTTGGTTCTGAGAACGACGTGCTGGATACCATGCTGGGTGGCGGCGACATTGACATGTCCCGTATTTCCGCGTTCGCGCTGACCAGCTATGGCGGACAGAAATCCATGCTGCTGTCTATCCCTTATACATTTGTAAACCGCGATCATTTCTGGAACTTTGCAACCAGCGATCTGGCAGAAGAGTTTCTGCTTGAGCCCCAGGAAAATGGCGCCGGCGTACGCGGTCTGTTCTACGGCGAAGAGGGCTTCCGTCATTTCTTCACAGTAAAGGAAGTAAACAGCCTGGAGGATTTAAAGGGCATGAAACTGCGTGTGTCCAATGACCCGATCATGAACGGTATGGTAGAAGGCCTTGGCGCTTCCCCGACCGTAGTATCCTTTGGCGAGCTGTACTCAGCCCTGCAGACCGGCGTGGTGGACGGCGCGGAGCAGCCTATCGCAAACTATAAGTCCAACGCATTCCCGGAGGTTGCCAACAACCTGATCCTGGACGGACATACCCTGGGCGCTATCCAGGTGATCATCACTGATACAGCCTGGGAGAAACTGACCCCAGAGCAGCAGGGTATCCTCATGGAGGCCGGCAAATACGCTTCTGAGTTCAACCGGAAGATCTCTGAGGATGCTGAGAATAAGGTTCTGGAAGAGCTGAAGGCAGAGGGATGCAATGTAGTAGAGGTAGAGGATATTACCCCATGGCAGGAAGCCTGTCAGGCCATTATCGAGGAATCCTCCAAGGATAATGCCGAACTGTACCAGCAGATTCTGGATATGCAGTAAGTTTTACAAGTTCAGGGCACAGAGAGGTCTCTGTGCCCTGAACTTGTAAAAGCCAGGTCTGGGTATTGCCTGCACAGACCGTGGGGAAAAGAGTAGTGGCAGTAGGACTATAAAAATGTTTGGAAAGGGGAATGTTAGATATGCCATCTATTTTTGTGACGATTGATAAGATCCGGCCCGTCTATGATGCGGTGTACAAATTTGTGATGCTGATCTGTAAACTGCTGCTGATTGCGGATATCCTGATAACGACCATGGCAGTATGCGGACGTTATATACCAATTATCCCAGATCCGGCCTGGAGCGAGGAAGTGGTTCTGACCTGCATGTCCTATATGGCTGTGCTGTCAGCCGCCCTTAGTATCCGCCGGGGGGCACATATCCGTATGACAGCCCTGGATCCGTTTCTTCCTAAGAAACTGATCAAATTCCTGGATATTCTGGCAGATATCGCAGTGCTGGGGCTGGCGGTAATCATGATCACGGTAGGCTGGAGCTATGCTACAGGACTGGGATCCAAGGGAACTTACGTGAGTATGCCCAAGGTGTCCCGTTTCTGGATGTATTTTCCAGTGCCCCTGGCAGGCGCAGCTATGCTGGTATTTGAGCTGGAAGCCATTTATAATCATATCAGAAGTATTTTTGTAAAGGAGGAAGCGTGATGGCGACTGAGAGTATGGCAATTCTGATCCTGCTGGGAAGTTTTTTTATCATGATAATGCTGCGCTTCCCCATCGCTTATGCGGTGGCGCTTTCCTCTGTGTTCTGCCTGGTGTACCAGGGGAACCCTCTGACTACCATCTGTCAGCAGATGGTGAAGGGCATCAGCTCTTTCAGTCTGATGGCGGTGCCGTTTTTCATCACTATGGGCTGTCTCATGGGGTCCGGAGGTATTTCTGAAAAGCTGATCGCACTGGCCAATTCCTGCGTGGGATGGATGCGGGGCGGCATGGCTATGGTAAACATCGTTGCTTCCTATTTCTTCGGCGGTATCTCGGGCTCTGCTTCCGCAGATACGGCCTCCCTGGGTTCTATCCTGATCCCTATGATGGTAGACCAGGGGTATGACGCGGATTTCGCAACGGCTGTAACCATCACCTCCTCCTGCGAGGGGCTTCTGGTTCCGCCGTCCCACAATATGGTTATCTATGCCACAACGGCAGGCAGTATCTCCGTGGGAAGCCTGTTTCTGGCCGGATATATTCCGGGAGCTTTGCTTGCGGGGACACTGATGATCGGTTCCTATATCATTTCCGTGAAACGCAATTATCCAAAGGGAGAGAAGTTCAGCATCGTCAATCTGCTCAGACAAATCGGTATCTCTTTCTGGGCGCTGGCAGCAGTCCTGATCGTGGTCTTCGGCGTGGTCGGCGGTGTGTTTACGGCCACGGAGTCTGCCGCTATTGCGGTTATCTACAGCCTGCTTGTCAGTGTATTTATCTACAAGGGCGTAGACTGGAAGGGCGTGTGGCGGATCCTGGATGAGTGTGTGGAGACATTATCCATTGTACTGATCCTGATTGCTACATCCAGTATCTTTGGCTACTGCCTGACCCGCCTGCATGTACCGGAGCTGGCGGCCAATACCATCACCGGGATCACCAGGAATCCGATTATCCTGGCCCTGATGCTGAACCTGATTCTGCTGGTGCTGGGCTGTATCATGGATATGGCGCCGATCATCCTGATCGCTACCCCGATCCTTCTGCCCATCGCCACATCCATTGGTCTGGATCCCATCCAGTTCGGCATCATGGTAGTACTTAACTGCGGAATAGGCCTTCTGACCCCGCCTGTAGGCGCGGTACTTTTCATCGGCTCCGCGGTGGCAAAGCTTCCTATGGAAAAGGTGGTCAAGGCGACACTGCCATTCTATCTGTGCATGATCCTGGCTTTGCTGCTGATTACATTCATCCCGGGGATCAGCATGTGGCTGCCGTCTGTGCTGTCATAGTGTGAACGCTTAGGGAATGATGTACTGGAGCGTGTCTGAAAATTCATTCCCGGCATCTCCACAAGGGACGCCTTCGGTGTCCACGTCCCACTTCGCGGTACACCGCAGGCGTCCCTTGGGATATTTGGGCCAAATTCAGGTAACATAGCCCACTATGTGCCCTTCATTTGGCCAAAATCTCCCACAAAGTGGATCGCACAGCTGCCGGAAAGCAATTTTCAGACACACTCTAGATCTACATGTTTCTAAAAGAAATGTTGCAGGAGTTAAAAGACATGGGAAAATGGAAGCATGCGGCAGTCGCCGCCTATATGTTCATGGTTGTGGCCGCGCTGCTGTCTGGCTGCGGCCATGGGGAGCGGACAGCCGGGGAGACGAAAGAGCCAGTGCCGGAATATGTACTGACCTATGCGGAAAACCAGGCGGACGACTATCCCACAGCCCTGGGGGCATACCGGTTTGCCCAGCTTGTAGAGGAACGCACCGGAGGAAGGATCCAGATCCAGGTCAGCACTGGGGGAACCCTGGGAGATGAGCGGGCTGTGATTGAGCAGCTCCAGTTCGGAGGAATCGATTTTGCGAGGGTTTCCTTGTCTCCTCTGTCCGAGTTTGTCCCACATTTAAATGTACTGCAAATGCCTTATCTTTATAATGACTCCGAACATATGTGGCGGGTGCTGGAAGGCCCCATCGGAGACGAATTTCTGGAGTGTGTGGATTCGGTGGGGGTGACAGCCCTATCCTGGTACGACGCAGGCGCCCGCAATTTCTATAACAGCCGCAGGCCCATCGAGACGGTGGAGGATGTAAAGGGGATGCGGATCCGCGTCCAGGAGTCAGAGCTGATGGAGGCCATGGTTGAAGCGTTGGGCGGAGAGGCCCTGAAGCTGGTTTACGGGGAGGTCTATTCGGCCCTGCAGACCGGAGCCATCGACGGGGCAGAAAACAACTGGCCCTCCTACGAATCAGAACGGCACTATGAGGTGGCGCCTTACTACACTGTGGATGAGCATACCCGTGTGCCGGAGATGCAGCTGGTTTCCGCATATACCTGGAACAAGCTGACTGAGGAGGACCAGGAGATCATCCGCGCCTGCGCCCGTGAATCAGCTGTCTATGAGCGGAAGCTCTGGGCAGAACGCTCCCAGGCATCTGAGGAGAAGATCCGCAGGTCCGGCTGTGTGGTGACGGAGCTGTCCGCTGATGAAAAACGGAGGTTCCAGGAGGCCATGATGCCGGTGTACCAGAAATTCTGTGAAGAAGATATGGATGTGATCGACGCAATCGTGGCGGAGGGAAAGTAGATGTAACGGTTCACACACTTATGGAACGGGTTACTGTTCACGGGGCGCATCTTCTTGTCCGGCTACGCCAGACAAGAAGCATCGGGCGTTCGCCCGATGTGGAAAACTGGACCAAAACAGTCTTACAAGCGAGCTTGACGTCTGTTTTGGTCCAGTTTTCCCCGCCCCGTGAACTGTAACTGGAACTGTTACTAACAGCTCACCCGCTTTCGGCTGCGATATTGACATACCCTGGCCGGCTGTCTATAATAGCAGTATCTGGCAGGCAACGGTATATGAAACAGAAGGTGATATTTGAAACCGCTTTGCATATGCAGGGCGGTTTTTTTGAAGGAGAGGGCAGGTGGCTGGTATGACAGGGCGGCTGGAGATATGTGGGGATCAGACAGAACGGTATAGGACATTTATGAAGGAGATCGAAGACCTGGAACCAGAGGCCAGGGATGCAAAATTGTGGGAGAAGATGGTTCAGCACCAGGGGACCCGGTTCTACACGGCCAAGAAGCTGCAGTTTACTTACATGATCCGTGGCGGAGAGCTGTTCGTGGACCGGAAGTCCAAGTCCATCACCCAGTCCACGGTCTTTATCGCCTTTCATAAGGCTCTGGAGCTGGAAGGAATTGTCGCAGGCCCCAAGAAGCTGGGAACCTTTGGAGCCAGTTATCTGTATCCTGTGTTCATGCGGCTGGGAGTGATCCGCCCGGAGTCCCAGCTCTCATTTGATATGGGGAACTGTCCGGACGCCCAGGAGATTACATGAAACCTGTATATGCACTTCCGGAGTCCTTTTGTACCTGATTTTATGAGATTTTGAGAGTACATTATATTATGAAGGAAAATGAGGAAACTATATGATCAGAATCAGTAAGGAGCACGTGATTCATGCCCATAGTCCCCTGGACACGCCGGCAGCGGCGGCAGATCCGGGGACAGTGGTGGAGTTCGAGACCTATGACTGCTTTCAGGGACAGATGCTGCCTGAGGGAGCCACTTATGCCACCTATGACCGGAGTCTGGCCAATCCGGCTACCGGTCCCCTCTATATCAATGGCGCAGAGCCGGGGGACACCTTAAAGATTACCATCCAGAAGGTGGAAGTAGGCCCCATGGGGATCCTGGATGTAGGCGGCAGCCGCAGCGGGGCCTTGTCCGGCTGTCTGTCCCGAAATTATCTGAAACGTCTTCCGGTTCATGACGGCCATATCTGGTACACGGACCAGATCCGGATCCCTGTCCGGCCTATGATCGGTGTCATCGGGACTGCCCCGGCAGAGGAACCTGTCAGCACAAGAACCCCTATGAATCATGGCGGCAACATGGACTGCACCCGAATCGCGGAAGGCTCCATCCTCTATCTGCCGGTCTTTGTAAAAGGGGGACTTCTGGCCCTGGGCGATCTCCATGCCATTATGGGAGAAGGGGAGGTGGGCAACTGCGGCGTAGAGATTTCAGGAAATGTTACCCTCCGGGCAGATCTCCAGAAGCAGACCCGCCGCCCCTGGCCCCTCCTGGAAACCCCTGACCACTGGATCAGTATCGCCTACGGCGACACCCTGGACATTGCATCTGAAAAAGCCGTCCGGCAGATGTTTTGCTACCTTCGCCAGGAGTACGGCCTTCCTGAAGACGATGCCGGGATGCTCATGGAAATGTCTGGTGACCTGATTACCTGCCAGATCGTGAATCCATATAAAACAGCGCGGTTTGAGGTCAGTAAGAAGATTCTGGCAGAATTTTTGGAAAATACAGAACCATGTTGGTAATAGTTCAGATGGGGCATCTTCTTGTTCCTGAAAAGCGTCGGAAACAAGAACCCCAGGCGTTAGCCCGATGTCAAATCGGATAAGAAAGTGCTCATGCAAACTAAATCATGTTTGCAGCACACTTCCTTATCCGATTTGCTGCTCGTCTGTCTTATTACCGTCTATTATAAAAAATCAATAAAATATTTCCTTTTTTCTTGCACATAAAGTAAAAGTGTGATACCATAAATTTACATTTCCCAGAGTTCTCTGTCCGGGTAATTCTGGCAGTTCTGCCAGTGATTCCAGTATTGGATGCCAATATACTCCCGGAGTCTCCCCTTACCTGCCTTTGTGGCTGTTTTTCTGCCAGATGCCTCATGGTTTGATCCATGCACATTCTGTCCGCGCCCCATAGTTTGTGCACATCTGATAAAATATCATCCCATAAAATCAGGTACAGTAAGATCCCAGGAGTACATTGAAACGTGAAGGAGGATATGGCCCATGAGCGAAAGGACAAAAAGAGAAGTGAATAAGAACGCGGCGGTTTCAGGATATGCCGCAGATATGCAGACCCAGGAGCCGGCGGATACCGGAAAGACGCCGGTTAAGATTCAGCCGGACAGTGACCGGCTGATCCGGGAGATCGCCCCGCTGCCGGAGTCTGCCAGAAAGGAGCAGATCCAGAAGCTGGCGGACAGTGACCAGCGGCTGAATGTAAGCCTGTTAAATGACTTTGCCTTCAGGCGGGTATTCCATAACAGGAAGGCAATGACCGGGCTTCTGGCAGCCCTGCTGGACATTCCGGTGGAGGAGATCGTGGAACTGGAATTCCTGGATCCCTTCCAGCAGGGGGAGTGGGAAGCGGACAAGGAGGGCATCCTGGATGTGAAGGTGCATCTGAATGGTGACCGGAAGATCAACATTGAGCTTCAGGTAAGGCAGCAGAGCTACTGGAAGGAACGTTCCCTGTTCTATCTCAGCCGGATGTATACCTCGGATCTGACCAGCGGGGTAAAGTATTCGGCCCTGGAACCCTGCATTCATATCAGTATCCTGACTTTTGATGTACTGGAGCTGAACCGGCTCTATTCAGTCGTGTGGTTTAAGGAGGAGAAGACGGGAAAGGTATACAGTGACAAACTGAGTCTGCGTGTGCTATACTTGAAAAAGACAGAAGATGCGGATGAAGAGGAGCGCCAGACAGAAGTGTACCAGTGGGCACGGCTTATATCCGCAAAAGCGTGGGAGGAGCTGATGGAGATGGGCATGCAGGACGAATACAAGCAGGAAGCAGTGAAGGAGATGGAACGGATCAACGCAGACCGGGCCCTGCGGTACCAGTATATCACCAGAGAGATCCAGCAGATGGACAGGAACAGTATGCAGGATGACTGGCTGCAGCAGGGGATACAGCAGGGAGAGCAGCGGCTGTTCATGCTTTTGGAGCGGATGAAAACAGCCGGGGAGGAGACGCAGTTTTGGCAGTTAAAGGATGATCCAGAGAAACTGAGGAAAAAGTATGAGGAATATCACTTATAGCCGGAAAGCGCCTGTGCAGACCAAAGCATGTTTGTAGCACACTTTCTCATCCGGTTTGTCATCCCGTCTGGACTGTTACAAAACATTGAGACCGAAACAGGGGGAGAGCCATCTGCGGACAGAATGTCCGCGGCAGGCTCTTCCTCAATTTATGTAGTGGGAATGATTGTGCAGCAGAAATGAGTGGCGCAGCAGAAACATGCAGCCCTGATGCTGATGATTTCCAGCATGATGCCTGCAGCATTTGCCGTGATCACCAGGAAGAAGGAAGACTGCTGCATTCGTGCTATGGTCTTCCTTCTTTTTTACACTTACCAAGAAATATCTGGAAGATATTTCCAGAACATAGCGTTCAAAATTTCATCCTTGTAAAAAGTCATCTGAGTATACTGTTCAGGGGGCATTTGAAAGGTTACAATAAGTTAGTTACTGTTCACGGGGCGCATCTTCTTGTCCGGCTACGCCAGACAAGAAGC
>CAJTOW010000119.1 GCA_910577655.1 uncultured Lachnospiraceae bacterium | reverse complement strand
GCAAAGCGCAACGGTTTTCTGAACTGCCAGTTCTATGTTGATGACGGTTACAGCGGTACAAACTACGACCGCCCCGCTTTCCGACAGCTTATCGAGGACATACAGGACGGGGAAGTGTCAACGCTCATCACAAAAGACCTGTCACGTTTGGGGAGGAATTACCTTGAAACGGGTACTTATATCGAGGTATTTTTCCCTAACCATAATGGGCGGTACATTGCAATCAATGATGGGGTGGACTCCATAGACAACGCACAAATGGATATTACACCGTTCCGCAACATCATCAATGAAATGTACGCAAAGGACACGTCAAGGAAAATCAAGAGCGCACTCCACGCAAGGAGAATGCAGGGCAAGTATATGGCTACCACTGCCCCGTTCGGTTATCAGAAAGACGAGAAAGACCATAACCACCTTGTCATTGATGAAGTGACCGCCCCCGTTGTGGAACTGATTTTCTCAATCGCCGAGGAGGGCGTGGGGCTTCACACTATCTGTAACCGCTTGCGTAAGGCAAAAGTCATCAAGCCGAGTTTCTACAAAAAGGAACTGTTTGAGCGTTTTATGGACGAGGAAAAAATGTATGACTGGGATACTGCCTATGTCAGTCAGATATTGCACAATCCCGTCTATGCAGGAAACCTTACTGTTGCGGACAAACCAACCAAGACCATGCGTTCCAAGAAAAGACAGTATATCCCGTTTGCAGAGCGTGAAGTCATTTATGGCACACATGAGCCAATCATTGAACAGAACCGCTGGAACAATGTGCAGAAGATTTTACAGAGCCGACCGCCCGTTATCGGGGAAAGTTCAAGCGGATATGACAACATCTTCCGAGGGGTTATCAAGTGCGCCGATTGTGGGAGTGCCATGCTTGCCAAAGTCGAGCAGAAAAGAAAGCGGAACAATGTATTAGACAAGACTTTCTACTGCTGTACCAAATACCGCAAGTTTGGGAAAGAGGGCTGTTCATCACACACCATTGAGGCGAGGACGGTTCACGAAGTTGTGCTTGCGGACATTCAGAAACACGCAGGACAGGCATTGACCGACAGGAAAGCTATGGTAACGGATATTGCGGAGCGTCTTAATCTCCAAATGTCAGCGGACAGGGAACAGCAGAAAAAGGAACTAAGGCAATGTAAACAGCGTGTGTCGGAGATTGAAAACCTGTATGCCAAACTGTACGAGGACTTGACAAGGGAACTGCTGACCGAAAAGCGTTTCCAAATGTTGTCGGCACGATTTGACAGCGAGCAGGAAGAACTGACCGCCAAGATAAAGGAACTTGAAAAAAGTGCCATAGCGGACAGGGAGCAGTTATCTTCCATTGAGCAGTTTGCGGAGCAGATAAGCGGTTATGCAGGAATAACAGAACTCAATTTTAAGATAATCAATCAACTTATAGAAAAAATTCTTGTTTCTGAACCCGTAGAGATAGACGGGCAGAAAACTCAACGACTTACTATCCATTACAAGTTCATAGGGGCATTGGAAACCCTTGAATAATGGATATTTTCTAAGTCACCTATTCCAACTATCCAACAGAGGTGGGAAATGCTACACTGGCGGACCAGTAGCCGTTCTTCCTGGCAGCCTCCCAGAGGGTCATGACCCTGGTGTTGGCGAACCAGTGCCACGCCCCCAGATGCTTTCCGTCAGGATCAAAGATGCCGTTGTTCACGATACCGTGGGTGGCAGGGCTGGTTCCGGTGATCATGCTCTGATGGCAGGGATATGTAAAGGTGGGGAAGACACTTTTCATACCATCCGGCGCGGTCAGCCCGTTTTCCAGAAAATAGTTTGTAATGTTGGGCAGATGCACACCCAGCCGTTCCTGTTCAAAGACAAATTCCGGTTTTAGTGCGTCTACTGATATAAGAAGAACACTTGGGGCATCCTGTTTATGATCGTTCTGTAACATGATTTTCTCGTTCCTTTCTTTCATTTGCTATGACTATGCTGACTCCTGCTTCCTGAAAGGCTTTGATCCGTTCCGCCGGTGCGTGGGAATCTGTGATGACCATGGATACCCGGTCAATGCCGCACATTTTGACGAGAGAGTTGGCGCCAAGCTTGGAGCTGTCCGTAATCACGATGGTCCGGTCGGAAGCCTCCATCAGCCGGGACTGGATGATGATGTCGTCCGTCCGCTGGTAGGTGATGCCGCGCTCCACAGAGATTCCGCATGTAGTCAGGAAGAGGGTGTCAATACTGATATGGGAGAGGATCAGGGTAGCCATGTCGGAGAGAAATGCCTTCTCCTCCGCATTGTAGATCCCTCCGGTGAGTACCAGGGTGATCCCTTCCGCGTCAGCCAGCTCGTTGGCAATGGTAAGGGAGTTGGTGACCACAGTCAGGGAGCGGAACTGCTGCCGGATCACCCGTGCCAGCTCCAGGGATGTAGTCCCTGAATCCAGGGCAATGGCCTGCCCTTCGCAGATGTATCTGGCGGCTTCCCTTGCAACCTCTTCTTTATCAGAGGAATGTAAAGGAAGCCTTTGATCAAAGGACGTATAGACCGCGCTGGCTTCCGGTGCGGGGTCTGCCTTCACGGCGCCTCCGTGGATCCGTTTCAGCCTGCCCCGTTCTTCTAAGCTTTCCAAATCCCGTCTTACAGTCTCCCGGGAGGTATCTAATCGTTCACATAATGTACTGGTTTTGATGGTGCCTTCTTCCGCAAGAAGTCTCAAGATCTCTTTGTGGCGCTGCTCTGATAACATAAAGCCTTCACTCCTTTGTCGTTAAATCCGTTTCCTGGGATCTACTATACAACAAAAATGTGTATTTGCAAGTACTTTTTCGAGAAAATACACAAAAATACAACTATAATAGGCACATGTCAAACCCGTTTCCACAAAAAGCAATAAGCAGCTGTTGTAAGAGTTCAGACAGGTCTGTGGGTTTCCCAGGGACCGCCCCGGCGCACCGCGCTGACTGTACAAAAAATAGTATGAGGTGATTGATCATGACAGAGAAAAAGAAGCTGGACAAAAAATGGATATCCTTTGGCGCCCTGATGTTAGGTGCCGGAACCATCTACAAGCTGGGATTTCTGAAGGATGCGTTTTACGTGCCAATGCAGGAATTTATGGGACTTTCCCACACGCAGATCGGTGTGGCCATGAGTATTGCAGGATGGATATCCACCTTTGGTTTTCTGGCAGCGATCCTGGTAGTGGACCGGATCTCCAAGAAGATCATGATTCCCGCGTCTCTCCTTGGAATCTGTGTCTGCGGACTGATGCTTTCCACATTTCCTTCCTATACGGTCTTTTTGCTGATCTACTGTCTGCTGGCCGTGCTGGCGGATATGCTGTACTGGCCCACCATGCTAAAGACCGTTCGTCTGTTGGGAAATGAAGATGAACAGGGACGTATGTTCGGAATTCTGGAAGCAGGCCGGGGACTGATGGATACGATTGTCGCATTCTGTGCACTGGGTATCTTCTCAGCCTTTGGAAGCAATGCGGCAGGTCTGCGTGCTGCCATTCTGTTTTATTCCATCGTGCCGGCGTGATTGCGATCATTGCATTCTTCCTGCTGGAGCCGGATACGGCAGACCAGGGCGCGGTGGAAGAGACTGCCCGGAAGGCGGAGGCGCCAAAGGAGAAGGACGGAACCATCCTGCGTGCTTTGAAAAACAAGAATATCTGGCTTGTGTCCTTAAATGTATTTTTTGTGTACAGTGTATATTGCGGACTTACATATTTTATTCCGTTTCTGCAGGCAGCTTATGCACTTCCGGCAACACTGGTGGGTGTCTATGGCATCATTAACCAGTATGGGCTGAAGATGCTGGGTGGACCGGTTGGGGGATTCATTACTGATAAGGTGCTGCATTCAGCCACCAGATATCTGCGGATCTGTTTCGTGATTGTGGCCGGGATCCTTGCGGTATTTGCGTGTCTGCCCCATCAGGCCATCGGGATCATGATGGGTATGGCGGTTACCCTGACCATCAGTGCCTTTGTATTCAGCATGCGTGCCATTTTCTTCGCACCCATGGACGAGGTGAAGGTACCCAGGGATATCACCGGATCAGCCATGTCTATTGGCTCCTTTGTGGGGTATCTTCCGGGGGCATTTATGTATGCGGTTTATGGGGCAATTCTCGATAACTTTGAAGGATTATCCGGGTATAGGATTGTATTTATTGTTATGGCGGTATTTGCCGTGATCGGCTTTTTGTTAAGCTCTTATATTCTCAGGGTGATCAGGATGCAGAAGGTGGAATAGAATACGGCTGTTAATGGGATATGGCAGACGTTGCACATTTTTTATTTGTATACATAAGCTATAGTAACGTATGCTGACGGAGGCTTTTCATGGCCAATTATACTCCCACAGTGGGAATCATCACCTACATTGACACCCAGACAACCGGCAATACCCGGACTTCCGGCTGTACCTTGTATATCAGCGTAGTGACGGAAGACCAGGGGCCGGTGAATATCCTGCTTCCTTCCACCGCTTATGTGCTGAATAACCGTCCTCTCCAGGTGGGGGACCGGGTTACCTTTTTCTATGACACCCAGGCGCCGGTTCCCCTGATCTATCCGCCCCAGTACCAGGCGGTAGCTGCTGCCTATACGCCACATGGGCTCAACGCCTATCTGGATGTATTTAACTCTATGCTGACCAACAGCGACAATACCCTGATTCTTAACATGTCGGGAAATACCACCCTGACTCTCCCCAACGGCCAGCCCTTCCGGGGTGATCTGGCAGGAAAGCTGCTTCTGGTGATTTATGGCGCCACCACAAGAAGCATTCCTGCGCAGACGTCGCCTCGGCAGATTGTGGCATTTTGTACAGCATAAGACAGCTTATACAACGCGGATCGATACCAGCTCCGGCGGATTGAAGATGCGGGGGAGACTGTTGACACAGAGCCCGCGGCTTACGGCCAGAGTGGCGGAACCGGGCCGTGAATCCAGCTTGTAGCAGCCGCCTGCGTAGCGGGGGAAGAAGCCCTGGTGGGGTGCGAAAAGTCCGTTGCAGATGCCGGGAATACGCACCTGCCCGCCATGGGCGTGGCCGGCGACAATCAGGTCAAAGCCACTCTTCTGGTAATACTTTACCAGCTCTGGCCGGTGAGTCACCAGGATGGAAAAGAGGGCCGGATCCAGGCTGTCCCTGCAGGCGGTAATCTGCTCCTTCCAGCCCTGGCAGAGGCGGACCGCATGGGGCGACTGGGTGAACCGGTGGGGATCATCCACTCCTCCCACCTGGATATGCTGCCCCTGGACGGTGACGGTCTCCACCTTTCCATCCAGGACAGTAATGCCATGTCCCGGCAGCCAGCGTTTTAGCGCAGGAACATTTCCTGTCTGGAATTCATGGTTTCCGGTCGAATAGAAGCAGGGGCAGATGGAGGCGGTCTGGGTGAATAAGCTCTTTGCGCCTTTGAAGGAGACACCAGCTTCCACAATATCGCCTGCAAACAAGATAATATCCGGGCTGCATTTCCGGATGGCTTCCAGCAGGATCTCCTGGCTCTTTCCATAAGAGATTCCGTGGAGATCCGTGACCAGCACAAGGCTGACAGGGGAAAAAATCTTGTTTGATGAGATTTCATACTGCCGCAGCGTCAGCTCCTGGCTCAATGGATGAAGACGGGGAAAAGGAGCGCGCCGTATATCTCTATATTCTTTTACTCTTTTATTTATCATTATAACCTCCAGGTCATTTTTTGCTTTATAGGAAATTGCGTCCTCTAGAGCGTGTTTGAAAATTGCTGGATATTCGTCAATATGCTGAAAGTAGGCAAAAGCCATACCTTGGTTCACTCTTTTTCTGCGTTTTAGGGGCAGATAACCGGGGCTTCTAAGGATATTTCCAGCGATTTCATACCAGATTTTGTGCAGAATTTAATTTTCAAACACGCTCTAGAGCAATTTTCAAACACGCTCTAAAGTAAAAGCCCTCCGGACAGGATCGCAACACGCTCTAAGCTCATTACATTCGCTAAGTGAGCCAATGCCTGCGGCGGAGAGGAATTATATTGCTGGAGCGATCCGCCGCAGGCGGAGAATCCGGCGCAGCAGGATTCTTTGTTCAGGTCGGCAGATACCAGCTCTGGAAAAAGTTTTCCCCGGGCGTACCTTCCGAAACATCACCTCATAAACAGTAACCATTTTGCAACAGTTCAGACACCCCTTGGGCTGTTACACCATTTTACCCCAATTTTCTCATTCCCGCTACATACTTGTTGAAATTTTTCACCACATCGTGTAAACTAATGGTAACAGTTAATCAAAGATAAGAAAGCGGCTGTGCTGCGGGCCCGGCAGGGTGCGGCATAGCTGCTTTTTGAACGTAGTTCACAAGGTCTGGGGGATGTGCAGATGATCCGGGCCGTTGTGTATACCTCAGGATACAAGAAGACGTCGGTGACGTTTTTTCTGTATGAAAGGGATGGATATAGAAAAATGAATTATACATTTATTGATCTGTTTGCCGGCTGCGGGGGCTTAAGCGAGGGCTTCTACAAGCAGGGCTTCAGGGCTGTGGCTCATGTGGAGATCAACCCGGTGGCCTGCGAGACCCTGCGGACCAGGATGCGGTATTACGGATATGAAGATGCAGATAAGGCTGTGCTGGAGATGGATATCACCCGGGGGGATGTGATTGAACGTCTGGAAGAGGTGGTGGACAGGCAGGAGATTGACATTATCATCGGCGGCCCCCCTTGTCAGGCTTACTCCAGTCTGGGACGGGCCAAGGATGACCAGGGCATGAAAAATGACCCCCGGAATTACCTTTTTGAGAGCTATGTGAAGGTGCTGAATTACTATCGTCCTAAGTTCTTTGTCTTCGAAAATGTGACCGGGATTCTGACGGCAAGGATCAATGGAAGCCATATTATAGACAGAATTTTAAAGGCCCTGGGCACCCACTACAAGGTGGCCTTAAAGCCTCAGGAATGTGTGCTGAACTCGGCCAATTACGGGGTTCCCCAGATCAGGAAAAGGGTGATTCTTATCGGCGTGCGGAAGGATATCCATATTACGCCGGGGGAGATGTATGCAGGAATTTGCAAGACCCATTATGACCCTGAGATGCCTGAAGATGCCAGGAAAGAGCTGGAAAAATATGTCACTGTCCGGGATGCCATCGCAGAGCTTCCGCGGCTGAATCCGGGGGAGGGAGAACCCCAGGTTCCCTTCTGTTCCAACCGGGATAATGATTTCCTGCGCAGAATCACCCGGGAATCAGACAATGTGCTGCGGGATCACGTGGCCCGCAATCATAACCCTGTGGACAGGGAGCGGTACAGAGCCATGAGCGAAAATCACTGGACCTTCCAGGAGCTTCTGGAGAATCGGAAGGATCTGCGCCACGAGAAGCAGCGTGTTTTCGGCAACAGCTATACGGTCCAGTGGTGGGATCTGCCGTCCAAGACCATCATTGCCCATCTCTATAAGGACGGGAATCAGTTTATCCATCCGGACAGCAGTCAGGCCCGGACCTTTACCGTGAGGGAGGCCGCGCGGATCCAGTCCTTCCCGGATGATTTTGAGTTCAAAGGCCCCAGGACAGAGCAGTTCAAACAGATCGGGAATGCGGTGCCGCCCCTTCTGGCAGAGGCTATTGCGGTCTGCATCCGGGAGAAGCTGGAGAGTCTGGAAAAGCTGGAGAGCCTGAGTGACAGAGGAGCAGGAATAGAATGATATTTCAACAAGTATCAAAGCTGAAAGACAAGACAGAAAAAAGTATTTTCATAGAGCTGGTAACAGTCTATATCCGGCTGGTGGAGGTTTTCTGCGAGAAGAATCATCTGGAGCAGATTCCCGGAGAAGGGGGAGAAATCGGGGAAAGGTGCGGCAGACAGATTGACGGAAGTGCAGAACAGGCCGGAAGAAAACTGGTTCATGAGCTGTGCAGTATCGGCGTAATCTCTGGTAAGGATGAGTTGCCGGAGCTGAGAAATGTACTGGCTGGGCAATATCTTCCTTTCCTCCACGCGGTACAGACAGCCATGTTCTATGAGGACATGATGGACGGTCTTCTGGATAAGCTTTACAATTCCAGGAGAAGGAAGCTTCAGGACAATAGCCGTCAGGAAACAGCCTTGAGCATGGTGGATTTTTTCTGCGGAGCCGGAGGCCTTAGCCTTGGTTTTATCCAGCAGGGATTCCGGGTCAGGCTGGCCAATGATATTGAGGATGTGTGCATCCGCACCTACCGCTACAACCATCCGGAGCTTCCCTCGGGCCGGGTGATCCAGGGGGATATCAAGGAGATCGTGGACCGGGCGGAGGAATACATCGGCCAGGATATTGATGTGGTGGTGGGAGGACCGCCTTGTCAGGGCTTCAGCGAGGCCAACCGTCAGCGTGTCATTGATGATCCAAGAAACAAGCTGTACAAGTATTTTGTGAAGGCGGTAGAGCGGATTGCCCCACGGTTTGTAGTGATGGAAAATGTCAAAGGGATGCTGAAGGTGGCAGACCAGGTGGTGGAGGATTACGGGAAGCTGCGGGCCGGAAGGAACGGACAGAATTACAGTTATCTGGTGGACTACCGGATCCTGAATTCCCAGTATTTTTCTGTAGCCCAGAGCCGGGAACGGCTGATCTATATCGCGGTAAGAAGCGATATTGCCAGGGAGAAAAATCTCACGCCCGGACGCATTTTCGACGAGATCGAGACAGGCTGCGAGGGGAATAAAACCTACATCCTCATGGATGCGCTGCGGGATATCCGAAGCCTTGAGGCGCCCCGGATCAAGAATCAGAATGAGATCGACAGCGAGGCATGCGGGAAGAAGATCGACGTGAATCCATTTGAAAATCATACAAATCCCTACCTTGATCTCATCAATCAGGGGCGGAAGATACCATTTGTATTCAATCATAAAGCCCGGTATCTCAGCGACGTGAACTATGAGATCTACCGGCGTCTGGACCAGGGGGATGATGCCACGGATGAGAAGATCCGGGATATCATGCCCTACGCCCACCGGAATCATTGCTTTAAGGATAAGTACTATAAGCTGATTGCGGACAGGCCCAGCAGGACTATCACGGCTCATTTGAAGATGGACTGCCACTCCCATATCCATCCTTACCAGGTGCGGAGTCTGACTCCCAGGGAGGCGGCCCGGGTCCAGTCATTTCCTGATGATTATCTGTTCCTTGGGGCTTATCTGAAGACCTATATGCAGATCGGAAACGCGGTGCCGCCGGTGATGGCGCGGGCCATTGCCCAGGTGATAAAACGGTATCTGGTTTCCTGAGAAAAGGAACTGTGCGGCGGCGTTAAAGCTGCGGAGCCTTCCGGAAGGAAGGGATGGAAACGTGGCTGGGAGGTGGCGGTATGGAGATCATCCATGTGATTAAAAAACTTAATAATACAGAGCTGAATAAAGCAGGAACCAATGACAGCTATGTGATGGTTCCGAAGAAGCTGGACGTGTCAGACCTTTTTCCGGAGCCGGATAAAGCCATTGGATTTATCTTCAAAAGAAACGGGGATATCATCAATATCCGCCACACCACATCCGGGGAGAAGCGGATCGTGGGCCTGGGAGAATTCTACCGGAAGAACCAGGTCTGTGCCGGGGATGAGGTTATGTTTGAGCGTCAGATTCTCCATGGGGAATCACGGTATTACATAGATCTGAGACAGAAGACCAACCGGCTGGTGCTGCAGAAGGTGCGGGATGGATTCAGCATTCTGACACCAGAGAGGATGGGACTAGTTGCAGACGGAATCCTGGCAGACACACCTTCCGGGCCCCGGCCGGTCCGGCTGGAATTTCTCGCATCCGTGGGAAAACGGAAGGATTCGCCAAATACCACGGATATTTACGATCTGCTGGTGGGGGAGACAAGCGTCGCAAGGCAGTATTCCTCCAAACGGATGGTGGAGATTGAGGTGGATGGGGAATCAGGCCGGGCCGTGATTACGGGGGACAGTATCTGGAAGAAATATGTAATCAAGTATGTTGGAATATTCTGAAGGAGGAAGAGAATGGCTGGATTTTTCGTGATGCAGGTGGATGCTCTTGTGCAGACATTTTCAGTGATGGATGCCGGAACCAGGATCCAGTTTGGCATGGAGACCCAGGACAACGGGGCGGTATTCCAAAAGCCGGATACCGGAGACTGGATCCTGGGCTTTGTGTCAGCTCCCATTCGTCAGGTCCGGCTGGTGTTTCAGGTAGTGGGAAAGGACGGTCCGGGCAAGCTGGAGCTGGTTAAGAAGCTGGAGGCGGAGGACGGTGTCAGGCTGCAGAACGCCGGTCTGGAGGAGCAGCTTCGCAGGGAAGAGCTGTGTCAGCTGACAGCAGAACAATTCCAGGAGATCTATGAGGAGCTGGTGGGGAGCCAGGGGCTGGGACAGATGGGAATCCCGGGACTTTCAGGGGGCGCCGGGAATGGGGGAATGCCCGCCGGCAGTGGAGGCTTCACTGGGGACGCCGGGATGCCCGCCGGCAGTGGAGGCTTCACTGGGGATGGGGGAATGCCTGCCGGCAGTGGAGGATTTGCCGGAGATGCCGGGATATCCTCCGGCAGTGTCACAGGTGCCCTGGCTGATAAAAGGGCATTGGCGGCTCACGGAGTCAGGGAAATCCTGGGCAGTGACGGGCGCATTCTGGAAACTGCCTCGGGGATCACCGCGCCGCGGCTTCCGGTTCCCTGGAATTATCTGGTGTTTGGTGCGCCGGGAACGGGCAAGAGCTATCTGGTCACCCGGCTGCAGAAGAAATATTTCCCGGAGCAGGACAGCTTTGAGCGGGTGACCTTTTATGCCAGCTATTCTTACGCAAATTTTGTGGGAACTTACAAACCAAGGATGCGTGGGAAGGAAATCTGCTATGAGTTCGTTCCGGGGCCATTGATCCGGGTGCTGGAAAAGGCAGTTAAGAATCCGGGGAGGAATTTCCTTCTGATTGTGGAGGAGATCAACAGGGCCAATGCGGCGGCTGTGTTCGGGGATGTGTTCCAGCTGCTGGACCGGAAGAAGGGGACAAGTGAATATCCTGTTGAGACAAGTGAGGATTTAAAGCAGTATCTGGCGTCAGGATATTATGGTGATTTTTCTGAAAGAGAGGATTTGCAGCCCCGGTATCTGGACTCCTTTGGGAAGCTTCTGATCCCGTCCAATCTCTATATCTGGGCTACCATGAACAGTGCCGACCAGGGGGTATTTCCCATGGATACGGCTTTTAAGCGGAGATGGGATTTCCGGTATGTGGGCGTGGACGAGGAGGAGGGGCAGGTGGAATCCGTCTGTTTCCTGGCGCCTTCCAGGAAGGACGAGACCGATAGGGTCAGCTGGAACCGGCTGAGGAAGGCGGTCAATGCCAGACTTTCCCGGGAGTGCAGGGTTAATGAGGACAAGCTTCTGGGACCATTTTTTCTTTCAGGGGAAGTGATGGAGAGGGATGAGTCCGGCATGATCGTGGACAATGACGGTTTTCTGGAGGCCTTTAAGAGCAAGATTCTCATGTATCTGTTTGAGGACGCGGCCAGACAGGCAAGGCCCCGGATCTTTCCGGGATGCGAGGATTGCGGCAGGTATTCTGCGGTCTGTGAAGCCTTTGACCGGATAGGCATCCGGATCTTTGGGGATCAGGTCTATGGGGAAGCGGTGGAGCCTTCTGGCCGGACATGAGCAGAGTATTAGTTACTGTTCACGGGGGCATCTTCTTGTCCGACTATGCCGGACAAGAAGCATCGGGCGTCCGCCCGATGTGGAAAACTGGACAAAAA
>CAJTOW010000118.1 GCA_910577655.1 uncultured Lachnospiraceae bacterium | reverse complement strand
TAAGTCTCCTGCAAATGCAAGCTGGGGGAAACTTTTTCCAGAGCTGGTATCTGCCGACCTAAAAACAGCTTGGTCATGAATAATAACATAAAGTGTGTAATAATTCAAGTAGATATTTGAACTGTTACCAACCCTGAACCATAAATAACAACAGATTAAAAGGTACTATTGACAAATAAACAAACAGGATTTACAATTCCTATTGTTACTAATAAATTATAGTAATAATAGGAATAATTAACAGTCAAATTGTGCTTGTTAAAATGATTGAGTTACAAATAGATGGGAAAGGAGGCGGAAACAGTTTTTCATGAACTCGATTGTTTTTGCAAAATACACAAAGATTTTTATTTGGAGGAAACAAGATGAAAAGAAAATTAAGAGTATTGATTTCGTGTGTTCTGATGTGTATACTGTGCTGCTTTACAGCTCTGGCAGCAGAAGGAGGTAACCAGCCGCAGCCCCGGTTCCCTGGGCAGGCCTGCTTAAAGAGTGTGGTGGCCTACCCGGCCATGACGGAAACAGGGGAATATGATAAGGATGTGTCAACCACTCTTAAAGGAAACATGGGCCAGTACGGTGATTTCACCTTAAATGCAGCTACTGCTGCAGCATATAGGAAAGGCGGGTACGACGCGATCCGTGTGGAAGTAACATTCGACAGGGGTGATGCTGACATGTACGAAATCTACGCCAAAGGGCAATTAGTCGATGAAGGCAATTTTTTGGGAGGTTATTTCCCAGGTATCTATGAAACATTTACCATTCTTGTTCCAGTCTCCAACAACCATGCTGACTGGAAGATCATTTTATATGACAGAGAAGATGCCGATGTGCATGGCCTGCCTTTGAGTGGACGGGTTACGATTCCCCAGTAAAGCAAGGAGGTGCAGGAGATGTCAGGAATAAGCATTTCATCCCCGGTCCACAGCAATCCGCAATACACCAGGAGTATACCGCAGCCCATGAAATCCCAGGGCGTCGATTTCACTTTGCTGGGGTCAGACCTGGTAAAATCCGCTTCTGGCGGGAACCAGAAAAGTATCTCGTCAAGAAATATTGATGTGCAGAGAGCTGACTATGGGCCTGATATCCAGCGCTTTAAGGATAATAGACAAAATCTGGCCCGTATCATGGATGTTTCAGAAGAGAGGCTCATCAACTGGGATGCCGATGGCAGTGCAGAACTGACCCAGGAACAGATTGAAGATTTGAAAAACCGCTATGACATAACCAATATAAGCAGGCAGGATTATTACAATCTCATGGCAGATTTAACAGATTGGAACGTGATTTCTGCAAAGGATGTTTTGGCGCAGTTTTTGGCACCTGGCCCTCCTGGAGGGTTCGCCCGTTACGTCACCCCTGCGGAGGCACTTAATGAGGAATTCTCCCGTTCTGCCGGATGGTCCGGAAATATGCTGGAAAACACCCGGAATCTTCTAAAACGTCTGGGAGATGCATCCTCATGGCTGTGCTCCAACAGTTCTCTGATAGAAGCAAGATCCTTTTACTATCTAAAGGATTCCCTGGACAGCGACATAGAAACATATCAGAAACTGGGGGATATATTCCAGCTCCTGGTCTAAGGAACATGAAGATTTAGATCAGCCGGCGCAAAAAGAAACTATTTTCATATAAGGAATAGTTTCTTTTTGCTTTCCCATTCCCGTCATTAAAGCTGCTGCTTACAAATCCCTATTCATGGGGTGGTTGTTCCTTCTTGTTGATGAACAGTAATGCTTACAAATGATTTTATCTGCCTTATAAAAATAATTATTGACAAAACAAATGATTAATTTTATAATAACTACAAATACTAAAAAAAATTAGTAATCATCAGCTTCATTCCATTTAGCTATGACACTTATAGAAAAATCGTAACAGTTCAAGGGGTATCTGAGCTGTTAGATAAAATCACAGCGGGAGGGCAGGATTATGTTCCACAACCTATTATTTGTCATGTCCTTGTCAGGAACAGTTGTCCTGTTATTTTATATCCTGACCTATCCGATGGCAAAACGGTATTTTCCCCTGGGCTGGAGATACTGGGTTTTGAAAATAGTAATTCTGTTTTTCCTGGTTCCATTTCCATACTTCAAGTATTACATACTGAATGTAATCTATGACATTTTCCCGGCCTTATGGTCCATGATTCATCATGTGCCAGAGGGGCTGGATACAAAGTATCTGGTAATCAACGGCCCTCATGGAGAGCGGTGGTTTTCACCTGGATTGATAAATCTCATGATCCTGATAACCGCCTTTGTTATTCTGGCTGTAGTCATTGTCTTCATCCAGCTTCTAAGATACCAGAGGATGAGACGGATTTGTCTGCGACACTCTACCAGTCATATGGATCACCGGTTGCAGGAATATATTTCCCAGAGCCAGAGTCAGCTTAGACTTGGAAGGAAGGCACAGGTCTTTTGTTCGGAATATTGCAGCACTCCTATGACTATGGGGGTCTGGTCGCCGGTTATCTTCCTTCCCCAGAGAAACGGCCAGGAAGAGGATACTGAATACCAGTATATCATTCGCCATGAACTGGTTCATGTCAAATATCACGATTTTCTGATCCGTTTTCTGGGGCTGCTAGTGGTGGCGCTCCACTGGTTCAATCCGTTTTCCTGGATCCTGTATGCTGCACTTTCCGAAATGATTGAGATCCATTGTGACGGAATCGTGTTAGACGGGAAAGGGGATGAGGAACGGATAGCATATGGGAAATTACTGCTGACTCTTGCCACAGATGAAACGGTTTCCCAGGGGAATCAGTTATTTGTTGGATTCAAAAACCATAAAAGAAAAACCGTTATGAAAAGGAGGATCTTGGAAATGAAAGCGAACAGACAGTTAAAATGGGGATTGTCCGTAATCACCATGGGCCTGGTCTGCATGGCAGGCACAATGAGCACCTTTGCCTATGTGCCGCCGTCGGGAATTGATGTGGTAGAGGCTCACGTAAAAGGCGCCGAGTACGCCTTCCATCCCCAGGGGCAGCGGCCTCCTGTCCAGGACATGCCATATGAATATTTCTTCACTGATCAGGCGGGAAATGTGTATGAGCTGGATGAAAGTGACCTGACCCAGAAAGCCGGATGCAGCCATACCTATACGACTGTGGGCACCACCACACGGCACATCAAGAACAGCAGCGGCGGATGTACCGTGAAGGAATATGAAGCATTAAAGTGCAGCAAATGCGGAAATGTAAAACAAGGAGATCTGATCGGAACACATAGTTATCCATCATGCCCCCACTAACAGGAGCTATATATCATTATGAAGAAAAATTATGGGTTAACCAATACAGAGATGCAGATTATGGAGCTGTTATGGCAGGCGGAAGGTGCCATGACCTTCCGGGAGATTCTGGATGTAGCAGCCAGGGAGTGGGGGAAGATCTGGAAGGTCCAGACCTTAAGCACCTATCTGACCGGACTTCAGAAGATGGGGCTGGTCGAATCAGAGCGGAAAGGATGCTCCAATGCCTACCGCCCCATCTGCACAAAAGAAGAACATATCCACCAGTGGACCAGAAAGATGGTAGAGACCTGCTTTGACAATTCACTGAGCCGTCTGGTTGTCGCTTTTACCGGAGGACAAAAACTATCTGAGGAAGACGCTGCGGAATTAAGAAAGCTGATGTAGCAGATAAAAGTTACTGTAAGCGCATATCAGTCACAAAAGGGCGGGATTATCTGCTGTTGCAGATAAGCCGCCCATTTATCACTGTTACTATCACACAACTCCCAGCACTGCCCGCTCCAGCCGGACAACCATCTCATCCACATCCTTTTCCTGAATCACCAGCGGAGGGACGAAGCGGATCACATTGCTCCCGGCGCTGATCAGCACCAGATGCTGCTCTGTCAGGGCATTCTGCACCACCGGGCCTGCCGGCATGGAGAATTCCAGCCCCTGGATCAGGCCGCATCCCCGGTGGGCCACGATACAGTCATGCTTTGCCATTAGTTCCTCCAGCTTCTCCCAGAGGTAAGCTCCCACCTTCTGCACATGCTCCACAATCCCGTCCTCTTCAAAGATATCCAGAACCCTGGAGGCCGCCGCACATACAAGGGGATTGCCGCCGTAAGTGGTTCCATGATCCCCGGGCTGCATAGCCTGGGCTGCCCTGCCGCTGGCCAGGAAGGCGCCGATGGGCACACCATTGCCCAGGGCTTTGGCCACGGTCATCACATCCGGCTTCACTCCATATTTCTGCCATGCGAACATAGCCCCGCTGCGCCCCATGCCGCACTGGATCTCATCCAGGATCAGCAGGGCGTCATGCTCGTCGCACAGGGCCCGGACTCCTCTGAGGAATTCCTCCGTGGCCGGATGGATCCCCCCCTCCCCCTGGATAGTCTCCATGATCACCGCGCAGGTCTTCTCATTCATCAGTTCCTTCACGCTGTCCAGATCATTGAAGACAGCAAACCGGATCCCCGGGATCAGAGGCGCAAAAGGCTCCTGATAATGGTCATTGCCCGTAACGGACAGAGCTCCCAGGCTTCTTCCATGGAAGGAATGCTTCATGGCAATGATTTCGTAATCCTGCCCCATCTTCTTATTGTAAGCATGACGCTTGGCAGCCTTCAGGGCGCCCTCCACCGCCTCGGTTCCGCTGTTGGTGAAGAACACCTTTTCCATACCCGAAGCCTTCAAAAGCTTTTGGCCAGCCTCTGCCATAGGTTCACTGTAAAACAGATTGGAAATATGATACAGCTTATCGATCTGCGCCTTTACGGCATCATTGAAGCCCGGATAGTTGTACCCCAGGCCCATGACAGCGATTCCCGCGCCAAAGTCCAGATAGTCTGTGCCGTCTGCGTCTGTCAGAATAACCCCGTCCCCATGGTCAAAGACCACCGGAAAACGGTTATATATCTTGTAAAGCGCCTGTTCTGCCTGCTCCATTACCTGCTGTTGTTTCATCTTGATTCCTCCCTTGACAAAGAATCCTGCTCATGATAGAACCGCTTATCTCCATCCCGCACAATCGCCGTTCCGATCCCCTTGTTGGTAAAGATCTCCAGCAGCAGACAGTGGGAAATGCGCCCGTCCAGAATATGTACCCTGGATACTCCGTTCTCAATGGCATCAATACAGTTCTGGAGCTTTGGAAGCATCCCGCCGCCCAGTCCCCCGCCGGTTACAAATGCCTTCGCCTCCTCCACGGACATCTCCGAGATCAGGCTGCTCTTATCTTCAAAGTCCCTGTAGACACCTTCCACATCCGTGAGAAATGCCAGCTTTTCCGCATTGACTGCACGGGCGATGGCGCAGGCCGCGTCGTCGGCATTGATATTATAGCTCATGAACTGGTCATCAAATCCGATAGGGCAGATGATAGGAAGGAAATCCTTCTCCAGCAGGTCATGGATGACCTTGGGATTCACCTCTGTGATTTCGCCTACATAGCCGATATCCGCGCCCCCGGAATACCGTTTCTCACATTTCAGCATCATACCGTCCTTGCCGCTGATGCCCACGGCCTTGACTCCCAGCTCGTTGACCAGCTGCACCAGGCTCTTGTTCACCTTATTGAGAACCATTTCCGCAATCTCCATAGTGGCTTCGTCGGTGACCCGCAGGCCGTTGACGAACTTCGCCTCCATGCCCACCTTACCGACCCAGCGGCTGATCTCCTTGCCGCCGCCGTGGACGATGATCGGCTTGAAACCGACCAGCTTTAAGAGCACCACGTCCTGGATGACCTGACGTTTCAGCTGCTCATCCACCATGGCGCTGCCGCCGTACTTGACCACTATGATCTTCCGGTTAAAATGCTGGATATAGGGAAGGGCCTCGATGAGGACCTCCGCCTTCTGCATCACATTCATATCCATTTCCATAACTGCTGTTCCTCCTCATTGCTGCAAAAACCGTAACAGTTCAAAGATTGTCTGAACGGTTGCTAATAATCCGAAAATCAAATACACAAAATCAATAAAACCTGCTTTCCTGCGCCTGTCTCTGCTCAGGACCGATAGTCCGCATTGATCTTCACATAGTCAAAAGTCAGATCACAGCCCCAGGCCGTAGCCGAGGCATTTCCCATCTTCACATCAGCGATGGCGGTCACCTCCGGCTGGGAGAGGATCTTTGTGGCCTCCTCCTCGCTGTAGTCCAGGGCCACGCCGTCCCGGATGATCTGGAGCTTTCCGGCGGCGCTCTCAAAATAAAGATCCACCTTTTCCGGATCGAACAAAGCGCCGGAATAGCCCATGGCGCAGAGGATCCTGCCCCAGTTGGCGTCATGACCGAATATAGCCGCCTTGGTCAGGCTGGAGGTAATGATGGATTTTGACAATGTCACCGCCTGGGCTTTGCTCTCGGCTCCTACTACTTTTGCTTCAAAAAGAGCAGTGCAGCCTTCTCCGTCTCCTGCCATTTTCTTTGCAAGGGTTTCATTGACATAGTTTAACGCCTTGCAGAACAGCTCATAGTCCTGGTTCTTCTCTGTGATCTCCGGATTACCTGCCATGCCGTTGGCCAGCAGAAGCACTGTGTCATTGGTGGAGGTATCCCCATCCACGGAGATCATATTGTAAGTGTCCCTGATATCTTCACTCAGGGCTTCCTGGAGAAGCTCCCTGGAGATCGCCAGATCCGTAGTGACAAAGGCCAGCATGGTGCACATATTGGGATGGATCATACCGGAGCCTTTGCACATACCGCCTATGGTGACGGTCTTTCCTCCTATCTGGAACTGGACTGCTGCCTCCTTGTTCCTGGTGTCTGTAGTCATGATGGCCCTGGAAGCCTCCAGGCCGCTCTCCCGGCTGCCGTCCAGCATAGGCACCATAGTCCGTACCCCTGCCGCCAGCCGGTCCATCGGAAGCTGCATCCCGATGACGCCGGTGGACGCCACCAGCACCGAATCCGCCGGGATCTCCAGACAAGCCGCAGCCACTTCTGCCGTATCCCTGCAGTAGCCCATGCCTTCCTCTCCGGTGCAGGCATTGGCAATACCTGCGTTGATGACCACAGCCTGGGCACAGGCCGAATCCCTCACAATCTGCTGATCCCATTTGACCGGCGCTGCCTTGACCACATTGGTGGTAAAGGTTCCGGCTGCCCTGCAGGGCTTCTGGCTGTAGATCATAGCCATATCCTTCCTGCCCTTGTATTTGATTCCCGCTGCCGTGGAGGCGGCCTGGAATCCTTTTGCTGCGGTCACACCGCCGTCTATATAATTCATATATCATCCTTTCCGGCACAGTGCCTCTTATGAAATCCCGCCTCTGCCAGGGCTTTCCCCGGCATATCTGCATGCGCCTTCCCAGGTTATTTCCAATGCTGTGTACCGCTAGAGCGTGTCTGAAAATTGCTTTCCGGTAGCTGTGCGCTCCACTTTGTGGGAGATTTGGCCCAAATGAACGCGGCGTAGTGGGCTACGTTAAGTGAATTTGGGCCAAATATACCGCGAAGTGGGGCGTGCAGATGCCGGGAATGAATTTCCAGACCACTCTGGCATCATCCATAAGTACCGGAGTCTGTCAGCTGTGACAGTTCAGATACCCCTTGAACTGTTACGCGTGAATCACTGGACAAACCTGGTTATATTTTCTTCATTAATAATAAACTCGTAATAGTTGAAATCCTCCCGTTCTGTCCAGCCCATCTGCTTCCAGAACGTGTTTCCCACATGATTGCTGGTGAAGGCCACCAGAGTCACCTTACTGATGCCCTCCCTCTGGAGCGCCTTTAACGCAAAACGCACCATCTTGGCGCCGACTCCGTGCTTGCGGTAGCTTCTCTCCACACAGACATGATAGAGACTTCCCTGACGTCCGTCGTGACCGCACAAGATGGTCCCCACGATCCGGCCATTCTGCTCCGCCACCACGCTGGTGCCTGGATTGCGCTTCAGGAAACGCTCCACTCCCTCCCTGGAATCATCCAGGGAGCGGATGGCAAAGCCCTGGATGCGCTCCCAGAGTTTGTAGACATTTTCATAATCACCCGCTTCCATCTCACGGATGATGATACTCATGGTTCCGCCCATTGTTACAGATCCTTCCTGGATTTCAGTAATCTTTCATTTGAAAACCACTATGGAAATACCGGGATCTGCTTCAATCCCGTATTTTCCGGCAGACCGAACATCAGGTTCATGTTCTGCACCGCCTGCCCCGCGGCACCCTTGACCATATTGTCGATGCTGCCCATCATCACCAGGCGGCGGGTACGGGGATCGATCTGGAATGCTATATCCGCAAAATTGCTGCCCTCCACCCAGCGGGTCTGGGGCACCATGCCCGGGGTCATGACACGGACGAAATATTCATCTGCGTAATATTTGTCATAGACAGCCTTTACCTCCTCCGGGGTCACGGACTTTGTCAGGGTTCCATAGGCTGTCACCAGGATCCCCCGGTTCATGGGAACCAGATGGGGCGTAAAGCTGATGGTCACCGGGCGGCCTGCCGCATAGGACAGCTGCTCTTCAATCTCCGGTGTATGGCGGTGGGATGCCACGCCGTAGGGCTTCATGCTCTCGTTGACTTCGCAGTACAGGCTTGGCACCTTGGCGCTGCGCCCTGCCCCGGAGGTGCCGGATTTGGCATCAATGATCAGGGTGTCCGGATCAATCAGTCCCTCCTTTACCATAGGATACACTGTCAGAAAGGAGCAGGTGGGATAGCAGCCCGGATTGGCGATCAGTCTGGCCCCCTTTATCTTCTCCCGGTTGATTTCAGGAAGCCCATACACAGCTTCCTCTATGAGCTGGGGCGCCGCATGCTTCAGCTTGTACCATTCTTCATAAATATGCACATCCTTGATGCGGAAATCCGCGCTTAAATCAATTACCCTGGCCCTGGACAAGATCCCCTCTGTCACCTGGGAGGCACAAAAGCCCTGGGGAGTGGCCGTGAAGATCACATCCGCCAGCCGGGACAGCTTCTCCATATCGTCATCCCTGCAGGGTTCCTCCACCAGGTGGCTGACGTTTCTATATATAGAAGCAAAGTCTTCTCCAACATAGCTTCTGGAACCATACCAGACAATTTCCACATCTTCTCTCTGTAATAGCAGGCGCACCAGTTCTGCACCGGCGTAGCCGGTTGCGCCTATAATTCCTGCTTTGATCATATCCATTTCCTTTCGTGCAAACGATTTTCCAGTTTATTTCCGTGGCATCTGCCGGAGATGGCAAAGAGGCCCACGCTCCATGCTTCCACCATTATAGTGACTTTCCCCAAATATGGGAAGTACTTTTTTAATTTTATCACTTTATCCGCCATTGGCAACCGACTGTGATGCCAGGAAGGAATTTTTGTAACAACTCAGACGGGCGGCAAATCGGATAAGAAAATGTGTTGCAAACATGCTTTTGTTTGCATAAACGCTTTCTTATCTGATTTGACATCGGGCTGACGCCCAAGGCTTCTTGTCCCCGGTGCTTTTCGGAGGCAAGAAGATGGCCCGTCTGAACTGTTACAATTTTTTCCAAAATCCAAGGGCGTCTGTTTCAGCAAGATTTCATAATTATACATTATTAGTGCATATTATGCAATATATTTTTGAATTTTTCTTATTTTCCACTTGCATTTCTATAAGAAGTGTTGTATATTTATGAAAGTCTGAATCAGAGTTCCTGGAACGGTCACAAGTACCCCCACATTGGCCCAGGGCTGCCGCCTGCATGTGGCAGGGCAGACAGATGCCGGCTCTGTTATAGATATGGAAGCGGCTGCCTGCAGATACCAGATAACGGTACCAAAGTATGTTCCGCTTATAAATAAATATTTTCAGGAGGATGACGATCATGAAAGAGAAAGTTGTGCTGGCTTATTCCGGTGGTCTGGATACCACCACGATTATTCCTTGGTTAAAAGAAAAGTTTGATTATGAGGTTGTCTGCTGCTGTATTGACTGCGGACAAGGCAACGAGCTGGACGGGCTGGACGAACGGGCCAGACTCTCCGGTGCTTCCAAACTGTATATCGAGGATGTGGTGGATGATTTCTGTGACAATTATATCATTCCCTGCGTTCAGGCCAATGCGGTCTATGAGCACAAGTACCTGCTTGGCACTTCCATGGCCCGTCCGGCCATTGCAAAGCGTCTGGTGGAGATTGCCCGCAAGGAAGGAGCCTCAGCCATCTGTCATGGAGCTACCGGCAAGGGCAACGACCAGATCCGTTTTGAGCTGAGCATCAAAGCACTGGCTCCGGACTTAAAGGTCATCGCTCCCTGGCGCATGACGGATATATGGACCATCCAGTCCCGTGAGGATGAGATCGAATACTGTAAGCAGCATGGCATTGACCTGCCCTTTGACCACAGTCACAGCTACAGCCGTGACCGCAACCTGTGGCACATCAGCCATGAAGGGCTGGAACTGGAAGATCCGTCCAGCGAGCCCAACTTTGAACATATGCTGGTTCTGTGCAATACCCCGGAGAAGGCGCCGGACGAAGGGGAGTATGTGACCATGACCTTTGAAAAGGGTATCCCCACCAGCGTAAATGGCGAGAAGATGAAGGTCTCTGACATTATCCGCAAGCTCAATGAGCTGGGCGGCAAACACGGCATCGGAATCGTGGATATCGTGGAGAACCGGGTGGTAGGCATGAAGTCCAGGGGAATCTACGAGACTCCCGGCGGAACCATCCTGATGGAAGCCCACCAGCAGCTGGAAGAGCTGGTTCTGGACCGGGCTACCATGGAGACCAAGAAGGACATGGGCAACAAGATGGCCCAGATCGTCTACGAGGGAAAATGGTTCACACCCCTGCGGGAGGCTGTCCAGGCATTTGTGGAATCTACCCAGCAGTATGTGACCGGAGAAGTGAAATTCAAGCTGTATAAGGGCAACATCACCAAGGCCGGCACCACCTCTCCTTATTCCCTATACAGTGAGTCCCTGGCCTCCTTCACCACCGGTGATCTCTACGACCACCATGATGCCAGCGGCTTCATCACGCTGTTCGGGCTGCCATTGACGGTGCGTGCTATGCGGATGGCAGAGGCCAAGAAAAACCAGAATCAGAGCTGAGCAGCCGGATAAGGGTATTCCTGCCAGGAGACAGACTTGTGAACTGTCTGGCATGCACTGTTATATCGTTAAAATTCCTGGCGATTGAGCCACATCGGCTAGAGTGTGTTTGAAAATTGCTTTCTGGCAGATGTGCGTCACAGTTTGTTGGAGATTTGGGCCAAATGAAGGGCGCATAGTGGGCTATGTAACCTGAATTTGGCCCAAATATCCCAAGGGACGCCTGCGGTGTACCGCAAAGTGGGGCGTACACACCGAAGGCATCCCTTGTGGAGATGGCGGGAATGAATTTTCAGACACACTCTAGCACTACAGCGAACTTTTTGCGAGCGTAGTCTTCCTATGGGAGAGATACGCCTGATGGTTCCTGCGTATATGGTAACATACAATAACTTTCATGTTTGTAACGGTATAGGATAAAATCCCATGCATCAGTTTTACCACCATCGGCACGGTCAGGGGAATTGCTTTTTTTTAAGGATTTCCCGCATACTGATAGTAAAAAGGTGCGCGATCATGACAAACAGCATATGACGTTTCCATCCCCGGTAACTCCGGCACTCGTAGTGGCCCATTCCCAGACTGCTTTTACATTCTTCAAAGCACTGCTCAATGGGCCACCTCAGTGTGGCCGCCCTATCCAGTTCATGGGACGGGAGTTCTCCCGGTGCATTGGAAACGAAGTATTTTATCTCCCCGTCCGCATATTTCCTCAGGTAAAGCCATATTTCCGGTCCCGGTTTCACATAATTCCGGTTTCCATCTTT
>CAJTOW010000117.1 GCA_910577655.1 uncultured Lachnospiraceae bacterium | reverse complement strand
CGATGCTTCTTGTCTGGCGTAGCCAGACAAGAAGATGCGCCCCGTGAACAGTAACAATGGATAGGCCAAGGTAACTGTTGCTGTGTAATTCCTTACTTGACTTTTGGCAATTGGGTGGTATAATGGAACCAATATATGAATGATTGTTCATATGAGAGAATGAAAAGACAAAATTTTATAAATCAAGAAAGGAATCAATATTATGAAAAAGACTTACAAGATCGAAGTGGATTGTGCCAACTGCGCCAACAAGATGGAGGAAGCAGCCAGGAATACGGCGGGGGTGAAGGAGGCCACGGTGAATTTCATGGCGCTGAAGATGTCCGTGGAATTTGAAGAGGGGACGGATCCCAAGGCAGTGATGCAGGACGTATTAAAGAACTGCAAGAAGGTAGAGGATGATTGCGAGATCTTTTTCTAAAACAGACAAGGGCCGGGAGGAGGAAGAGCTTTCAGCGGCAGACTTCTGATGTAAGAGAAGAGGTGTAAGGAGATATGAATAAGAAACAGAAAAAGGTACTGGTCCGCATTCTGGCCGCGGCAGCCTGCATTGTGCTCCTGGAGCTGCTTCCGGTGGAGGGGTACCTGAAATTTGTGCTGTATATGGTGCCTTATCTGACCATTGGCTATGATATCCTCCGGAAGGCATGGAAGGGAATCTGTAACAGGCAGGTGTTTGATGAGAATTTCCTTATGGCTGTGGCCACAGTAGGCGCCATCGCACTGGGGGAGTACCAGGAAGGTGTCGCGGTCATGCTGTTCTACCAGATCGGAGAGCTGTTCCAGAGCTATGCAGTCGGAAAAAGCCGCAGGAATATCAGTGAGCTCATGGACATCCGTCCGGACTATGCCAATATAGAGACGTCAGACGGCAGTCTGGAGCAGATGGATCCGGATGAGGTAGCTGTCGGCACGGTGATCGTAGTGCAGCCGGGGGAGAAGATCCCCATTGACGGCGTGGTGGTGGAAGGACGGACTACGTTAAATACCAGCGCCCTGACCGGAGAGAGTGTCCCGCGGGATGTGGAAACCGGGGATGAGGTGGTCAGCGGCTGCATCAATCTGTCGGGCCTTTTGAAGATCCGCACCACCAGAGAATTCGGGGAGTCTACCGTTTCAAAGATTCTGGAGCTGGTGGAGAATGCCAGCTCCAGGAAGTCACGTTCGGAGAATTTTATTTCCAGATTTGCAAGGTATTATACCCCGGCAGTCTGCTATGGAGCGGTGGCTTTGGCATTTCTTCCGCCAGTTACGAGACTGCTTGTGCTGGGGATGGAGCCCCAGTGGGGGGCCTGGGTTATGAGGGCACTGACCTTCCTGGTCATCAGCTGTCCCTGCGCCCTGGTTATCAGCATTCCCTTAAGCTTTTTCGCGGGAATCGGCGGCGCCAGCAATGCAGGCGTACTGGTGAAGGGATCCAATTATCTGGAAACCCTTTCCCAGGCCAGATATGTGGTATTTGACAAGACAGGTACTATGACCCAGGGGGTCTTTGAGGTAAGTAAGGTCTGCCCGGTGGGTATGAGCAGGGAGCAGCTTTTGGAATATGCGGCTCTGGCGGAGAGCTATTCCACCCATCCTATCAGCAGAAGTCTGGGCAGGGCTTATGGAAAGGAGCTTGACAAGAACCGGGTACAGGATGTTCAGGAGATCAGCGGCAACGGGGTTATCGCCAGAGTGGATGGCCGGGAGGTGGCAGCGGGCAACGGTAAACTTATGGCCAGACAGGGTGTCTCATGTGAAGCCTTTCCGGAACCAGGCACAGTGGTCTATCTGTCTGTGGCAGGTGTATATGCCGGTTATATCCTGATTGCCGATCAGATGAAGCCCACGGCGAAAAAGGCTGTGGAGGATTTGAAACGGGCCGGAGTCAGAAAGACCGTTATGCTGACCGGAGACCGGGAGGAGACGGCAAGGCAGGTGGCAGAGGAGCTGGGTATTGACCAGGTTTACAGTGAGCTGCTTCCGGCAGATAAGGTAGATAAGGTGGAGAGCCTTCTCAAAGACGCAGGCCCCAGGGAGAAGGTGGTCTTTGTGGGAGACGGGATTAATGATGCCCCGGTGCTGTCCCGGGCCGATATCGGTATCGCCATGGGGGCTCTGGGCGCGGATGCGGCCATTGAGGCAGCAGATGTGGTTCTTATGGACGATGACCCGGTGAAGATCGCCAAGGCGATCCGGATCTCCCGCAAATGCCTCCGTATTGTATATGAAAACATATACTTTGCTATTGGCATCAAACTGGTATGCCTGGTTCTGGGTGCCATTGGCATCGCCAATATGTGGATCGCTATCTTTGCAGATGTGGGAGTCATGGTGATCGCTGTGCTTAACGCGATTCGCGCCCTGAATGTGAAGCATCTGTAATTTCAGGTAACAGTTCAGACAGGTCTGGGTATTTCCCGGGGAATGGCTTGTCTGGACCGCTGCTCTATACCGTCCCCTCAGGGGGACATGAATGGTTATAACCTTTGGAAAGGAAGGTAAAATATTTGGCAGAATATGAGATCGAATGCTGTGAAACTACAGAAGTCCACGAAGAACTGCTGAAGGTGGTTCAGGAGAAGATGCCGGAGGAGGAGCGGCTGTATGATCTGGCAGAGCTGTTCAAGGTCTTTGGCGATTCCACCCGGATCCGTATCCTGTTTGTACTGTTTGAGGCGGAGGTGTGTGTCTGCGATCTGGCAGAGGCCCTGAACATGACCCAGTCGGCGATTTCCCATCAGCTGAAGATCCTCAAGCAGAACAAACTGGTGAAGAGCCGCAGGGAGGGCAAGTCCATCTTCTACTCCCTGGCAGACGGGCATGTACGGACCATCATAGACCAGGGGCTGGAGCATATTGAGGAAGAATAGGGAATGGTCTGCGTTATTTGTCTGCCTGATCTTGCAGCATCATAACAGATTGTTACTGTCTACGGTCAGGCTCTTTTTTCTTGGCCGGCGGATACCAGCTCTGAAAAAAGCTTTCCCCGGATTGCATCCGAAACCCGCAATCCGGGGAAAACTTTTTCCAGAGCGTACCTGCCGGAACATCACTCCCGTGAACAGTAATGATTGAAATATATGTCGAAATATGGTAAACTAAATAGGATTTTGTAAAAATTGTTAAACTATAAATCGGCTTAAATAAGGGGAGAAAGATGAAAAAAGCATTACTGACACTGATCGGTGCTCTGGCTGTAATCACTGCGGCGTTTTACTCGGTTGTACTGGCAACCGCGTGGTTATAAAAGTAATTCGTTTATAGTGAGGTATTCCAATGAAAAAGATTGCCAATATTGCATTAACTTTGCTGGTCATTATTCTGGCTTGCTGTGCTGTGTTTTTTGGGACAAAATATTATTACAGCAGGCAGGTGAAAACAGTTATCAGGGAGATTCCTGTTGAGAAGGTGGTCGAGAAGGTAGTTGAGAAGCAGGTGGAGATTTCCGGTGAAACCATCCGGGCCAGCATGACCAATATCGGGAAATTATGTACAGCAGAATACAGCTATACTCATGTGGAAAGGGCAGACAGTTCAAGAAGCATCAAAGGATTCAAGATTCCCTTCACAACATCGACCTTTATCTATAGCTATGATGGCACGGTTATGGCTGGAATTGATTTTACCAGGATCCAGATTGATAAAGATGATGCGGCGAAGAAGATAACCGTTACCCTTCCCGAAGCGGAAATTATCAGTTCCGATGTTGACCAGAACAGCTTTGAGCTTTACGATGAGAAAAATAATATTTTTAACCCTATTAGCGTGACAGATGTTGCGGATTCATTTGCCGAGCTGAAAAACAGCGAGGAGCAGGCGGCCATAGACAGGGGATTGCTTGACAAAGCGAAAGCCAATGCAATAACACTGGTAGAGAACTTTATGCTGGGTTCTTATGATGTCAGAGACTATGATATTGAAGTGTTATTTGACGCGGAAGTGTCTGGCCGGTGAAGTATTATGGGGCGGGAAAAACTGGCCAAAAACAGATATCAAGCTCACTTGTAAGACTGTTTTTGGCCAGTTTTTCATGGATAAATGGTGAAATAGTAACAAGTGATCAAGGCTCTCGTGTAAAAATTTTGTCAAGATAAGGAAAAAACAGAATACATGGTTACCTAAAACAGACTTTCGTGGTATAATGGAAGCTTAGTATGGCATTCTGTACCCATACAAGAATATTTTTAATTTTAGGAGTGTGTTCTTTTGAAGATAGGATTGGATGTAGGTTCTACAACCATAAAAAGTATTGTGCTGGACGGATTGGGGAATATTGTATACTCTGCTTATGAGCGTCATTTTTCCCAGATTACGGCTAAGACCGTGGAGGCCCTGGAAAAGATCCGTGCCAGATTCCCGGGGAAGGAGGAGACCAGTCTGGTGATCTCCGGTTCTGCCGGGATGGGGATGGCAGAAAACTGTGCCATCGATTTCGTCCAGGAAGTGTATGCCACCAAGGTGGCGGCCCAGGAGAAGGCTCCTGGCACCGATGTGATCATCGAGCTGGGAGGGGAGGATGCCAAGATCATCTACCTCCAGGGGGCTATGGAGGCCCGGATGAATGGTTCCTGTGCAGGCGGTACCGGTGCGTTCATTGACCAGATGGCCACTCTTCTGGGGATCACCCCGGATGAGATGAATGACTTTGCCAGGGAAAGCACCAAGCAGTACACCATCGCGTCCCGCTGCGGTGTATTTGCCAAAAGTGATATCCAGCCCCTGATCAACCAGGGGGCGGACAAGCGGGATATCTCGGCAAGTATTTTCAGCGCCGTGGTGAACCAGACCATCGGCGGTCTGGCCCAGGGCAGGGCCATTGAGGGGAATGTGCTGTATCTGGGCGGCCCCCTGACCTTCATGCCGGAGCTTCGCAAAAGCTTTGACAAGGCTTTGCATTTAAAGGGAACCTGCCCTGACAATTCCTTGTATTATGTGGCTCTGGGGGCTGCTCTGTGCGCAAGGAATTCCGTGGATCTGGATCAGGTGATTTTCAGGCTCTCAGCCTACGAGTCGGTCAATGATTTCGACACCCTGCCTCCGCTGTTTGCGGATGAGGCGGATTACCAGGAATTCCGTGCCCGCCATGCCCGGGCGGATGTTACATATGGAAAGCTGGAGGGCTATATGGGTAAAGCCTGGCTGGGGATCGATGCCGGTTCCACCACGGTGAAGGCTGTGGTCATCGGAGAGGACAAGGAGATTCTGGACAGCACCTATCTCTCCAACAGCGGCAATCCGGTGCCCATTGTGCGGGATTATCTGACCCGCATGTACGAGAAGAATCCCCAGGTTCATCTCCTGGGCGCCTGTGTGACCGGCTACGGGGAGGATATTATCCGCAATGCCTTTTCCATGGACTATGGGCTGGTGGAAACCATGGCTCATTTAAAGGCGGCCCAGGAATTCATGCCGGATGTGGAGTTTATTATCGATATCGGCGGTCAGGATATGAAATGCTTCAAGATCCATAATTCTGCCATTGATAATATTTACCTTAATGAGGCCTGCTCCTCCGGCTGTGGTTCCTTCCTCCAGACCTTCGCGGGGGCCTTGAACTACTCGGCAGAGGAGTTCTCCAGACAGGGGCTTTTTTCAAAAAATGCCGTGGATCTGGGGTCACGGTGCACGGTGTTTATGAATTCATCTGTGAAACAGGCGCAAAAGGATGGGGTCAGCACAGAGGATATCTCCGCGGGCCTTTCCATCAGCGTGGTGAAGAATGCTATCTACAAGGTGATCCGTCCTGCCAGCGTGGACGAGCTGGGCAGACGGATCGTGGTTCAGGGGGGAACCTTTTTAAATGATGCCGTTTTGCGGGCCTTCGAACGGGAGCTGGGACTCTTTGTGGTGCGGCCGGTGATCGCCGGACTCATGGGCGCTTACGGCTGTGCCCTCCATGCCATGGAGCACAAGAAAGAGAAGAGTAAAATCGTGACCTATGAGGAGCTGCAGAGCTTTGTCCATGAGGTGAAGAATACTAACTGCGGTCTCTGCAGCAACCATTGTCTCTTAAGCATCAACACCTTCTCCGGCGGACGCAAATACATCGCCGGCAATAAATGTGAGCGTCCGGTGACGAAACGCACCTCCGACGCAGAGCACAATATCTACAAATACAAGCAGGAGCTGCTGGCTGCCTACGCACCGGTGGACGGGAAACGCAAGGAGACCATCGGTATTCCCATGGGATTAAACATGTATGAGCTGGTGCCTTTCTGGCATAAGTTTTTCTCGGAGCTGGGGTTCGGGGTGGTGGTGTCGCCGTTTTCCACCAGGGAGCTGTACCTGGAGGGGCAGTATTCTATTCCCAGTGACACGGTGTGCTTTCCGGCCAAGATGCTCCATGGCCATGTGGAATACCTGAAGGAGAAGCAGGTGGACGCGGTATTCTACCCCTGCATGAGTTTTAACTTCGACGAGGGCCTGGGAGACAACAATTACAACTGTCCCGTGGTAGCCTACTATCCGGAGGTCATTGCCGCAAACATGAAATTCCCAGGCAGAACCCGGCTGATCAGTGACTATGTGGGACCTCACAAGAGAAAATTCTTCCCGGAAAAGATGACAGAGCTTCTGGGCAGGTACTTTGACGGAGTAGAACTAAAGGCGGTAAAGCGGGCCAGTGATCTGGCCTTTAAAGAACGGGATCTGTTCCTTGGCCGGGTGCGCAAAAAGGCAGAGGAGATTGTGGCTCTGGCCAGGAAGGAAGGCAGACGGATTATCGTGCTGGCCGGAAGACCCTATCATGTGGACCCGGAGATCAACCATGGGATAGACATGCTGATCAATGGATTTGGCGTCAGCGTCATTTCCGAGGATTCGGTGAGCCATAAGGTATCCCGGTTCCCGGTGAAGGTCTTGAACCAGTGGATGTACCATTCCCGTCTGTATGCGGCGGCCCGGTATGTGTGCACCCAGGCGGACATGGACATCGTGCAGCTGGTCAGCTTCGGCTGCGGGCTGGATGCCATTACCACTGATGAGGTGCGCCGGATCGTGGAGGACGCCGGGAAGATCTACACCCAGATCAAGATCGATGAGATCACCAATCTGGGGGCCGTGCGGGTGAGGCTGCGAAGTCTTCTGGCTGCACTGGAGCAGCAGGAGGCAAGGAAGGCAGAATAGATGTTACAGTTCACGGGGCGGGGAAAACTGGACGAAAACAGACGCGGGGCTCGCTTGTAAGACTGTTTTCGTCCAGTTTTCCACATCAGGCGGACGCCCGATGCTTCTTGTCCGGCGGAGCCGGACCCGTGAATAGTAAAGAATAGATAATAAACTGGAAGGGGAAGAAGGGCGGGGCAGGAAGAGTGTACGGACTGTCAGCGGTAACATTCCCCTAACAGAATGTGTCTGAGAAAGGCGAAAAAATGGAGACGAATACGAGAAAATTCAAGCGGGCAAGGAACGGGCGGATCATTTTCACCAAAGAAATGAAAAAAGATTATACGATTCTGGTCCCGGATATGCTTCCGATTCATTTTGAGATACTGAAATATGTGTTTGTAAACGAGGGCTACAAAATGGAGCTTCTGCGGACCGCGAAGCCGGAGATCAAGCAGTTGGGACTGCGCTACGTCCACAACGATACCTGCTATCCGGCGCTGCTGGTCATCGGACAGTTCCTGGATGCCCTGGAGAGCGGTAAATACGATGTAGACAAGACTGCCCTGATGATCATGCAGTCCGGCGGCGGATGCCGTGCGTCCAACTATATCCATCTGCTGCGGCGTGCCCTGGAGAAGGCGGGCTATTCCCAGGTACCGGTGATTTCCTTCAATCTCTCCGGAATGGAGTACAACGGCGGCTTTGTGATGACAATCCCCATTATACGCCGGTGCGCGGCGGGGGTTATCTATGGGGACCTTCTGATGCTTCTCAGCAACCAGACAAGGGCTTACGAGATCAATAAAGGGGATACTACAGCACAGATCAGCCGCTGGGTTCATGAGATCACGGACCAGTTCCAGGCAGGGAAGGGATTTAGCTTTAAGGAAATGACAGAGAATTTTGACAGGATCCTGGCGTCCTTTGCTTCTATTCCCATGAACAAGGTGGCCAAGGTCAAGGTGGGGATTGTGGGTGAGATCTATGTCAAGTATGCAAGCTTTGCCAATAATAATCTGGAGGAATTCCTGGCGGAGCAGGGCTGTGAGGTCATGGTTCCGGGACTTCTGGGCTTTCTTATGTTCAAGGTGGATGCCAGAATCCAGGATGTGAAGATCTACGGCGGCAGCAAGGTGAAGAAGTTTGTCGCCACCACACTGCTGAATTATTTCAAGAAGGTAGAGAAGGCTTTCATGGAGTGTGTCGACCGGTACCCGGTATTTACCCAGCTCTCTGCCTATGAGGACACCAAGCCCCTGGTGGAGGGACTGATCAGTGTGGGAAACCGTATGGGGGAGGGATGGTTCCTGCCTGCTGAGATGATCGAGCTGGTGAAGCACGGCTATTCCAATATCGTGTGTACCCAGCCCTTTGGCTGTCTGCCCACCCACGTCTGCGGAAAGGGCATGGTGCATAAGATTAAAGAGATGTACCCCAAGGCCAATATCGTTCCCATTGACTACGACCCCGGAGCCACCCGGGTCAACCAGGAGAACCGGATCAAGCTGATGCTTTCTGTGGCCAGGGAGGCCATGGAGGGAGTGTAAGGGTTGTGGGGCATTATTGAAAGAGCAGGAGAGGGCATATGGAAAGAAGACAGCAGATAGAAAAAGAGGTGCGTGAGCGCCTCTTTGCCATGCAGGATCTGGAGTACCGGGATTTTCAAAGCCGTCTGATGCCCACCATTGATAAGGAACGGGTAATCGGAGTGCGGACTCCCCAGCTGCGGGGGTACGCCAAAGAGTTTGGGAGGACACCGGATGCGGAGATATTTCTGGAAGATCTCCCTCACCACTATTATGAGGAGAACAATCTGCACGGGTTTCTGATCAGTGCCATGAAGGATCATGGGCAGTGCCTGGAGGCGCTGGAGAAGTTTCTTCCTTTCGTGGACAACTGGGCCACCTGCGATCTTATGTCTCCCAAGGTGTTTAAGAAGCATCTGCCAGAGCTTCTGGATGCGGTCCGCCGCTGGATCCGGTCGGAACATCCTTATACGGTCCGGTTTGCCATAGGGATGCTGATGTCCTTCTATCTGGATGAGGCCTTTGAGGAGGAATATTCCCGGATGGTGGCGGCAGTGCGCTCAGAGGAATATTATGTAAAAATGATGGTGGCCTGGTATTTCGCCACGGCTCTGGCAAAGCAGTATGAGACGGTGCTTCCATATATAGAAGAGCGGCGTCTGGAACGGTGGTGCCACAACAAGGCCATCCAGAAGGCGGTGGAGAGCTACCGGATCACAAAGGAGCAGAAGGAATATCTCAGGTCATTGCGGTGGAAGGAACGTTGAGCAGGCAGTCAGGGTATTATGAACTGTGGGAGATTTAAATCCGTATAGAAGGGAAGGCATGGAGTATGGGAATTATTGATGCTCACCTGCATTTTGTAGAAGAGGATTTATATTTTAACCAGATTTCCGTCAGGGCAGGACATATTAACAGTCTGAAGCATCTGCGGTCTGAATATGACCGTCTGGGAATCGTCGGCGGTGTGGTTATGGGAAACCGGGGCCTGGAGCCGGAGCGGCATCAGTATCCCCGGTGGCTGAGATACTGTATCGGTCTGGACCGTTCTTATCTGAGCAGCCACGATATTCAGGGTTCTCTAAAGCTTCTGGAGTATCATCTGAAGCAGGAACAGTGTGCCGGGATCAAGCTGTATCCGGGTTACAATCCGGTCTATGTATCCGACCAGATCTATGATCCGGTCTATGAGCTGGCGGCTCACTATGACAAGCCGGTGGCTATCCATATGGGGGAGACAGCAGGCCCTGACGCGTATCTGAAATACGCCCATCCCCTGACTCTGGATGAGGCGGCCGTGAAGCATCCCCGTGTCCGGTTCGTCATGTGCCATTTCGGAAACCCCTGGCTGAATGACGCGGCGGCAGTCATCAGCAAGAATCCCAATGTATGGGCGGATCTGTCAGGACTTTTGGAGGGACAGATCCATGTGGAGACATTTGTGGAGGAGAAGCGGGGATATGTGGAGGCCCTTAAGACATGGCTTGGCTATCTGGATTACAGCCGGATCATGTTCGGGACTGACTGGCCTCTGGTGAATCTGGAGCAGTACATTGACTTCATCTCCCACGTGGTGCCGGAGAAATACCGGGAAGCAGTCTTTTACGGAAATGCGGCAAAACTATATGGCTTTTTGTAGTATAGCTTACGGGAACATGGTTTCGCGCCGCCCGACTGAAATGTCACGGTTTTCATGGTACAGCCTGCCAGAGCATGGTTTTGTTCCGGCAGCAGAAAGAGGAGCAGACAGATATGATAACGATAAACAGGAATGATCCCTGCTGGTGCGGCAGCGGTCAGAAATATAAAAAATGTCATTATGAATTTGACAGGAAGCTGGCCGCATACCGGCTCCGCGGATGCAAGATCCCGTCCAGGAATCTGATCAAGACTCCATACCAGATGGAGAAGATCCGTGAAAGCGCGAAAATCAATGTGGCGGTGCTGGATTATGTGGCGGAGCATATCAAAGCAGGTGTGCCCACAGAAGAGATTGACCGGTGGGTCTATGAGGAGACCACCAGGCGGCATGGGATTCCGGCCCCCCTGAATTTTGAAGGATTTCCGAAAAGTGTCTGCACCTCTGTTAATGATCAGGTGTGCCATGGAATCCCTTCCCCGGATATTGTTCTTCAGGAGGGGGATATTATCAATGTGGATGTGTCCACGATCTTGGACGGCTACTATTCTGATTCCTCCCGGATGTTTATTATCGGCAGCACGACCCCGGAAAAGCAGAAGCTGGTGGAGGTCACAAAGGAGTGCATGGAGCTGGGCCTTAAGCAGGTAAAGCCCTGGGGATTTCTGGGGGATGTGGGTCAGGCGGTCAATGACCATGCCAGGACCCATGGCTATCAGGTAGTGCAGAATATCGGCGGTCACGGGGTGGGGCTGGCTTTTCATGAGGATCCTTTTGTCAGCTATGTGGCCCGGAAAGGCACCGGGATGATCATGGCACCAGGGCTGTGCTTTACCATCGAACCTATGGTCAACATGGGTACCTGTGAGAACTGGGTGGATGGGCAGAATGGCTGGACGGTGCGGACAAGGGACGGACTCCCCTCTGCCCAGTGGGAGATCCAGGTTCTGGTGACGGATACGGGGTATGAGGTGATCGCGTGGTGACGGGCCGGGGGCAATTCTGAGGGTATGCCAGAGCAGTGGAGGAAATGAATTTTCAGACACGCTCTGGAGCATGATGGTGGGCTAAAAAGGATCGTGACCGTAATTCCGGTACAGAGTAGAAAGGGATGCATATGGAACGTTGGGATATCTATGATAAGAATAAAGAGAGGACCGGGCGCACCATGGCGCGGAATGACTGGTGTCTGGCGGATGATGAGTATCATCTGACGGTACTGGGGGTGGTGGCCCGCCCGGATGGGAGATTCCTGATCACGAAGCGGGTCATGACCAAGCACTGGGCGCCAGGCTGGTGGGAGGTGTCCGGGGGCGCGGTGCTGGCCGGGGAGGATTCAAAGGACGCAGTGATCCGGGAAGTCCGGGAGGAGACCGGGATCGATGTGTCCGGGGCCGCTGGAGGATATCTTTTCACCTATCACCGGGAGAATCCGGGAACCGGAGACAATTACTTTGTGGATGTCTATAGGTTCATCCTTGACTTTGACGAAGCCGATGTCCGTCCCCAGGAGGCGGAGACTGACGGTTTTATGCTGGCTACTTTGGAGGAGATCCAAAAGCTGGCGGGACAGGGGATATTTCTGCATTATGACAGTATACGGGAGGCGTTTGAGCTGCCGTAAGGGTTGGAGCGTGTTTGAAAATTGCTTTCTGGTGTCCCTTGTGGAGATGCCAGAAATGAATTTTCAGACACGCTTTAGTAATATATTTTTGCATTGTATTGGAATAGCGGTTCCTGCAAATACTAACCACAGTGGGCAGTTGGCAGAAAGATTTTTCAGATTTGCCCCGGAAAAAGTATAAATCATGTACGGATCAGCCCCTTTCGCGGGCATCGGTACATGGGAAGGGAC
>CAJTOW010000116.1:7003-12288 GCA_910577655.1 uncultured Lachnospiraceae bacterium | reverse complement strand
ATCGCGCAGCGATTTTCATGGGCAGATGCCGTAACAGGTCAAGGGGTACACTTCTGAATAAGGTTCCCCCTGATTGCGGGTTTCGGAGCCAGAAACCAGTACATCATTCTCCTCTCCGGTGTCACCCATTCCTCGTATACCTGCACTCCGGATAATTGCTGCACCCATAAAAGGGACCAAATCTCCCATTCCGTTTCAGCAGCTCTCCCCCGCATCTGGGACACGTCTCTGCTGCTGACCTATGGGGAACAGCTGCCATCCGTTTTCCCATTTCCTCAAAGCACTTCTGGTTCATCATACAGTCGTTTAAGGCCCTGTGGGCGCCCTGGGTACTGATGCGGAAATGGGCGGCCAGATCCACCAGACGGTGGCGGGCCAGCTCTTTTAAGCAGCTCCTTGCCATGTAAAGTGTATCTATATAATCATTTTCCAGATCTTTCTGATAAAATTCCTGCATCGCAGCATTCAAAAACTTCATGTCAAAGCTGTGAATATTGTGGCCAACTAAAGTATCCTCTCCGATAAAAACCAGGAAACGCTTCAGTACATCCTTCAGCACAGGCGCATCTGCCACCATTCCATCTGTGATCCCATTCACCTGGGAAGCGGAAGCAGGAATATGCCGTCCAGGATTGACCAGGGTGGAAAAGGTATCCTTTATCCTTCCGCCTTTCACTTTCACTGCCGAGATCTCGATGATCTGGTCCGTCGCCGGACTCAGCCCTGTGGTCTCCAGATCAAACACCACATAATCCGGCTGGTAGGCAGACAAACGCTTCCCCTTCTTTTGTTTTTCCATGTTTTCCTCCATCATGCCCTTTTTATATAGCAACGGTTACCCCAGGCCCTCATTTACCGCCTTCCACACCGTTTTCAGAAGCCGCCGCACCGACGGTGGCGGCTCCGGGGCATGGCACTCTCCCTGCCCCGGAAACTCCGGGCCGACTGCACCTGCCGGGAATGAACTTTCAGACACACTCTAGAGTGTGTCTGAAAATTAAATTCTGCACAAAATCTGGTACAAAATCGCTGGAAATATCCTGGAAAGCCCGGTTATCTGCCCCTAAAGCGCAGAAAAAAGAGTGAATCAAGGTGTGATTTTTACCTGCTTTCGGCATATTGACGAATATCCAGCAATTTTCAGACACGCTCTAGTACTGCATTGCGGAAATTCCAGTGAATTAAGCACCCGCTATCCACGCCATCTGCACGCCTGCAAAGCTAGACGTAGGGTCCACTACGCCGTCGCCTTTGCAGACGCACAGCTGACGCAGATATCGAGCACGGAATTCACCGTTATTTCCGCAATGCAGTACTAGTTCCTGCTGCCAGAGCCCCTTTCTCCCCTGATCATCCGCATCGCGCCCGTCTCCTCCATGGTCTTCACCACCACATAGAACAGCGCGGAATTGACAGGCCACATGATCAGATTCTTCACCACCCGCATGGGAAGCAGCACCATAAATGCCTTCCCGTACAGCATACTCAGCCACAGCGTCCCCAGGAACATATTGCAGATTACAGCCACCACCAGCTCCGCCGCCAGGACCCGCCACAGCCGGACAGGCTTCCGGTAATAGAAGACCCCATACAGCGCTCCGGCCACTGCCGCACTCAGGGTAAAGCCCGGAAAGAATCCCCCGGTGGGCTTAATCAGGTACTTCAGCACATCCAGCACGCCTCCGAACACACATCCAAAGACCGGACCGAACAGATAGTACACCAGCTGGTTGGCGATCGTGGAGAAGCTGATCCTGATATAATCCCCCAGCTGCACGGAGAAATACCCCAGTACCACAGACACCGCCCCCAGCATAGCCGCCGTGGTAATGGTCCGTGTACTCCGAAACTCACCATAGGAACAGGTAAACAAAGTTGCTAATCTCTTCATAAAAAATTACCTCCTTTGCAGACCTCTCGAACCACAAAGGAGATAACCGAAAGCCGGGGCAGAACTTCTCTGCCCGGTCCCCTATCCTCTTTGCAGCGGGATGCGGACCATGCACCGCAAGGACAGATTCTTCATCCTCCGCCCTTTTCGTCCGGCAGGCAACTCCCCGTCCACCCGGCACTTAACGCGCACAGACCTACTCTGCATTCTGTATAATAGTTTTGTGTAACGGTGCCCGCTGACGGGACCATTACTGTTTCAGACCAAGTATATCATATTTCGGCAGGATGTAAAGTGAAAATATAAAAGAAGCAGGAAATACAGCTGTCTTACGGCAACTGTTCAGTAACCCCTTAAACTGTTACGCCCTACACCAGCCGTTCACTCATCCCTTGAACTGTTACGCCCTACGCCAGCCGTCCAGTCACCCCTTGAACTGTTACGCCCTACGCCAGCCCCGTATACCCCATCAGATACTGATCCGCCTCCCTGGCCGCCTCTCTTCCTTCCCGGATGGCCCACACCACCAGGGACTGCCCCCGGTGCATATCCCCGGCAGTGAATATCTTCTCCACGGAAGTTTCATGGCACCCAGGCTCCGTAGCCACATTGGTCCGCCCGTCCAGCTCCACGCCAAAGGCATCGGCCACATAGGGCTGGGCACCCAGAAATCCTGCCGCGATCAGTACCAGGTCAGCCGGGATCTCCCGCTCACTGCCCTCCACCGGTACCATCAGGGTCCGGCCCGTCTCTGCATCCTTCTGGGGCGCCAGACTCACAAGCACCGCCCGGCAGACCTTACCGGCCTCATCCTTGACAAACTCCTTGACTGTAGTCTGGTAGATCCGGGGATCCTGGCCAAAGACAGCCGCTGCCTCCTCCTGGCCATAATCCGTCTTGCAGACCCTGGGCCACTGGGGCCATGCATTATCCTCCGTCCGTCTGTCCGGCAGCTTTGGCATCATCTCAAGCTGGGTCACCGACGCGCAGCCGTGGCGGACGGCAGTACCCACACAGTCATTTCCTGTGTCACCGCCTCCGATGACCAGCACATGCTTATCCCTGGCGGAAATATAGTTCCCGTCCTCCAGTCCTGAAGCCAGAAGGCTCTTTGTGGTGGATTTTAAGAAATCCACGGCAAAGAAGATCCCTTCCCCGTCACGTCCCGGCACCTGGATATCCCTGGGATTTCCCGCGCCGCAGGCCAGGATGATACAGTCAAACTCCCGTTTCAGCTTCCCGGCCTTGTAGTTCTTCCCCACATCCGCGTTGGTCACAAAGGTGATGCCCTCAGCCTTCATCACCTCCACCTTCCTGTCGATAACATGTTTTTCCAGCTTCATATTGGGGATCCCATACATCAAAAGACCGCCTATTCTGTCCTCCCGCTCAAAGACTGTCACCGAATGTCCCCTGCGGTTCAGCTGATCCGCTGCCGCCAGCCCCGAAGGGCCCGAGCCCACCACAGCCACCCGCTTGCCTGTGCGCAGCCTGGGCGGACGTGCCCCGGCCTTGCCGGAAGCATAGGCTTTCTCGATAATGGCATACTCATTCTCCTTCACACTGACCGGATCCCCGTTGAGACCGCAGGTACATGCCGCCTCACACAGTGCCGGACATACCCGGCTGGTGAACTCAGGGAAGTTGTTGGTCTTTTTCAGACGGTTGTAGGCCTGGGCCCAGTTGCCGGTATACACCAGATCATTCCACTCAGGCACCAGGTTATTTAAAGGGCATCCAGACACCATCCCGCCGATCATCATTCCGGACTGGCAGAAGGGCACACCGCACTCCATACACCGCGCCCCCTGCTTCTTCTGCTGCTCCTCGGTCAGGGGCGTGTGAAATTCATTAAAATGCCGGATCCGCTCCAGAGGCGCCGCTGCCTCACTGGTCACTCTCTCATACTCCAAAAATCCTGTTGGCTTTCCCATCATGGCACCTCCTTAACCCTGCTTATTTACGTAGAACGCTTCAATCTGTGCCTGCTCGCTGCTTAAGCCCTTCTCCTCCATCTGGACAATGCTGTTCATCATCCGCCGGTAGTCGTGGGGAAGAATCTTCTTAAACTTAGGAAGATACTCTCCGAAATGCTCCAGGATCTCCTTACCTCTGGCTGAATTGGTATAGGCCACATGCTCCTGGATCATCTCCTTTAATTCCAGGACATCATACTTGTTGCTGACATCCTCAAAGGAGACCAGCTCCTTGTTGAGCCGCTTGTACAGATCCCGCTTCTCATCCAGTACATAGGCGATGCCGCCGCTCATGCCTGCCGCAAAATTCTTGCCGGTCGTGCCCAGCACCACCACACAACCGCCGGTCATGTATTCACAGCCGTGGTCACCCACGCCCTCCACCACCGCCGTGGCACCGGAATTGCGGACGCAGAACCTCTCGCCTGCGATGCCATTGATAAATGCTTTTCCGCTGGTGGCGCCGTACAAGGCGACATTTCCTATTATAATATTGTCCTGGGCACAGAATTTCACGGATCTGGGCGGATACACGATCAGCTTGCCGCCGGAAAGCCCCTTGCCAAAGTAGTCATTGCTGTCCCCCACCAGCTCCAGGGTAAGACCTTTGGGGATGAATGCGCCAAAGCTCTGTCCGCCGCTGCCGCTGCAGCTTATGGTAAATGTATCCTCCGGCAGCCCCTCCGGATAACGGCGGGTGATCTCGGATCCGAAGATGGTTCCCAGACTCCTGTCCACATTGGAAACATCGATCCGGAGGCTCTTCTTCTGCCCCCCTGACAGAGCCGGTTTCAGCTTCTTTAAAAGCACCTTCTCATCCATGGTCTCCTCAAGCTGAAAGTCAAACTCCAGCTTCTCCCCATATCCCCTGAAACGCATTCCCTCATAAGGATTGTCCAGAATGCTGCTAAAGTCCACCTTGCAGGCCCGCTGGTTGGGGATCATTTCCTTCTTCTTCAGAAGCTCGGTGCGCCCCACCAGCTCATCTACAGTGCGCACTCCCAGCTTCGCCATATATTCCCGCAGCTCCTGGGCCACGAAATGCATGAAATTCACCACATACTCCGGCTTGCCCCTGAAACGCTTTCTCAGCTCCGGATTCTGGGTGGCGATCCCCACCGGACAGGTATCCAGGTTGCAGACACGCATCATGACACAGCCCATGGTCACCAGAGGAGCCGTGGCGAAACCGAATTCCTCCGCCCCCAGGATGCAGGCGATGGCCACATCCCGCCCGGTCATCAGCTTGCCATCGGTCTCCAGGATCACCTTGTCCCGCAGGCCGTTCATAATCAGGGTCTGATGGGCCTCCGCCACCCCCAGCTCCCAGGGCAGGCCCGCGTTGTAGATAGAGTTCCTGGGCGCCGCGCCGGTGCCGCCGTCAAAGGAGGAGACCAAGATCACCTGGGCTCCTGCCT
>CAJTOW010000116.1:0-6993 GCA_910577655.1 uncultured Lachnospiraceae bacterium | reverse complement strand
CTTGGCCACGCCAGCCGCTACCGTACCGACTCCGGCCTCGGACACCAGCTTCACCGAGATCCTGGCCCTGGTATTGGAATTCTTCAGGTCGTAGATCAGCTGGGCCAGATCCTCAATGGAGTAGATATCGTGGTGGGGCGGCGGTGAGATCAGGCCCACACCTGTGGTGGAATGACGGGTTTTGGCCACCCAGGGGTATACCTTGCCGCCGGGAAGCTGTCCCCCCTCTCCGGGCTTGGCACCCTGGGCCATCTTGATCTGGATCTCCTGGGCACTGACCAGATACCTGGAGGTAACGCCGAACCGCCCGGACGCCACCTGCTTGATGGCGGAACACCGGTTCTGGTTCTTCGGCCCAGGCACCAGACGGTCCACGCTCTCACCGCCCTCACCTGTATTGGACTTGCCGCCCAGCCGGTTCATGGCAATGGCCAGAGTCTCATGGGCCTCCTGGGAAATGGATCCGTAGGACATAGCTCCCGTTTTGAAGCGTTTCACGATGGAATCCACGCTTTCCACCTCGTCTATGGGGATCCCGCCGTTTTCATCAAAGTTAAAATCCATAAGGCTGCGCAGATTGATGGTCTGCCCTTCTTCGTTCAGTGCGTGGCTGTACTCTTTAAAAAGACTGTAATCATTCTTCCATGCCGCCTGCTGGAGAAGGTGTATGGTACGGGGATTGTACAGATGCTCCTCCTGTCCGGCCCTCTCCTTGTGGCTTCCAACACTCTCCAGGGTCAGATCCACATCCAGCCCCAGGGGATCAAAGGCAGAGGAGTGAAGCTCATCCACATCCCTGGCAATATCCTCCAGGGTGATGCCTCCCACCCGGCTGACGGTATTGGTAAAATATTTGTCAATCACCTCTTTAGAAATGCCTACAGCCTCGAAAATCTGTGCCCCCTGGTAGGACTGGATGGTGGAAATACCCATCTTGGAGGATATCTTCACGATCCCATGGAGGACAGCAGAGTTATAGTCATCCACCGCCGCGTAGTAATCCTTGTCCAGCATTCCGCTTTCGATAAGGTAGCGGACCGACTCCTGGGCCAGATACGGGTTGATGGCCGAAGCGCCGTAGCCCAGAAGAGTTGCAAAATGGTGAACCTCCCTTGGCTCCCCGCTCTCCAGGATCAGGGCCATGGAGGTACGTTTCTTGGTCTGAACCAGATGCTGCTGCAGCGCCGACACTGCAAGCAGGGACGGGATGGGCACATGGTTTTCATCAATATCCCGGTCGGAGAGAATGATGATGTTCACCCCGTCCCGGTAGGCACGGTCCACCTCCAGAAAAAGGCGGCTGATGGCCTTGGCCAGGGATGTGCTCTTGTAGTAGGTGATGGGGATCACCTCTACCTTGTATCCGGGCTTTTTCATATATTTGATCTTTAAGAGATCCGTGCAGGTGAGGATGGGATTTTCCACCCGCAGGATCTTGCAGTTCTCTGCCTTTTCCTCCAGCACGTTGCCCTCTTCCCCCACATAGACGGTGGTGGAGGTGACGATCTCCTCACGGATAGCATCAATAGGCGGATTGGTCACCTGGGCAAAGAGCTGCTTGAAATAGTTGAACAGCGGCTGATGCTTTTTGGAGAGCACTGCCAGAGGGCTGTCCGCACCCATGGCAGATACAGCCTCCGCCCCATTAAGGGCCATAGGCAGGATCATGGTCTTATACTGCTCATAGGTGTAGCCGTAGGTCTTCTGGAGTCTGGCCCGTTCCTCCCTTGACATGGCCGGGACTCCCTTGTTGGGGATAGGCAGATCTTTAAGCTCTGTCATATGGGTATCCAGCCACTCCCCATAAGGACGGCGGGAAGCGTAACGCTCCTTTAATTCCTCATCACTGACCAGCTCTCCCCTAACCGTGTCCACCAAAAGCATCCGTCCCGGACGAAGCCGCTCCTTCTTCACTACATGAGTCTGATCGATATCAATGGCTCCCACTTCCGATGCCAGAATCATCTGGTCATCATCAGTGATATAGTAACGGGACGGGCGCAGGCCGTTGCGGTCCAGCACCGCTCCCAGCAGATCTCCGTCGCTGAATACAATGGATGCCGGACCGTCCCAGGGCTCCATCATGGTCGCATAATACCGGTAGAAATCCTTGATCTCCTGGGGCATGGACTTGTCATGCTCCCAGGGGGCCGGGATGGTGATCATCACAGCCAGCGGCAGCTCCATACCGCTCATGACCATGAACTCCAGGGCATTGTCCAGCATAGCCGAATCCGACCCTTCCTGGTTGATAATGGGCAGAACCTTGTACATGTTGGAATGGAAATATTCCGATTCCATGGTCTCTTCCCGTGCCATCATCTTGTCCACATTGCCCCGGATGGTATTGATCTCCCCGTTGTGGACAATGAGACGGTTGGGATGGGCACGCATCCAGCTGGGATTGGTGTTGGTGCTGAACCGGGAATGAACCACCGCCAGGGCAGACTCGTAGTCCGGATCCTGAAGCTCTTCAAAGAACCGGCGCAGCTCCTTCACCAGGAACATGCCCTTGTACACGATGGTGCGGCTGCTCAATGACACCACATAGGTATTGTCATTGCTCTGTTCAAATACCCGGCGGGCCACATAGAGCTTCCGGTCAAAATCCAGTCCCTTTGGCGTATCCGCAGGTTTTTCTATGAAGCCCTGGACAATGCAGGGCATCTTCTCCACGGCCTTGTCACCGATCAGCTCCGGGTGGATGGGTACATCCCTCCATCCCAGGAACTTCATGCCCTCCTTCTGGACGATGATCTCCAGCATCTTCTTTGCCTGGTTTCTGGCAAGCTCATCCTGGGGGAAGAAGAACATGCCGATCCCATACTCCCGCTCGCCGCCCAGCCGGATTCCTGCCTGGGCGGCCGCCTTTTTGAAAAATTTGTGGGAAATCTGGAGCATGATTCCCACACCGTCCCCGGTCTTGCCTTCCGCATCCTTTCCTGCCCGATGTTCTAAGTTCTCCACAATGTGGAGAGCCTGCTCCACTGTCCGGTGGCTTTTGATGCCCTTGATATTGGCCACGGCCCCGATTCCGCAGTTGTCGTGCTCGAATCTGGGATCGTAGAGCCTGGGGATATTCTGTTTGTGTTCTGGTGTTCTCTGACCGCTATCCATAGATTTATTCCTTTCCTTTGGGGTATTATGCAACCATTAATACTACATCTTTTCTCATTTGTAAATCCCTTTTTTACGAAAATTTTCAGATAATTAGTTTTTATATAATTTTCAGCAAAATTATCTGAATATAACATGTCAGCAAAAAAAGAAGGCCAATCCTTTCCTGGTGGACGGCCTTCGTCATAATCTGTTTGTTTTAAATTGTAAGTGTTTTCTTTCCCTGAAAGGTATGTATCTGCTGATGTACCCCTTTCATCGTCTGGCCCGGACAAACAAGAACGGAAATTCCGCCAGACTCCTAAATACCCTGGGAAGAAACTCTCAAAGAGCAGATACCTTACATCTCGCCCAGTCCGCTCTCGATTGCCTTGCTGATAGTCTCCATAGCAGCCTCTTCGTCCTCACCGTCACAGATCAGGTTGATCTCAGTACCAGACTTGATGCCTGCTGCCATAACATTCAGCACGCTCTTGGCAATAATCTTCTTCTCACCGCATTCAATGATCACATCACATTTGAACTTCATGGCAGTCTGGGACAGTACACCTGCTGGTCTTAAATGCAGGCCGGACGGATTCACAACAGTCAGTGTTTTACTAAGCATAATACTTGTCTCTCCTTTTAATTTTTATATTCCCTCATAAAGTATGTGCTGCAACTTGGTAACACATCTTATATAGAATTTTATTACAAATTTCCCTGTGTGTCAAGTGAATCTGTCCCTATTTTCGGCGGATTGGCAGCAGTTCGGTAACAGTTCAAGAGGTGATTGTTTTTTGGGAATAGATACATCCGCAATAGTTCTGGCGGTATAGATCATATTCTCTCGAAAGCTCTATGGAACGCTTGTAACCATTTTTCTTCTTAAAATCCGAAGGCAGATGCTTAACGCCATACAGGGCGCCGGCCTCCTCGCCGATCTCATTGAGCTTTGCGGCATTTTTCAGCGGACTGATGGTAAGGGTGGTGGTAAAATAGTCATATGCTCCATCCCTGGCCGCCTTTGCCGCTTCCTCCAGACGCAGGCGAAAGCAGCGCAGGCAGCGCTCACCGCCCTCCGGCATCTGCTCATATCCCCGGGCCAGATCAAAGAAACGGTCCGGCTCATAAGTGCCTTCCTGCAGTGTCAGGGGATGGATGACCGGGAGGGCTTCCACCAGACGCTTCTGCTCCTGGACGCGTTTCCCGTATTCCCGGGGCGGGTATATATTGGGATTGTAATAAAAGACTGTGATGGAAAAATATCTGGACAGGTATTCCAGCACATAGCTGCTGCAGGGCGCGCAGCAGCTATGCAGCAAGAGCCGGGGAACCCGGCTCTTGCTTACACAGTCTGCTATGATCTGTTCTAATTCTCTCTGATAATTTCTCTGGTTCATACTCTCTTCTACAGAAAATCCCGGATCCGTTTACTTCTCACTGGATTACGCAGCTTGCGCAGGGCCTTGGCCTCAATCTGGCGGATACGCTCTCTGGTAACATTGAACTCCTTGCCCACTTCCTCCAGGGTTCTGGGATGCCCGTCCTCCAGACCGAACCGCAGCACGATCACCTGACGCTCCCGTTCCTTTAAGTCTCCCAGAAGGGCATCAATATGTTCTCTGAGCATCACGGATTCCACGTTTCCTTCCGGTGTCACCACATTGTTATCTGCCACAAAATCTCCCAGGTTGGAATCATCTTCCTCGCCGATGGGGGTCTCTAAGGACGCAGGCTCTCTGGCGATCTGCATGATCTCCATGACCTTATCCTCTGACATCTCCAGAGCATCTGCCAGTTCTGCCACCGATGGCTCATAGCCCAGCTCCAGAGTCAGCTTCCGCTGCATCTTGGACATCTTATTAATCGTCTCCACCATATGCACCGGCACACGGATCGTACGCGCCTGGTCAGCAAGGGCTCTTGTCACAGACTGGCGTATCCACCAAGTAGCATATGTACTCAGCTTGTATCCCTTCGTATAATCGAACTTCTCCACACCCTTGATCAGGCCCAGATTTCCCTCCTGGACCAGATCCAGAAAACTCATGCCCCTTCCGGTATAACGCTTTGCAATACTAACCACAAGCCTCAGATTCGCCTCGATCAGGCGCTCCTTGGCATGCTCATCCCCCTCTGCCTTTCTCTTGGCCAGAGCGATCTCTTCCTCCGCGCTCAGGAGCGGAACCGTACCAATCTCCTTCAGATACATACGCACCGGATCCTCTGTGCCGATCCCTTCCAGAAGGTCTACCGCATCCAGATCAATATCCTCCGCATCCTTCAGGAAGCTGTCATCCCCATCCAGTTCCAGGTCATCATCGACAAGCAGGGAATCATCCGCCAGCACACTCTCATCAATGACCGGGATCACATCAATATGCTTCTCTTCCAGATAGGCATAAATCTGTTCCATCTGTTCGGAGGAAATGTTGTCTCCCACGAAGAAATCATTGATCTCCGCGACATCGATCGTATTGTGTTTTGTTTTGGCAACTTCCACCAGCTTGCTAAGCTTAATTAAAAAATTGTCTTTTTCCACAGGTAGCGTCCTTTCACCTTAAGGTTAACATAGTTCTACAACAAATCATTATATAACAAGAAAGTCCAGATTTCAACATATTTTTACACTTTTCACGTAACCGTTCCGTACAGTTCAGACAAGTCTGCGCACTCGCTGCGCTGACCGTGCGAAAACGTAGTGGCCGGAGGGCATCTGCCCCATCGCGTAACGATTCTCATGGGCAGATGCCGTAACAGTTTAAGGGGTATCTGAACTGTTACACCGTTCAGACGGGCAGTGTAACAGTTCAGATACCCCCTGGGCTGTTACTGCATACCTCCATTTAAGCTTTCACAATCTGAATCTGCCCTGGCAGGTTCTCCACCAGAACCTCTCTCCTGGTTCCGCCGAATTCCCCGTCCAGAACCCAGTCCACGGGTTCCTCCGCTTCCAGCCTCAGACTTCTGGTACGGAACTTATGAACCAGATCATTCTTCTCCTCCTTCATGATCAGGCCGGAGACAATCTCGCTCAGCTCCAGGGGCGTCCTGGGTACACGGATAAAGAGAGCCTCAAACCAGCCGTCATTTAAGGATACATTCTTGTCAATCAGGCCCTTGAAGCCTCCCAGGCTGATGGTGTTGGTCACGATCCCGAAGATGAACTCTCCCTCCAGGAAGATCTCCTCGCTCCATATCCGCATCTGATAAGATTTGATGGAGGCCAGACTTTTCACTCCCTCGATCACATAGGCCTGATGTCCCAGGACATTTTTCTTGTCCTGGGAGGTGAGATAGGACACCTCGGTAAATGCCCCAAAGCCGGCCACATACAGGAAGTACCGTTCCTTACAGAACCTGCCTGCATCCACCGGAAATACCTGACCCTCCACGATCCCTCTGGCGGCTGCTGTCATGTTCTTCGGAAGCTTCAGACTGGCGGCAAAATCATTGGTAGAGCCTGCGGGAATGTATCCCAGCAAAGGCCTTTTCTCAACATTCATCATCCCGGACACTACTTCGTTGAGGGTTCCGTCGCCTCCGGCACATACCACCAGATCATACTGCCGCCCGGTCTCTGACACCACCCGGCTGGCATCCAGAGTCTGCTGGGTAATATGCACCCGGATCTCATAATCAGCCTTGATAAACAAGTCCAGGATCTCCAGCAGACGGTTTTTGATCCGCTCTTTCCCGGCCCTTGGATTGATGACCAGAAGCAGAGTCTTCCTCTTCTCCATACCACACCTCCATCGTTTTCCAAAACCACATAGCTGCCCGGACTATCGGGCTGTCACAAAACCATTCATATTGCGTACTTTCCATACATTACTTTGAAAGTTGCGAATCCTCCAAGTAGGACTGCGCACTCGCTGCGTTGTCCGTACCAGC
>CAJTOW010000115.1 GCA_910577655.1 uncultured Lachnospiraceae bacterium | reverse complement strand
GCGATTCTCATGGGCAGATGCCGTAACAGTTCAAGGGGTATCTGAACTGTTACGGAAAATGTTAGAATAGAAGGAAGGATGTACGCAGGCACGGTGAGATTCCGGGAGTACATTGTGCTGAAAAGGAGGTGGCTTTCAGATGAAAAGCTATACACGGGTTTATGCACCCATAGATCTGGATGCGGTTGTATATAATATGAAATCCATGAAACAGAAGCTTGCACCAGGAACAGAGGTGCTAGGGGTGGTGAAGGCTGACGGATACGGCCATGGCGCCGTCCCGGTGGCCAAAGCCCTGGATCCCTTTGTGAAGGGGTACGCGGTGGCGACCATCCAGGAGGCCAGGATATTGCAGAAGCATGGGATTGTCAAACCGGTCCTGATCCTGGGAGTGACCCACAAAAGCGAGTATGAGGAACTGATCCGCCATAAGATCCGTCCGGCGGTGTTCACTTATAACCAGGCCCTTTCTTTGTCAGAGGAGGCATGCAGGCAGAATACTGCCGTAAGGATCCATCTGGCCCTGGATACAGGGATGAGCCGGATCGGAATGCAGCCGGATGCAGAGGGGGCTTGTCTGGCGGCCCGGATCCAGGCCCTTAAAGGTATTGAGATCGAGGGGATGTTCACCCATTTTGCCAGGGCAGATGAGCTTGACAAAGCAGCGGCCATGAGACAACTGGAGCAGTATCTGGAATTCGTAAAGCTTTTAAAGGCCCAGGGGGTGGAGATCCCCTGGAAGCACTGCTCCAACAGCGCCGCCATCATGGAACTGCCCCAGGCCCATCTGGATCTGGTACGGGCAGGTATCTCCATCTATGGCATCTGTCCATCAGATGAGGTGAGCCAGGAACAGGTTCCCTTAAAGCCGGTCATGGGGCTGAAAAGCTTTGTCACCTATGTGAAGACCCTGAAGGCCGGAGCCCAGGTCAGCTACGGCGGCACCTTCACAGCCACAGAGCAGATGCAGGTGGCCACCATTCCTGTAGGCTATGGGGACGGCTATCCCAGAAATCTTTCCGGCAAAGGTTATGTGCTGATCCATGGGAGAAAGGCCCGGATTCTTGGCCGTATATGTATGGACCAGTTCATGGTGGATGTGACCGGTATTCCCGGTGTGGGGCCGGACACCCCCGTCACTTTGATGGGACGGGAGGACGATGAGGAGATCACAGTGGAGGATCTGGAACGCCTGGGCGGAGGCTTCCGCTATGAGATCGTGTGCGGTCTGGGAAAACGTGTGCCGCGGGTGTATCTCCAAAACGGAAAGGTCACAGGGGCCAAAGATTATTTCGATGACCGGTATGAGGATTTTTTGTAACGGACAGAGCGGTGGATGAGGACGTTACCAGCCGACGGCCTTTTCCTATAGAAACGATGCCACCACATCGCCTCATTCCTCCGCCTTGCAGGCTGTCAAAATATTCGGCACTGGCAGTCTGATTACTGGATGGATGAAGCACTTATGGTGGACGCATCTGGCATCCCTGGTTTCAAATCGCCTCCGGCGATGGATTTTCATGGTAAGCACAGGACGGGATAGGAGCGCATAAACTTATAGAAGATGTGGTTTTGTGCGGGGCAAAATATACTTTTTCGGAATAAAAGCCCTTCCGCCGGGAAATACTATCCTTAAAGATTATTTGACGGAGTGTGGAAACGTGATTATCAGACGAGGCGATATTTTTTATGCTGACCTGCGTCCGGTGGTCGGTTCTGAACAGGGCGGAGTCCGCCCGGTACTGATCATCCAGAATGACGTGGGCAATAAACACAGCCCCACAGTGATCTGTGCGGCCATTACTTCCCGGATGAACAAGGCGAAGCTGCCTACCCATGTGGAGCTGGATACACGCAGATGCAATATGATCAAAGATTCGGTGATCCTGCTGGAGCAGCTGCGGACCATTGACAAACAGCGTCTGAAAGAGAAGATCTGTCATATAGATGAAGAGCTTCAGAGGAAGGTCAACGACGCGCTGATGGTCAGCCTGGAACTGGCTACATAAATGACAGCTTAGGCAATGCAGGTATCCGGACAAGTGCCCAGGTGCTGGCTGTTGGATACCGGCAAGGGTAATGCGACAGTCCAGACACCCCCTGAACCGTTGTGGGTAATGGTAACAGTTCAGATACCCCTTGAACTGTCACGGGTAATGGGCAGAATCAAGGCTTTCCATTGACGAAATAGGGGAAACTTGGTAAAATGGGTCCAGGTATTACCAAAATCAGGAGATAAAGGAGTTTTACGGACGATATGGACGATGGTTATGGGAACCCATGGATACTGGCATGTGTGGGTCTGGCAGTCCTGCTGGTTCTTATGGTTCTGGCTGCGGTGTTGTGGCATTTGTGGAAGCTGAAAAAGGAGAGTGTTACAGAGGAGGACATCAAGACCATGGTGAACGAGGGACACGAGCAGGGTGTCCTGGAGACCAGCGAGGCGGAGATGATCTCCAATATTTTTGAATTTGATGAGAAACAGGCCGGTGACATCATGACCCACCGCAAGAATATCGCTGCCCTGGACGGCGGGATGCTTCTGAAGGATGCGGCCCGGTTCGTTCTGAGGGAGGGGAACAATTCCCGTTTTCCGGTATATGGCGGGGATCTGGATGATATCATCGGTACGGTACATATGCGGGACGTGCTGGTCCATGCGGAGAATCCGGAGGAGTCCGGGATGGAGCTGGCCCGGGTTCCGGGTCTTCTCAGGGAAGCCCATTTCATTCCTGAGACCAGGAAGATCAGTTCTCTGTTTAAGGAGATGCAGTCCCAGAAGAACCATATGGAGATCGTGATCGATGAATACGGTCAGACAGCAGGGCTGGTGACCATGGAGGATATCCTGGAGGAGATCGTGGGCAATATCCTGGATGAATACGATGTGGACGAGCAGTTTATTGAGAAGACAGGGGATGCCTTTGTGATGAACGGCATGACACCTCTTTCCGATGCCCAGAAGGCACTGGAGGTGGAGTTCCCGGCAGAGGACCTGGAGAATTATGACACGGTCAACGGCCTGCTGATCTCGAAGCTTGACCGGATCCCGGCAGACGGGGAACAGCCGGAGGTGCGGTATGAAGGATATCTGTTTGCGGTTCTCAAAGTGGAGAACAAGATGATCGGGAAGGTGCGGGTCATAAAGCTGTCCGGCCAGGAGCAGGAGAGGGATGAGGCTGAGGAGCAGGATGGGTAACAGTTGCTGCTATTCACGGGGGGCATGTTCTTGTCCGGCTGCGCCAGACAAGAACATCGGGCGTCCCCCTGAACTGTTACGTCCAGTTTTCACCCCGTGAACTGTAATTAAATACTGCTTGCCATAGAAATGGAATGATGCTAGAATAAACATGATATTTTGTCAGGGCCATGTTTGAATACTTGTTTGGAAAATAGGATGGAAAAGCAAGACTTATAAACGAGATGCAGACAGGGCCATTGTGATTGTAAAAGAAAAAGAGAAGAGATAAGGAGCTAACTGTTATGTCAGGACATTCCAAGTTTGCCAATATTAAGCACAAGAAAGAGAAGAATGATGCAGCCAAGGGAAAGATTTTTACAGTCATCGGGCGTGAGATCGCGGTGGCCGTGAAGGAGGGGGGCCCAGATCCCGCCAACAACAGCAAGCTGCGTGATGTGATCGCCAAGGCCAAGGCCAACAATATGCCCAATGATACCATTGACCGTGGGATCAAGAAGGCGGCTGGTGACGCCAATTCAGTCAATTACGAGGTGCTGACCTACGAGGGCTACGGCCCCAGTGGCGTGGCCATTATCGTAGACACCCTGACGGACAATAAGAACCGTACCGCCGCCAATGTAAGAAGTGCTTTTACCAAGGGCAATGGCAATGTAGGCGCCCAGGGAAGCGTGTCCTTTATGTTTGATAAGAAGGGGCAGATCATCATTGGTAAGGAAGAGTGCGAGATGGATCCCGATGAGCTGATGATGATGGCCCTGGATGCGGGCGCAGAGGATTTCTCAGAGGAGGAGGACAGCTACGAGGTGATCACGGCGCCGGATGATTTCAGCCAGGTCCGTGAGGCGCTGGAGACTGCCGGGATTCCCATGATGGAAGCAGATGTTACCATGATCCCCCAGAACTGGGTGGAGCTGACCAGCGAGGATGACATTAAGCGCATGAACCGGATTCTGGATCTGCTGGATGCGGACGATGATGTACAGGCGGTGTATCATAACTGGGATGAGTAAAGGATAAAGTAAAAGTTCAAAGGGGCTGCCGGTTAATACCGGTTTTTGAACCCCGATACCTAAAAAAGAGAATCCCGCCAGGGTTCAGGATTTTCCAAGTTCTTGAACCCTGGCAGGATTCTTTTTTCTGAACTATTCTCCTGGGAGTCTACCAAACCAGGTCACTACAAATTCTACATGGCACTGACGGAAGCGGTGAGTCACTTTCTCATGGGAGTTTTCCCGGATATCAATGGATCAGGTCCGGATCAGCAGTCTGTACCCATAAGGTCTCACGGTCGGGTCCTTTTAGGAGCAGTCCCTCCGGGTATTCGGCGGCAGTGATTCCAGCATGGGCAAGGAGTTCTTTTGTCTCTTCTTTGTTTCCTGACTGGAAGAGCAGGGCAGCTAAGGGCTGGCCGGAGAAGGGTTCATGTCTGATACCAGTAAATTCAAAAAGCTCCAGGATGATGCCATAGCCAGTCATCATGCAGCAGAGGATGGTTTTGCCGTCCTCTCTGTGGATCCGGGCGCATGTACCGCAGGAGAAGCCCAGGGCCTTGTACCAGCCAATGCTTTCCTTGATGTCAGATACAGGGATTCCGATGTGCTCGAAGCCTCTGGCCGGGGCGGTCATGGGTGCGGAGGGAAGATCCAGCCGCTGGCAGATCTCCAGGCCGAAGCCATAGGGACAGAGCGGATTGACATAATTCATTCCGGTATCCCATACTCCGGGATTGTAGCTGATGGCAGAGTGGTTGGCCAGAGGAAGATCAGCTGCCTGACAGAGCTTTACAGAGGTTTCCAGATCCGTACTGACAAAGGCTATATGGGCAAGGCCGGTATAATATCCCTCATCGGCCTTCTGTATGATCAGGGGAGAACTGGCTGCATGGAGGAAGATACGGTCATCACCGCAGCAGGCTACCGTGAGGCTGCCCTGGTTTTTCCAGGGAAAATCCAGCTTTTCGGACATCCATGCGGCAGTCTTTTCCGGTTCCGCCACATTTATAAAGACTCCCAAGAAGGTCATGACAGATCCGGTCAGTTCTTTTTTTCCTGTTATCTGACTTAAAGTCCGTATTGTACAGCTCTGTGTACGAAATTCTGTATCCCACGCTTCGTGGAGTTGTTCATAATTCATGATAATCACTCCTTAACTCAGTAATTACATTTACAAGGGGCGCATGCGGTGTCCCGCAAATTTGTTGTACAGCTGACAAAAGCAATGTTCGGACATACTTAAAACCAATTCACATTAATCGTGAAATTGGAAAGCTATTCACGGGACGCCGGACTATAGGTGGCAGGCAGGATGATCTCGCTCTGCGGCATCTGGGGATTTTCGATTCTTCTGATGATCTGCTGGGCAGCCAGCCGTGCCATTTCCCGGGCAGGCTGCTCGACTGTGCGGACATTTTCCAGTTCAAAACGGTGCCATTCGTAATCGCGGATGGAGATGATCTGGATATCCTTTCCGATCTTGAGACCGCAGTTGTCCAGATAGGAGATAGCGCCTACCGCCATGACACTGTTGGAGATGAAGACCGCTTTCACCTGCTCCTCCACCAGTTCTTTCATACAGTCATAACCACTTTTGCTCCGGGCGTCTCCCTGCTTGACCAGTGCGGGATCCAGAAAGATCCCGGCCTGTTCCAGTGCATTGCGGTATCCGTTCAGCCGTTCTTCTGTAGAGCTGAGGCGCTTGATACTGGCAATGTAGCCGATCCTGGTATAACCTTCGTGAATCAGGTCCAGGATGGAGTCGTGGATAGCAGAATAGGTGGAGACACGTACACAGTCGTCGGTACATCCCAGGGGGAAGCGGTCGATCTGTACTACCGGGAAGCCCTGGGGGATGTGGGATGAAAACTCATGATAATACCGGCAGGTAGAGGCCATGATGATCCCGTCTGTGATCCCTGAGGTCAGAAGCTGGAGACCGTTGAGCTCCCGCTCATAGCTCTCGCGGGTATTGGCGACTACAAGGCTGTAACCAGAAGTCCAGAGCGTATCCTCAATCTCCTCAAGAAGCAGTGAGAAAAAGCGGTTGGAAAGATCCGGAGCCAAAAAGCCGATCATCCTGCGCTTTCCGCTTTTCAGGCCCTGGGCGGCCATGTCAGGAGCGTAGTTCAGTTCACGGATGGCATTTTCTACTTTAAGGCGGGTCTGGTCCGAAACAAACCGTGTCTTATTGATCACGTGGGATACGGTGGAAATAGATACACCTGCACGTTTTGCCACATCGGTAATTTTTGTCTTTGCTTTCATAATCATTTGCTCCATTATTCTCAGATTTCCTGATATTAGTTTACCAGACCTGGGAAAATATTCCAGCCCTTTGTTCTGTATTTTGTGTGGTGAACCGTGTAAACGGCAACTGATCAGACAAACCAGGGATTGCTATGGCATCTGCCCATGAAAAAGCTGGGATGGCGATATCTCCTAGAGTGTGTCTGAAAATTCATTCCTGGCATCTGCACATCCCAAATCTCCCACAAACTGTGACGCACATCTGCCAGAAAGCAATTTTCAGACACACTCTAAAGGAACAGTGGCTGTAAATATAACGGACTTGTAGAAAAACGTTTTTATGTAAATTAGTATAAAACACAAAAAAACAAGTGTCAATTGTACGATATAGATAAAAAATTCACATAAATTATGGATATAATGACGAAAAATAACAGCACTATTGACAAAACTCGGGGGGGGGGGTATTATGAATACATCATAAAAACGTTTTTCTAAACGGAACATAAAAATTTCAATTGCAAAGGGAGGAAATCGTATGAGACTTATGAAACGCGTAATGGCAGTTGCACTATCCGGTATGATGGCAGCTTCACTGGCGGCATGCGGCTCGGGGGAAGGCAGCAGCACGACTACAACGACAGCGCCAGCGGCAGCAGACGCTGCCACGACAGCGCCGGCAGTGGAGGCGGATACGCCGGCACCGGCAGCGCCTGGAGAGAAGGTGGTCAGGATTGCGGCATCCTCGGATCCGGGTTCCCTGGGAACCTTTGACGAAGGAAGCTCCAGTGGCCGCTGGAATGTGCTGTCTTATACCTATGAGACGCTGCTGAGTCTGGAACCAGATGGCTCCTTTGGTAGTATGCTGGCCAAGTCTTACAAAAAACTGCCGGAAAAATCCACGCCAACCCATGTGGTCTATGAAATCGAGCTGTACGATTATATCAAGGACTCGGCAGGAAATCCCATCACAGCAGACGATGTGGTGTTCAGCTATGAAGAGTGTCTGAACAATGGAAGCGGAAATCAGCACACGGCCCTGACCGGCAATATGGATTCCATTGAGAAAACCGGTGATTATACGGTGGAGCTGGCCTGCAACAAGGAAGCAGCCGGAGCTGTGGAGCGTATGATGTCCAGGGTACATGTGGTTTCTAAAAAGGCCTATGAGGAGAGTGGGGACTGTATGCGTACCCAGCCAGTGGGAACAGGCGCTTACCTGGTGGAGAGCTGGGTGACCGGATCCTCTCTGACTCTGGTGAAGAATGAGGATTACTGGCAGAAGGAAGAGCTGCGGGGGGATTTCCAGAAGCAGAACGCAGATCGGATCGAGTACTATTTTGTGACAGAAGCTGCCCAGACAGCCATTGGACTTGAGACTGGCTCTTACGATGTGGTAACCACCTTAAACTACACCAACGCGGCCCGGTTCATGGAGGGCGGCGCCAGCTCGGAAGGATTTGCAGTGACCCAGCTTCGGGACAGCATCATCCAGCAGATGTGGGTGAACCGTTCCGAGGACAGTCCTCTTCATGATCTCCGGATTGCCCAGGCAGTGCTGTATGCCATTGATGTGGATGCCCTGATCCAGGTGGTTATGGAAGGGCATGGAGAGCCGGAGTACTGCTATGGCAGTGATATCAGTATCGGATACCAGGAAAAGTGGGCTACAGAGCCGTATTACCAGTACGATCCGGACAAGGCGAAAGCACTGCTGGATGAGGCAGGATACAAGCCTGGAGACTTCACCCTTACGATTCTTTGTGATACCGACGAAGTCCGTTCCAAGACAGCCCAGACCATACAGCTTCTTTTGGCTGATGTGGGGATACAGTCGGAGGTTACTTCTTTTGAGCAGGCACTGTGGAATACATATCAGACCGATACAGAAAAATTTGACCTGAATATTTCCTATAATACTACCAGTGGGCATATCACCGCGCTGTGGAACCAGCTGAACAGCCAGCAGTATGCGGAGCATAATATGGCGGGAGTGCGGGATGACAAGCTGGATAGTCTTCTGGATCAGGCAGCCATTTCCCAGGATCCTGCGGATATTGATGCGGCCAAGCAGTACATGACGGAGCAGGCCTATCACTATAGTCTGTTCCACAAGCAGGCCAACTATGTGACCAACAGCAATGTGGTCCGGGAGCCGGTATTTGATACCAGAGGTAATTTTGTGCCCACCGCTTCAGTCTATACCTGGAATTGATTTGCAGAAGGGATGCCCCGCTGCCTGTAGCGGGGTATTTGCCTTAGAGTGTGTCTGAAAATTGCTTTCTGGCAGATATGCGTCACAGTTTGTGGAGATGCCGGGAATGAATTTTCAGACACGCTCCAGCAGGGCGGGATTGGCCCGCCGGAAATGTAGAAAATGAAAAGGAGAGGTTTATGCTTAAATTTGTCGGAAAACGTATCCTGCAGATTATTCCCGTAGTGCTGGCCGTGGCTGTCCTGATCTTTGCCATTCTGTTTCTGGTGCCTGGGGATCCGGCCCAGATCATGCTGGGAAGTACGGCTACAGAATATGAGCTGAACCAGATGCGGGAACAGCTGGGGCTGAACCGGCCGTTCTTCGTCCAGCTGGGAGATTATCTCTATAAAATGTTCCTGAAATTCGACTTTGGCACCTCATTTCTGACCGGTGCGCCAGTGCGGGATGAGATCCTTGCACGTCTGCCCAGGACAGTGACTCTGGGAGTCGCTTCGATCATTGTTGCCTTTGGCATCGGTATTCCACTGGGGGTTATTTCGGCTGTCCATCAGAATGGATGGGGAGACCGGATCAGCATGATCGTGGCCCTGCTGGGCGTATCAATACCCACCTTCTGGATGGCCCTTCTGTTTGTTCTTCTGTTTTCCCTGAAGCTGGGATGGTTTCCCGCAAGCGGCATCGGCACCTGGCAGCATTATGTTCTGCCCACCGGTTCATTGTGCTTTGGAGGAATCGCGACCCAGGCCCGCCAGTCCCGGTCCAGTATGCTGGAGGTGATCCGGTCCGACTATGTGGTCACCGCCAGATCCAAGGGACTCTCCCAGCTGGAAGTTATCTTAAAGCATGCTTTGCCTAATGCATTAAACCCGATTATCACCCTGGCCGGGACCAATCTGGCTGTGATTTTCGGCGGCTCTATTGTGATTGAGAATGTGTTTTCTTTTCCGGGGATCGGTCAGTACATGATCACAGCTATCAACCAGCGGGATTATCCGATTGTCCGCGGCTGCGTAGTGATGCTTGCCATCGTCTTTGCGGTGATTATGCTGCTGGTGGATCTCTGCTATGCTTTTAATGATCCCAGAATCAAAGCCAGATATGAGAACAGCGGCAAAAAGAAGAAAGTAAAAGCATAGGAGGAACCCATATGTCCAAGACAGAGAAAAACTATGTTGAGAAAAAGGAAAACCGGTTTCTCATTATTATGAAGCGTCTCAGCAGAAATCCCAATGCCATGTTTGGAATGATCCTGCTTGCGGTTCTGGTGGCAGGGGTGATACTGGTTCCGGCTATTTCCCCATATGAATACAGCAAGATGGATGTACGTGCCATCAACCAGGGACCTTCGGCTGCCCACTGGTTCGGAACCGATGACATGGGAAGAGATCTGCTGACCAGAATTTTCTATGGGGGGCGGTATTCCTTAAGCATCAGTATCATCGCGGTTCTGTTTTCCACTACCATTGGAATGATCATCGGTGCAGCAGCCGGGTATTTCGGAGGTATTTCCGATACCATCATCATGCGTTGTCTGGATGTGATACAGGCAATTCCCAGTACATTGCTTACTATCATTATTTCCGCAGCTCTGGGCGTGGGGCTGGATAAAACAGTAATAGCCATATCGGTGGGATCCATCCCTGGTACAGTACGCCTTCTGCGGGGAACCGTGATGCGTACCCGTGAGGAGCAGTATCTGGAGGCAGCGGAGGCGATCGGGTGCAGCACCTTCCGCAAGATCGTAAAGTATGTCATTCCCAACAGCTGGTCTCCGTTGATCGTTTCCTCCACTATGGGGGTAGCCCGTACTATCCTGGAGCTGGCAGCCCTCAGCTATATCGGGCTTGGGGTTCAGCCTCCCACACCGGAGTGGGGAGCTATGTTGTCCGCAGCAAGAGGGTATCTGCGGGACTATCCACACCTGCTGATCTTTCCGGGGATCTTCATCGCGATCTCTGTGCTGTGCCTGAATATGTTCGGTGACGGCCTGCGCGATGCCCTGGATCCAAAGCTAAAAGACTGATGGGGAGGAACCGAATATGAACAAGAGTGACAGCGCATTTCTGAAGGTGGAGGATCTGGTAGTCGAATATAAGACTGGCGGAAGGATCGTCCACGCGGTGAATGGGGTTTCCTTTGCCCTGGAGAGAGGAGAGACCCTGGGTCTGGTGGGAGAGACCGGAGCAGGCAAGACTACCATCGCCAAGGCTATCCTGCGTGTACTTCCTGATGCCCAGGCCAGGGTGGGAAGAGGCAGAATTGTACTGGAGGGCACAGATCTTCTGAAACTGGGGGAACCGGCTATGCGTAAGGTCCGGGGTGGGAAGGTGACCATGGTATTCCAGGATCCTATGACTGCATTAAACCCCATCATGAAGGTGGGTGAGCAGATTTCTGAGGTGGTACGTAAGCACCAGACCCTGAAGGACAAGACATCCCGGGAGATCGCCGGGGATATGCTGGAGATGGTGGGAATTCCCAGGGCAAGGTATAATGAGTATCCTCATCAGTTTTCCGGTGGGATGAAACAGCGTGTAGTGATTGCCATGGCCCTGGCCTGCAATCCGCAGCTTCTGCTGGCAGATGAGCCTACCACAGCTCTGGACGTGACCATCCAGGCCCAGGTTCTGGATATGATTGATGACTTGAAGAAGCGGCACAATACATCCATGATTCTGATTACCCACGATCTGGGGGTGGTTGCCCGTATGTGTGAGCAGGTGGCGGTGGTATATGCCGGTGAAATCGTAGAATGTGGAAGCCGGGAGGAAGTGTTCCTTCATCCCTCTCATCCCTATACCATCGGACTGTTCGGGGCAATCCCGGATCTTTCGGTGGACACGTCAAGGCTGGCCAATATTGAAGGGTTGCCGCCGGATCCCACGGATCTGCCTGGGGGATGCTGTTTTCATCCCAGGTGTCCCCATGCCACGGACCGGTGCAGAAAGGAAAAGCCTGCATTTGCAGAGGTTCGTCCTGGGCATTTCTGCAGCTGCTGTTATGTGGCAGCTGACCAGAAGGAGGTATGAAGATGGCATTAGTTGAGATTAAGAATCTGAAAAAATATTTCTATGGCCCCAAGGGGGCTGTCCATGCTGTGGACGATGTTACCATGTCCATCAATGCTGGGGAGACTATGGGTGTGGTAGGGGAATCAGGCTGTGGAAAATCCACCCTGGGGCGTACAGTCATCCATCTGCAGGAGAGTACAGGAGGAAACGTATTTTTTGACGGACGGGACATCACCCATCCGTCCAGAGAAGAGATCAGGAGACTGCGCAGTGACATGCAGATCATTTTCCAGGATCCCTACTCATCCTTAAATCCGCGTATGACTGTGGAGGAAACCATAAGGGAGCCTATTATGCTTATGGGCAAATGCAGCGGTCAGGAGATTGACAAAGAGGTCCAGCGGCTGATGGATATGGTGGGGATCGCCAGAAGGATCCGCCTTTGCTATCCCCACGAGCTGGATGGGGGGAGACGGCAGCGGGTGGGAATCGCCAGGGCGCTGGCTCTGAACCCCAGGTTCATCGTCTGTGATGAGCCGGTATCCGCCCTGGATGTGTCCATTCAGGCCCAGGTCCTGAATCTGCTGATGGATCTGCAGGAGGAGCATAATCTGGCCTATATGTTCATTACCCATAATATGGCGGTGGTCCGCCACATTTCCCGGAATATTTCGGTTATGTATC
>CAJTOW010000114.1 GCA_910577655.1 uncultured Lachnospiraceae bacterium | reverse complement strand
CCACAAACTGTGACGCACATCTGCCAGAAAGCAATTTTCAGACACGCTCTAGGAAGCGGGGATGTGTTTCAAGTATATTCCGAAGCTGATCTTTATCTCGGGAATACTTGATGTACAGCATTACCTCCCGCAGGCTGGTCCGGAACCGGTTTATGGATTCCTCATCCAGGGCTGCTGGCGTAATCAGGTTGATTCTGTAATCCTGAACGAAAGGCAGAAACCGCTCATCCACATCCGCCAGCATCTCATAAATACTCATGGGGCCATCCCAGGGATCCGGACTGAAAAGGATCACCAGGGTGATTACAGGCAGAAGGCGGTCATTCCTATAAAAGCCTCCCAGAAATTCCCCGCTGTCTGGACTTTCTCTGGATTCTGACGATTTCTTTTCCCCTATTTCTCCAGGCCCCGCCATGCTTCTCTGCTTTTTTGCTTCCTCCCGGTGGGAACTGGCGGCTTCCTTCACTTGTCTGGCGTACTGCATGGCATCGTAGAGCATATCCCGCACGGGCATCGCATAATGAGGCTCTGACTGGGTCTCTATACCCAAAACCATGTATGCCGCATTTCCATCCTCCATGGTTGTAAGATATTTCAGCTCATCACGGTATCTCTGAACAGAAGTCCTTGCCCCATCCTTGCCATAAGGCAGAACCAGCTCTGCAGTATCCATGGCCCGAAGCTGTTTGGAATTGATAACCGGCTGTCCGTCATAGATCAGGAAATTAAATGCATCCGCAAAAATCGCGGAATTTCCCATATAGTCTTTTGTTACAGCATCTTTTTTTGACAATTCTTGTCTCCTTTCTTAATATTTTAACACGATTTCTATAGTGAAACAAGATGTGATCATTCACGCGCCTGACACGGCACAGATCCTTGAATTATGTAAATGACAGAACACCCACATCCCAGTGAATGCCAGATACAAGCAGACAGCGATATTTTTAAAATTATCATATCACATGTTTTTCATAAAAGCAAGTATGTTGTGTAACAAAAAACAAAATAATTTAGAAGGGTATCTGAATTGACATGTAAACTCAAGACCATTGAGGCACTCCCCGTACTGTTACCCTTGCACCTTATTTTATCCAATTGTGCAGTATTTTCCTCTTGAATATTTTCAGAAGATAGTATAGAATAAAGCCATAGGAAATGTTATAGAATATTTAAGGAGGAATTTATCATGGCATATGTTATTTCTGACGCATGTGTTAGCTGCGGAACTTGTGAAGGTGAGTGCCCGGTAGGCGCTATCTCCCAGGGCGACAGCCAGTTCGTTATTGATGCTGACAGCTGCATCTCCTGCGGTACTTGTGCAGGCGCATGCCCGACCGGCGCTATCAGCGAGGGCTGATTACAAACGAATTACATAAATGCCTCTTCCATTTCGGAAGGGGCATTTATTTTGATTAAGACCAAGCTATGCGGTCCAGTCATGAAAAAAACGTGTTGTAAGCGTGCTTTTTGCTTACATAAGCGTTTTTTTCATGGCTGGACCATAGGGCGGGACGCCCGGCTTCTTGTTTTCGACGCTTTTCGAAAACAAGAAGATGCATGGCGTACTCACGCTATATCCTTTTAACTGACTGTTGCAAGCCCGCTTTTTGCTTACATAAGCGTTTTTTTCATGGCTGGACCATAGGGCGGGACGTCCGGCTTCTTGTTTTCAACGCTTTCCGAAAACAAGAAGATGCATGGCAAATTTATATACATGATATCTGGAGGTTTTTAACATGACAGCCCGCAAACCACTGATCGCACTGACACCTAATTACAATATCGAGAAGGAGGAGACTTACATGCGGCCAGCCTATATCCGGGCCATCCAGCATGCCGGAGGGATCCCGGTGACTCTGCCTCTCAACAATACAAAAGAGGATCTGAAGCAGCTGGCCAAGGAGTTCGACGGTTTCCTGTTCACCGGCGGACCAGATGTCCATTCCTTCTACTTCGGGGAGGAAACTCATGCACACTGTGGCAATGTTTCTCCCAAACGTGATACCCTGGAGCTTGCCCTCTTAAAGCTTGTGCTGGAAATGAAAAAGCCGGTCCTGGGCATCTGCCGCGGGATCCAGCTTTTCAATATCGGCCTGGGCGGGGATATCTACCAGGATCTTCCCAGTCAGTTTCCCCAGAAGTTCCCGGTGGCCCACAGCCAGCCTTTCTATTATGATATTCCGTCTCATACAGTGGAAGTGGTTCCCGGAACCATACTGGAAAAAATCGTACAAGACGCCAAGCTTAAGGCAGCCCACCAGGAAAATTGCCATGATGCCGATGATTCCGATGCCTTTGATCCTCTATCAGGTGGATGCACCCCTGGGATCCTGGCCGACTCTGCTCCGGATTATGGCATTCCTGGGACCTTTGCCGACCCTGCTCCGGATCACCGCACCTCTGGGACCTTTGCTGACCCTGCGCCGGATCACTACACCCCCGTCATCTCCCTGGCCTCCCCGTCAGCATCTTCCACGAAGATCCAGGTCAACAGCATGCACCACCAGGCGGTACGGAAGGTGGCGCCCGGACTGATTGCCTCCGGTTACGCTCCTGAAGGGCTGGTGGAGGCCCTGGAAATGCCGGATTATCCTGGATTCTTCCTTGGAGTTCAGTGGCATCCTGAATATCTGTGGGAAAAGGATGGGGTGGCGGCTGGGATATTCCAATATTTTGTTAATGCGTCTCGTGCTTCATCCAGCCAGTACTGACATTTCCCGTACCCGTTTTTCCACGCCCTGCGCACTGTAACATTACATTTTCTTTCCACTTCGTCCAAACTTTTTTCGCTTAAAGAATGGCAGTCTGGTGGCGGCAGCTTCGGCCTTGCCTTTGCTTTCTTTCTGGTAGGCACGGAGCTGTTCGTCCAGCATCTTGAACCGCTCCTCCTGACGCTCGTCGTTGACCCGCATCATGTACTCCATCTCCTGGATCATGCGGTCATTGACCTGACGGCTGATCTCCTGGCTGAGGACCTCATTGTTATCCCGGATCGCCTGCCCTACTGCCTGTCCGATCACATGGTTCATCAACTGCTGGAACTGTTCCATCTTCTCCTGGTTTCCCAATATTGCCGTATTTTCCTTTTTTTGAAGCATCCGGATCTTTGCCTCGCCTTCCATCTCGCCCTCCACATTTCCTTCTTTTAGAATATTTACTGCATTCTGTTCCAGCAGCTCGTCGGGATTCCCTTCATCTTCGCCGTCTATCATTTTTTTCAGCACCTGCTCGATGGCCTTGAGCTGGTAACCTTTTTCCTTCAATTCCTTTATCTTCTGAAATAACCGGATATGTAGTTCTGTATAATACCGGTGGCTTTTTCCATTGCGCGGTATTTCCAGCTGGAGCTCGTCCTCCCAGTACCGGAGCACATGGGATTCCACGCCCACCAGCTTTCCCGCTTCCGATATGGAATAATGTGTCTCGTCCATTTTTTCTCTCCTTACGTCTCTATGGTTGTCGTGATAACTCCGATGGACGGCGCCAGAAGCATGCGCCTTTTACCAGAACAAGTGCATGTCCCGATAAGCTATAGTATATCTTATGAGTGGAAGTTGAGAATTATGCTTAAGAACTGGAAAATTTTTTTGAAAATGGTTAGAAAGTACAGAATGCCTTGACATGTGATTTGAAAGGAGACTTTTTATGATTTCTACGAAAAAAAACAGCTACACAACAAACGTATCACCAGAATCCAGGCTTTCAGAAACGCAAGATGCATCGGATATTTTTTTCAAATCCCATATTGGCGAATTTCCTTTCTCACGCTGGAGCAGAGAACAGTTATATGAAGAACTGGCTGTCTCAAGAAAACAGGCGCACGAAGGGAAGTGCTCAGAAATGGGGCAGGCGCTTAAGGAGCTCAGAATTAAATATGGTTTATGATGTTATCCTTACCGATTTCGCAAAAGCGCAGCTTGACCAGATTATCCACTATCTCCTATATGAGATTGGAAGCAGTCAGGCTGCACGAAATGTATTGGAAGATGCAGAAAATACAAAGATAAGACTTTCTCATCTGGCCGGTAGCCTGAAATTATGTGAAGACTCAAGATTACGTTTATTAGGCCCACCATAATAATCCTGAACACCTACTCCAGCGGTTTCCGGTAAAATCCTCCCACGAAATTCTCCGTAGGCATAATATTGATAATGATCCTGTCATCCACCTCCTCCAGCAGGTGAAGCACATCCTGTACCTCATAGGAAGAGACCACTGTGTGAAGCAGACTCATCTTCTTACCGCTATATCCGCCATAGCATTCTGTCACCGAGATTCCATGCATGAAGGAATGAATATAGGCATCCACGATCTCTGCCGGCTTCTGGGTAGTGATCTGGAGGGTCACCCGCTTGAAGCGGTGATAAAAGTTATCAATGGTCTTGGTGGAAATGAACTGGAACAAGATGGAATATCCCGCATACTCCCACCCAAACAGATATCCAAAAAGGCACAGCATACCCGTATTGAACATAAATACATACTGCCAGATGGATTTGCCGATCTTGTTGGACACATAGAGGGCGATAAAGTCCATGCCTGCTGTGGAGGCATTGCCCCGGAGAGCTACGGCCACAGACAGTCCATACAGCACACCGCCAAAGCAGATATTCAGCAGCGGATCGTCAAAGAGAGGATTTGAAGGCACCACCTTCAGCAAGATACTGGCCATCACCACCTGGGCCATGGAAAACAGCACGAACTTCTTCCCGATATGCTTATAACAGAAAACCGCCACCGGGATATTCAAGAGCACCATCCCCAGTGAAGTAGAAAAATGTCCGCCCAACAGCCCCGCGATATTCTCAATCAGGGTGGCAATGCCCGTAAAACCGCTGGGCAGCAGATGCACCGGCGCCATAAAGGTGTTCATGGTAAATGCCTGCAAAAGGGCAGATGCCACGACAGCAGCCAGTGTTATGATACAGCGTTTCAGCCTGTTCCTATTTTTCATGGTGTATTCATCTCCATTCCCTATTTTACCATTACAATATGGATTTCTTTCAATCACGATTTTCCATTCCATCCATATCTTGCCCTTCAAATTCCCCATTCCTTTTGTCCTGCTCATGTAAAGACAAAGAGGAGAAATCTTATATCCTGACATGTACTACTTATTTTAGTATGAACTAATTTTTACAATTACATAACAGTTCCCCAAAGCATACCGCCCGCGAAAAATACCTGCCGACAAATGGCATCCCATTCGTCAGCAGGTATCTGCTTTCTAATACTCTTTCCGTCCACTGGTCCCCAGAATCCCCAGTTCTTCTCTGTATTTTGCCACTGTCCGGCGGGAGATCGGGAAGCCGCGGGCTTCCAGCAGCTCTGCCAGAACCCGGTCGCTGTGGGGCTTGATCTTATCCTCCCTGCGGATCAGGCTGGCAAGCTCCCGCTTCACATCGGAGGCCGTAGCCCTGACGGGCCCTTCCTGTCCGGTCTCTCTGTCCGGCTTCTGACCTGCGGCCGCTCTGGCGAAAAAGTATCCCAGAGGGAATATTCCCCAGATGCACTGGAGATATTTCTGCCGCACGGCACGGCTGACCGTAGACTCATGGATCTCCAGGGCCTCGGCGATATCTGCCATCCGCAGTGGTTTCAGGTACTGGGGACCATGATGGAGGAACTCCTCCTGCCGCTCCAGGATCGCCCGGACTACCCGGGATAAGGTAATATTCCTCTGGGCCACACACTGCTTGATCCATTCAACCTGGTGGATCTTGTCCAGCAGATACTGCTTCACCTCCTGGTCCTCCTGCTTCGCGCACATGGACACATATTCCTGGTTCAGGGTAATGTCCGGGTACAGAGACTCATTCAGCAGGATATCAAAATGATCCTGAAACTTAACCACCACTACATCCGGCACCACATAGACCATCTGCCGCACATCAGAAAACCGTGCCCCGGGCCTGGGTTCCAGCTCCCGGATGATGCCGCCGAACTCCTTGACCTTCTCCAGGGGCAGATGCATCTCTTTGGCGATCTGGGGCAGCTGGTTTTTGGCAATCTGTTCCAGATGGCCCCGGATACATTCCTCCAGCTCCGGCGTCAGTCTGCCCTGATGCTCCAGCTGGATACAGAGACATTCTTCCAGACTGCGGGCACCTACCCCCAACGGCTCCAGACCCTGGATCATTGTAAGCAGTTCCAGCACCTGGTCTTCCGGTATACGAAAGCGTTCCGCCACCATCTCCGCCCCGTCCTTAAAATAGCCCTTGGAATCCAGACAGTCTAGCAGGAACTGGAGAATCTCCTCCTGCTTTTTGTTCCTTACCCTGCCTACCAGCTGGCTCCACAGATGCTCCTTTAAGGTTTCCGGCCCGCTGGTGTCAATGTTCCACTCAGGGAAATCGTCTTCCGCAGACTCCAGCTTCTGGTACAGGTAGCGGTTCTGCTCATCGTGGGCACAGATCCACTGGTATTTCTCCAGGTCCTTCCGGTCAAATTCCTCCGGCCTCTTCTCCGAAAGCTCCAGCACCGGGTTTTCCAGCGCCTGCTCATTTAAATACTCTTCCAGTCCGGCGGCTGTCATCTGCAGAATCTCTGCCGACTGGATCATCTTGTGGGACAAAACCTGCTTCTGCTCTGTTTTCAATGATAATTCCATGACTTATCCCCCGTCGTACCTGACAGTCCAGGCAAACCAGCCCGGTCTGCAGCCATCGTACCTTTCCTATTCACATGTACAGTTCCCGTTCCTGTCAGAGGGTGTCTGGGCCGTATCGCGCCTTAGCCGCCTGGGAACATGCCCTCACTAAAGCCACCTGCCGCACATTCCTGACCAACAGCCGCCTGCCAGGATATCCCCCTTATCTGGCCAGGTTTACAAACTTCGTATATTCCGGCTGCCACAGCAGATTCACTGTGCCGATGGGGCCGTTACGCTGTTTGGCTATGATCACTTCTGCAATATTGGGTGTCTCTGTGTCCTTATTATAATAATCATCCCTGTAAAGGAACATCACTACATCCGCATCCTGCTCAATGGCGCCGGATTCTCGCAGATCCGACAGCATGGGGCGGTGATCCTGACGGGTCTCGCAGGCGCGGCTAAGCTGGGACAAGGCGATGACCGGCGCATTCATCTCACGGGCCAGGGCCTTTAAGGAACGGGAGATCTCTGAGATCTCCTGCTGCCGGTTGTCACCGGACTTACCGCTGCCGGACATCAGCTGCAGATAGTCGATAATGACCATACCAAGACCGTATTCCAGCTTCATTTTCCGGCACTTGGACCTAAGCTCTGTGATGGAGATACCCGGCGTGTCATCAATGATCAGCTTAGAATTGCCGATAACCCCGATGCCCTCCACAATGGCGTCCCAGTCCGAGTCAGTCAGATTGCCCGTCCGCAGCTTCTGGGAATCCACATTGGACTCCATGGCCAGCATACGGTTGACCAGCTGCTCCTTGGACATTTCCAGACTGAAGACCATGCAGGGAATCCCTTTGCGCACAGCCACATGATCCACCAGGTTCAGCACAAATGCAGTCTTTCCCATGGAGGGACGGGCCGCAATCAGTACAAAATCCGAGGGCTGCATACCTGATGTCTTGTAATCCAGGTCAATGAAGCCCGTGGGAATCCCGGTGACGGTCCCCTGGGTTCTGGAGGCGATCTCAATCTTCTCCAGCACATTCAGGGCCACCTGCCGGATGGGAACGAACTCTCCGGAATTGCGGCTCTGGAGCAGGTCAAAGATGGTCTTCTCCGTATTCTCCAGGATCTGCTCTAAAGGTTCGGTACCTGCATAGCAGATATTGGCAATCTCTTCATTGGCCTTGATCAGCCTCCTGAGGACAGCCTTCTCCTGGACGATATTGGCATAGAAGCGGATATTGGCTGAGGTTGGAACCATGGCAATCAGCTCACCCACAAACTCCAGACTGCTGACCTCCGGCGGCACATCCTTCTCCCGGAGACGGTCCTGGAGAGTGATCAGATCCACCGGCTTGCCTTCATTAAACAGCTCCACCATGGACTCGAACATGACTCCATACTGGTTCTGATAGAAATCCTGCGCCGTGATGATCTCGGATGCCGCGATTACCGCCTCCTTGTCCATGAGCATGGCGCCAATGACCGACTGCTCCGCCTCCACACTGTGGGGGAGCACACGTTTCATCAAAGCTTCATCCATTGTACTCTCCGTTCTGACAACAGTCCAGATAGGACATCTGAACGCTTCCTGGTTCTGCTTCCAGACGGAAGCCGTTTACCGGTTTACGGACAGGTCCGTGCTCCACGCTGGCCGTAAATACAGTGCCCTTCAGGCTTCCGTCACCTTCACCGCCAGCTTGGCTGTCACATCCTTATGAAGCTTTACCGGCACCTCATGGGTGCCAAAGGTCTTGATGGGATCCGGCAGCACCAGCTTTTTCTTGTCCAGCTCCAGTCCCAGCTGGTCCATGGCTGCAGCTGCGATCTCCTTGCTGGAAATGGAACCGAAAGCCCTGCCGCCCTCTCCGGCTTTCATGGTCAGGCTCACGGACATTTCCCCGATCCTGGCAGCCAGCTCTTTGGCCGCTGCCAGCTGCTCGGCGGCTATGCGCTCCGCATTGGCCTTTTGAAGCTTTAAGTCATTAAGATTCTTCGGCGTGGCCTCCACCCCCAGCTTCTTGGGCAGGATGTAGTTCCGCGCATAGCCGTCATTTACCTTGACGATCTGCCCCTTCTTCCCAAGGGTTTTTACGTCCTCTAATAATACAACTTCCATTATGATACTTCTCCCTTCTCTATCATAAGATTGATTACTTCTTTCACCCGCTGCCGCGCTTCTTCAATGGTGACGCCCTGCAGCTGCGCGCCTGCGATGGTGCGGTGTCCGCCGCCGCCCAGCTTCTCCATCATAACCTGGACATTGACCTCGTCAATGGACCTGGCACTGATATAGATCGTCTTGTGGTAAGGGGTCAGAACGGCGGATGCCTTGATCCCCCGGATCCCCAGAAGCTCGTTGGCCGCCTGGGCGCCTACCACAGTGGGGCTGGGCAGGCCTTCTGCTGTACAGACTCCTATGGCAAAGGCATCCTGATAGACCTCCGCGGACTCGATGGCCGATGCCCTGGCCTTGTATTCCTCCATGCTGTCCCGGAAAAGCTTACGCACACGGGTCACATCCGCGCCGGAACGGCGCAGGTAGGCAGCCGCCTCAAAGGTACGGACGCCGGACTGGTTGGTAAAGTTCTGGGTGTCAATGACAATGCCCGCATACATGGCATCCGCTTCCACGGTCTTGATCTTGATGCCGTCAGCGATATACTGAACCACCTCGGCCACCATCTCACAAGCCGAGGATGCATATGGCTCCACATAGGAAAGTACCGCATTGCCGATGATCTCGCTGCTCTGACGGTGATGATCCAGAACCACAATGGTCTTCACCATCCTCAGAAGCTCCGGGGCATCGGTGATGCTGGGCCGGTTCACGTCCACCACCACCAGCATGGTGTTGGCATCTACCAGCTCTGCTGCCTGACTTCCGGTAAGAACCAGATCATCCGGATAATCCGGGCTGTCCAGGAACCGCTGCAGCATAGGCTGTACAGAGGAGGTCACCTCGTTGATCACCACATGGGCCCGCTTGTTGAGCGCCGTGGCGATCCGGTAGATACCGACGGAGGCTCCCAGGGAATCAATATCTCCCAGCTTATGTCCCATAATCAGCACCCGGTCCTTGGTAGCCATCAGCTCCCGGAGAGCGTGGGCCTTGACACGGGCCTTGACACGGGTAGCCTTTTCCAGCTGCTGGGACTTGCCGCCGAAATACTGGATCCGGCTTCCGTCCTTAACCACCGCCTGGTCACCGCCGCGGCCCAGAGCCATATCAATAGCAGTCCGGGCATACTCGTAATTCTGTCCGTAGGTCTCCCCGTTCATGCCAATACCGATACTGAGGGTCACGGCCATCTCATTGCCGATGTTGACGCTCTTGACTTCCTCCAGGATGGAGAACCGCTCCTCCAGAATCTGATCCATGTGCTTCTGCTTGACGATAAAGAAGTATTTGTCCTTCTCCATCTTTTTGACGACACCTTCTACACTGGTGATGAACTTGTTGATCTTACGGTCAATCAGAGCGGTCAGCAGGGAGCGGCGCACCTCCTCCACACTTTCCAGGGCCTCCTCGTAGTTGTCCAGGTATATGACCCCGGTCACCAGCTTCTCCTCAGTCACCAGCTGACGGTAGCGGAGACTCTCGGTCTCATCAAAAAGGTACACGGCCAGAAGCTTCTCCCGCCCCACCATGGCCTCCTTCTCCTCCGCCTCATTGCTGCTTAAATACACGGGCCGGATGTCCAGACCAAACTTGTATTCTCCGAATGTAGAATGGACATGGACAGTCTCATCATCCACCGCCAGATCTGCCCTGGTCACCTCCGGAAAAATGCTGGTGATATTCTTTTTGGATACCTTCCCTTCGTCCATGACTTCCTGAAAGACCTGGTTCATCCACAGGATTCTTCCGTCCTCGTCAGCCAGGGCGTAGGGGATTACCATCTCCTCCAGAAGCTGCTTCTGGATCCAGGCGTATCCGGAGGAAAATTCTACCAGACCGCCCAGAACCCGCTTGCGCCGGTACCAGTAGATCCACCCGGCCGCTGCCAGATAACCCACAGTAAACGGGCACAGCACCGCCGCAGCGGATACATTGATCATAGCGACTGCTCCGTTCCCGATCACCAGGAACAGAGACAGATACAATGGCCAGGCCAGATAGCCCCTTAGCTGTCCCCTTAACTCTATGTTCTCTTTCATGTGATATCTCCTTACCGGATGGGATACATCCCTATTGGTAAAAACTATTACTACCGATTATAACACAGATACCACCTTTCGTCCAGAGAGTTGGTAAACAAGGGGTGGACGGCGGAACAGTTGCAACAGTTCAGGGGGTATCTGAACTGTTACCGGACATCAAAAAAACCCGGAAGCCAAGGCCTCCGGGTCTCTCTATCTCATAATTAGTCGCAGGTATAGGGCATCAGGGCAATGTGGCGGGCTCTCTTGATCGCCACAGTCAGGGCTCTCTGGTGCTTTGCACAGTTGCCGGTGATTCTTCTGGGAAGGATCTTTCCTCTCTCAGATACGTACCGTTTCAGCTTGTTGGTGTCCTTGTAGTCAATGACTCCATTCTTATCACCACAGAAAACACATACTTTTTTTCTTCTGCGCATGCCGCCTCTTCTTACCTTGGGGCCGTCTGCTTTATCACTCTTATTGAATGCCATTGGTGCTGCCTCCTTCTTCGATTAATCTGCCTGCAGCCGCTCTCTATGGAACCGCCGGGGCATCCGTCCATTGGAAATCATCCGTGGATTAGTTGAAGGGCAAACCCTCGTCTTCCACACCATCCGGAATATTCATGAAGCCGTCGCCGATAGCGCTTGAGGGAGCCGGTCTGGATGTGGGCTGGTAGCCGTATCCGCCATTGTCCCCGCCGCCGCTGTTGGCATTCTTGCTGTCGGCGAACTCCTGATCATCCACGATGACCTCCGTGGTATAAACACGCTGACCCTCTTTGTTAGTGTAACTGCCAGTCTGGATACGCCCGGATATGAGAACCCGCATTCCCTGGCGGAAGTACTTCTCTGCAAACTCGCCGGCTCTATCAAATGCTACGATATTGATGAAATCTGCTGTCTGCTCACTATCCTGGTTCCTGCGGCCTCTGCGGTCTACCGCAAGGGTATATCTTGCGATTGCCATGGAGCGCTCTCCCTGCGAATACCGCACCTCCGGATCTCTGGTCAATCTACCCATAAGGATTACTCTATTCATACCATCACTCTTCCTTTTGTTGTCTATTACTGCTCGTCCTGCTTAACGCAAAGGAATCTGATAACCGGCTCCATGATACGGATGTGGCTTTCCACTTCGTTGGAGCAGTCAGAGTTCTCAGACTCGAACCTGATGAAGTAATAGAAGCCCTCACGCATCTTCTGGATCTCGTAAGCAAGTCTCTTCTTGCCCCAGTCATCAACGTTGGTCACGGTGCCGCCGTACCGGGCAATATACCCCTGTACCTTCTCCAGCGCCGCTGCTCTCTCCTCATCCTCGAGTTTTGCGCTCAGAACAACTGCTAACTCATATTTGTTCATTGCTTTACCTCCTTGTGGTCTCTGGCCCTTGACTTCAGCTTCAAGAGCAAGGAATTATTGTGTCACAGAATGATATTATAACAGATTCTGGCAGGGATTGCAAGGAGAAATTGGAATTTGGTTTGAAAATTGTTACAGTTCGGGTAACAGGTCAGACAGGTCTGCGCACTTGCTGCGCTGACCGTATGAAAACGTAGTGGCAGGCGGGCATCTGCCCCATCGCGTCGATTCTCATGGGCAGATACCGTAACAATTCAGGGGGTATCTGAACTGTTACTAACTTTTAGAAAAAACATTTATGAAGTCACAAAAATGCTTGCATTTTTTCCTGGACTGTGTTATCATATAATCACATTTCCCGGATGCATCTGTCCGGGGTATATCTGGCAGCTCTGCCAGTGTTTCCAGTACATTACGCTTTG
>CAJTOW010000113.1 GCA_910577655.1 uncultured Lachnospiraceae bacterium | reverse complement strand
AAGCGAGCTTGACGTCTGTTTTTGTCCAGTTTTCCCCGCCCCGTGAACTGTAACTTAACTATTGCAGCTTTACAGACCGCCCAAAAGATGTTATCTTAATAAAAATACAATTAACTGGCATCTGCACACTACCCTATAAGGAGATTTCCATGATCACCATACAGAAACCCCTGGTTCTTCCTGACACCTATCCCCTGGAGCGGATCGGCCCCCTGGAGGACCTCCTTTTTTTTGATATTGAGACAACCGGGTTTTCCGGGGATTATGCCAGCCTGTATCTGATCGGCTGTACATATTACAAAGAAAACCACTGGCATCTGATCCAGTGGTTTGCAGACACAAAAGATTGCGAAGAAGAGCTGCTTTGCGCATTTTTTCATTTTCTGGAGGATTATAAGATTCTGGTCCATTTCAACGGAGATGGCTTTGACCTCCCCTTCCTTTTAAAACGCTGCCGCCATTTCAGACTTCCTTATGATTTCTCAGCTGTGGAAAGCTTTGATATCTACCGGAGGATCCGGCCCTACCGCAGGCTTCTGGGCCTGGACAGCATGAAACAGAAGGCCATTGAGCAGTTTCTGGGGGTGGAAAGAGAGGATACCTTTTCCGGCGGGGAGCTGATTGAGGTCTATACGGCTTATCTGCACAACCACAGCCAGAAGCTCTACGACCTGCTGATCCTCCACAATGAAGACGATCTGAAGGGGATGCCCCGGATCCTTCCGGTACTGAACTACCCGGATTTTCTGGAGCATGAGTTTTGCCTTGTTTCCTGGAGGCTTCTTGACAAGACCTGCAGCGGCTCTGGTTCAGAAGCTCCCGCAATAACCGCCCTGCCCTCCGGCGCAACCACGGCTTCCGCGAAGCTCCTGCCTTCCGGCATAGCAGCTCCTGCCCGGGGCTCTCTGCCTCCTGACACAAAGAGCACCTTTCTGGAGCTGGTCTGTGAAAGCAGCTATGAGATTCCGGCGGCATTTACCGCAGAGTCGGAAATGGTCCGGTGCACAGCAAAAGGCTCCCGGCTCTGCTTCACCATCCGGCTCTACCGCGGCATTATGAAACACTTCTATCCAAACTATAAGGACTACTATTATCTCATTTACGAAGATACAGCAGTTCACAAAAGCGTAGGCGAATATGTTGACAAAAGCGCCCGCACCAGGGCCACTGCCCGGACCTGCTACACCCGCATGGAAGGCATCTTTGTTCCGCAGTTTTCCCCGATCTGGGAACCGGTCATGAAGCTGGAGCCAAAGGACAAGGTACCTTATGCGCCGCTGGAACAGCTCCGGCTGGAGGAGACAGATGCTTTCGCCAGATATCTGGAACAGCTATTTGGACAGCTTGGCGTGAAACATCCTTATAATGACAAATTCAGATAATCCCCCCATACTTCAGCAGGAACACCCACACAAAGATGGTAACAACCGACACCACTGTGCTGACCACCACAAACTCCCCGGCCAGTTCCCCGTCCCCGCCCATATTCTGGGCCATGGGATAGGAGGACGCGGCCACCGGTGTCGCGAACATGGTGAACAGCACGAACCTCTCTACCGGGTCTAATCCAGCTCCCACAGCCAGAGCCAGCACCAGCACCGGGAAGACCACCATCTTGAAGCCAAGGGCCAGAACCAGATACCCTGCATTTCCACGGATCTCCGAAAAATGAAGGGTCCCTCCCAGGACAAACAGTGCCAGAGGCGTAGTCATCCCCGCAAACTGGCTAACAGGCTTTTCGATACACACCGGCAGATGGATCTGCAGGAAGAAAAACACCAGCCCGGTCAGAGCCCCCAGGATCAGCGGATTCGTGCAAACATTCTTCAAAACCACAGGAAGCCGCAGCTTCCCGCCCCGGAAATACTCCAGCACAAACACAGCCACCACATTGTAGATGGGGATGATGATGGCCACCATCATGGAAGCCAGGGTAGTACTCCCCGCCCCGAATACACTCTCTGTCAAAGGAATGGCAAAGAGCACAAAGTTACTCCGGTATATGGCCTGGATCACCACGGCCCGCTGGGGATTCCCCTTAACGATCCGCGGGATAATCAGAAACAGAGCCAGGATCAGTCCCAGAAGCAGCCCCGTACCCAGGACCAGTACCCGGACATTGAGCACGAACTTTGGATCGATCTGATACATATTGTTAAACATAAGGAACGGAAAAAATATCTTAAACACTACCTGGTTCAGCCGTCCCATGAATCCCTCATCCACAACCCCCAGCTTCTTCACACCGAAGCCCAGGGAAATATACACCAGAAACGGCACCACCGCATTGACTGCCACCAGAAAGCTTTCCATAAACTGTCGCTCCTCCCTGTCTGCCAAATCTTTATCCTTGCACCATCTTCCGGATCAGCTCCACCGACCCGTCGATTCCATAGCTGGCACTGTTGATACACAGATCATAGTGGACCGAATTTCCCCACTGCTGCCCTGTATAATACTTATAATACTTCACATGGTCCCGGTCCATTTTTTTCAGCATATGAACCGCCTGCTTCTTTGTCATCTTTCCTTCATTGACCGCCATGACCCGGTGAACCCTCTGCTCAAAAGGCGCATTGATGAAAATGCTGATGTGGGGAATGCGGTTATTAGCCAGGATCACATTGGCACACCGCCCCATGATAATAAAATCCTCCTTCTTAGCCATGTCACAGATCAGATCCGACTGGTTGAAAAAAACGGCATCACTCTTGGACAATCCATGATAGCGGCTGAATTCCTTCATCCGCTGCTTTAAGGTCCGCTCCGGCCCCTTGGCAAAAGCCGGCTGGGTATAGACTGGCCTGGTGTAGACGGTCTGGACATTGCCGTCGACACCCCTGCGGCTTTTATAGGGATGTCCTGCAGTATCCTCCACCAGATCCTTCCCTGCCTCCAGACGGTTCAGCACCGCGTTGAAAATCTCCACATCATAGAAATTCATCTTCAGGGAGTCTGCCAGGGCAAACCCGATCTCCGTTCCACCGCTGCCATAGGTACGGCCGATACAGATAATCTTGTGATCCTGACCAGAGAAGCGGTTTGCCAGATTCAGGGCATTGACCTCTGCCATATGCTGATCCAGGATATCTCCCTCCGCAAAGCTGGTGGGCAGGCTGGTGACGTCCTTTAAGATCCTGTCATACTCAGACATAATCATTTTCCGCATACTGACATCCTGGATAGTCCTGGCCATATTGCTGATCAGGGCCAGCTCACTGCGCACCAGATGGGCCTGCTTGCGCTCCAGCATCAGCTCGCACAGCTCCTTCACACAGCTCTCCCTGTCCCGGTTGAACACACGTCCCAGAGACGAGCCCAGCTGTGCATAAACCTCCGCATCCAGATCATAGATACGCTCTGCCAGTTCACGGATTCCTTCCTTACTATATTCCATAGCTGTCTCACCTCCCTACAAAAAGAAAACGACCATATCCAGCAGAAACACCGGAAACAGAAATTTCAGTGACCAGACAAAATATCCGAAAAATGACGGCATGGAGATACCATTCTCATCGGAAATGGATTTGACCATAAAGTTGGGCGCATTTCCAATATAGGTATTGGCTCCCATGAACACAGCACCGCAGGATATGGCCATAAGCATCCGCACCGGAACCGTGCCAAGGGATGTGACGACTCCCTGGGCAAAGTTCATGGAGCCCGCCGTAGTCAAAAATACCAGGTAGGTGGGGGTATTATCCAGGAAGCTGGACAAAAGCCCCGTGGCCCAGAACATCTGGGCAGGCTCTGTGATTCCCAGGCTGGCTCCCACGGACTTTAAGAGAATCAGGGCCGGCTGCATGGTGATAAAGATCCCCACGAAAAGGACTGCCACCTCCTGGATCGCCCCCCAGGTAAAATGGTTTTTCCTCCGGATTTCCGGCTTTGTGGTCTTAAAGGACAGAGCCGCAGCCAGCAGGATCACCGCGATCTCAATCACCGACGGCCAGCCCAGCACTACTTCGCCAAAAATCCGGATGCCACGTACATGTCCTTCCCCATCCTGAAAGGAAGCCATCCCCGGCAGCGTACCGCTTAAAATGACCGCTCCCACGATCATCACCAGAAAGACCAGATTGTGCAGCCCCTCAAGCCGGATTTCCGTGCCCGGCCTGCTGATATCCGGTTTCAGACCCCTGGCAATATCCCCACAGTACATCCTGCGGTCAATACGGTAAAACAGCCACAACAGCACCACCATGTTCAGAACCATAACCGGCAGAAGCCTCAGACTCCAGAAAAAGGAAACTCCCCGGGAAAATCCCATCAGCAGCGGCGGATCCCCGATGGGTGTCAGGCATCCCCCGATATTGGAGATCAGGAAGATAAAAAACACCATAATATGGGCCCGGTTCTTCCGCCATGCATTCATCTTGATCACCGGACGCACCATCAGCATACTGGCCCCGGTGGTTCCGATCAGGCTGGACAGCAGGGTTCCTACGGCCAGCAGCAGCACATTCACCCTGGGCGATCCGGCCAGATCTCCCTCCATGGTGATATTGCCCGCCACACAAAACAGCCCAAACAGCAGAACAATAAAGGTAAGATAATCATTAACCATACATTCCAGCACCGTCTCCAGGGTATGGGAAACCCCAAAGACCCATGCAAATGGAACAGCAAATAATACAGACCAGAAGGCTACCACCACCGGCTGGTGCTCCTCCCACCAGTGGACAGCCGCCAGGGGCATCACAGCGATGCACAGCAGCAGACCCGCGAAAGGAATACAAAGCAGCGGTAAAACACTTCCGGATACCATCACTTCACTCAACTCCAGGACCTCCTTTATCCTATTATGTACTCTCTTAAGTCTTTGTAGCTTATAAGCTTCCAGGAGTACATTGTTTTTAGACACGCTTTAACATTATATGTGCTTTTTTGAGATTTGGCATCGGAAATAATTCACGAGGTATTTTCCCAGCTTTCCGATTCTTTGGAAAATATGTACAATTTTTATTCATATGAAAGGAGCAGCCAAAGTCCGGTACCCCTATGAGACCGTTTCCGTGCAGCCAGCGCAGCAAATATGCGGACTTGTCTAAACTGTTACACCCCGTAACAAAAAAATTGCAAAAAATTTAAAAATAGTACTTCACAGAATCAAAAAAATGTGCTATAGTATTACCCAGATGGGGGTATAGCTCAGTTGGGAGAGCGCTTGAATGGCATTCAAGAGGTCATGGGTTCGAATCCCACTATCTCCACGAACCAAAGCCCGCATAGATACGATAAGGCTTGTATCTATGCGGTTTTTGTTGTCCATAGATAAGAATAAACATTCCTTATATACTCAAAAAAGAGCGGTGGCAAGTTCCGCTCCCTTTCCTTATTCTTCCTTTTCTTTTTAAGATATTTAAACTATCCCATCAAATTCATTCACATAAGCAAATGCCGCTTTTTATCTGCCAACAGCTAAACCAGACATCCCTCCACCTTTGCCAGCAGCTCCTCCACATAATTCTCCCAGGTAAATGCCGCCGCCTTCCCATACCCTCTTCTGGCAATGGCTTCCGCCTGGTCCGGATGGTTCAGAAGATTATGTACGATCTCCGGAAGCTTCTCCAGCTCCTCCAGAGAATAATAGACAATGGACTCCCTGTCCTGGAAATGCTTCCGCAAGTAGCTGCTGGGATCTGTCAGGGCTATTGACCCCCGCAGCATGGCATTGAAGATCCGGTCATGACTCCCGGCCTTGAACCAGGGCATCACATTAAGGTTGATTCTCGCATTCTCCATCCTGGCCAGGGTGTCTGCCAGGGGAATCCGTTCCTTAGAAAGGGTATGAAGCCGCGGACTGTCCGCGCAGGGGCAGTTCTGCCATCCATCCCCCAGAACATAAAGATCCACACCGCCCTTCACCAGAGCCACTACTACCCGCTCCCGCATCACCATCCGCACCCAGCCGTCCAAAAGGCTCATCCCGGCCACAGCACCCTGGATCCTCCCCGGAACCAGGGGACGGTTATCCGGGAACAATGTCTCCGCCACTACCTGGTCCACAGACAGTCTGGTATCCTGCAGGATCCTTTCCCCCATACCAGCATAGATTTTAAAATCCTCCGGCTTCATGGTCTGCTTCATAACCTCCAGAAATCCCTCCGGTCTGGTATAGGTGCCGGAAAAAAGCAGATCCAGATGTTTCTCATTCCAGGGAACCGGCTCTTTCTCCACCGGGGTTCCTCCATGGGGCATAAATTCCACATGCTTCACCTGGGGGAAATAGCGTTTCACATATTCCACGTGATTCTCATCAGGGCAAAGCAGCAGATACTGCTCCATAGCAGGGCTTTCCAGATAAGGGCAAAGATCCATATGGAAAGGCGGATCCATGAGAATGTTCACCACCAGGGCGCCAAGCTGGTTCCAGAGCTGCCACATGTCTTCCTTCTGGATCGCCTCCCCATTGAAGGTCAGCACCGCATCCACGCCCTTTGCCAGATAGGCTTCCAGGGCTGCCCCGTCATGGGAGCCCCGGGCCAGATCGCAGATAAAGGTCTCATGCCCTCTGCGGACCAGCTCTCCGGATATCTCGCTGGTAAAATATCTGGTATCCTGATAATATCCCTTCTCATTTCCTGCATAGAACAGAAGAAATCTCCGTTTTCCGGCCCCAGGTGTCCTGGAGCGTGTCTGGAAATTCATTCCCGGCATCCCCTTAGTCCCTTCTGTATGATCCGTAATACGCCCTCCCCCCTGATACAGAAGAAAACTGTTCTCACAAAGCAGATTCCGAAAACCTGTGGCTTCCACCTTTCGCCCATACTCCTGGTCCAGAAGCATGCCATCCGCAAAGTCAGCTCCAGGCGCCCCCACCTGGGACAGTACCTGCCGCCGGACCAGCACTGCTGCTCCCTTCATCCCAGGCATGATCTCACAAGGGTATCTCATTGGCACATTGATACGTCTCACAAGCTGCTCCAGCCCCACCGGGTCAGCCACGGCTTTCACCAGACCAGACAGACGGGAATTCATGACACAGCCAGACATGCTTCCCACGGTTCCTGCCCCGGCAGAGCCGTACAATGCCATCCTCAGCCAGAACAATGCATGTCCCGAAAGGATGACGCTGCTGTCCGTCAAAAGGCAGTCTGCATCCGTCCAGGCAGCTGCGGTTCCTTTTTCCCAGACCTGGAGTGTCCCAGTCTCTCCCTTGCCGGCAGAATCCGCCTTCCCCCCATCCACTGTCCTGCTCCCCGGCAGTTCCTGCCCCAGCTCCACCAAAACCAGATCCGCCTGCTGCCTGAGCCATTCCCGGTCTGATTCCACTCCCAATGCCGCTTCCCCTTGCCTGTCTGCCACGGCCACGATCTGTCCGGAGCATCCCGCCAGGGCACGGCGGATACTCTCCACACACGGTCTCACAGAGCCGTCTTTGCCGTGGCACCGGAGCACCACCGATACCCTGCCTGCCGCTGCCCCGCACTCCTCCAGCTGTTCCAGCATCTTTTGGATCTGGGCCTGGTCCTCCTGTTCCTGGCAGCAGGCCAGGGCATGCTCATAGCAGAGCCAGGACTGCTCCCGGTTCTCATCCAGGTAATAATTCCCCAGCATCACATACAGCTCATAATTTTCCGGATTAAAACAGAGACCCTGACGGATCGCTGCCCAGGTGCGTTCCCCATCCCCCATGCTCTGCCCGATATATCCGTCATAGATTGCCAGCACGTCGTCATACAGGCCGCCCTGGGCCAGATATTCCTGGAGGATCCTGTCCGCCGCCTTGAAATCGGCTGCGGAAATCAGATCCTGCAGCTGCTCTTTTATCATTCCTACTTTGTTGTGATCCATCTCTTTCTTCCTCCATGAGTCTGCAGTGCAGCTTGCTTCTATTACATTTCTCTCCAGAACAAAACTACATACATTATAACCTAAAAATAAACTTGTGCAAGTCATATATACCCAAATGCCTGCATAATCAATCCATACAGACCGATCATGCAGGCACACATCACCTCATCAAAACTCCCGAAGTACTTCCCAGATTCCCTCTTCTTCATTGCTCCCTGTAACATACTTCACCTGCTGCTTAACGCTCTCCGGTGCATTGCCCATGGCAAAGCCGCAGCCCACGGCCTGAAGCATGCCCACATCATTTTCCCCGTCGCCAAAGGCGGCAGCCTCCTCCACCGGAATCCCATAATGGTCACAGAGATACCTGACTCCGGCAGCCTTATGGACAGAACCGTCCATCACCTCCAGATAGAATTTATTGGACTTAAGAACAGACAGCCCCGGGTACCGCTTCCGCAGCAGAATCCCGGTACGGTCGATGGGTTCCGGCTCGCCCATTAAAAGAAACTTATGAACCCCTCCGGCCTCTGCAAAGATCTCCCCTATATCTCCGGCTACAGACTTCCCCTGGGTGATCCGTTCCTCCCGTACTACCCATGGATTTGTATCATCCTTCACCACCCACAAATCTTTGCTGTAGGTATTGCAGCAGATCTCAGGACATTCATGCTCCAGAAGCTCATATATCTCCACCGCCAGCCCCAGCTCAATCTGCCTGCTGTACAGGGCCTTCCCGTCCGCATCCAAAACCAGACCGCCACTGTAGCAGATAAATGGTTTCCGGTTCCCTAATTCCCTCCGGATCACCTCAACACCAGCCGGTCCGCGTGCTGACACCAGGATAAAGGGAATCCCCTTTCTGTCCAGCTCCAGGATCTTCTCCCGGGTCCGCCCCGGAATATGATGCTGGCTGTTGATCAGGGTTCCGTCAATATCACTGAACAAAATACGGAAATCCTGCTGCCCACGTACCCATTTCTGTCTCTCTCCCATGACTGTTTCCTCCTTACTGTCGCAGCACCCCATTAATCTCCCTCTGAAGCTTCAGCAGTCCGCTGTCTATGGATATCTCCCCGCTGATGATGCCCTGGATCACGCTGTCCGCCTGACTGATCACAGCCGGATACTGACGGAAGCCGGGTGTCTCCACTGCCTCCTCCATGACCTGGCGGATAATGTCCACATCCATGTTGCCACTGCCCGGAATATCATTTCCCAGCACCTGCTTTAAAAGCGGGGACTCCACTGCCCTGCGCAGGGCAGGCATGCCCTGGGAAACCTCCAGCAGATGGATCTGGGTCTCCTCCTCATAGCAGAGCTCCTTTAAGAATTCCCACGCCAGATGCTCCTGCCGGCTCCGGCTGCTGATCCCCATAAGAAGCGTATCCAGCCGGGACTGTCCCTTCCCGTCTGGCCCCGCCGGAAGACGGACACAGTCCCACTCAAAATCCGAGTATTTTTTGATCCTCCATGGATAAGGCTTATAGGTCCTGTACTCAGAAAATGCAAAGGGACGGAACGCGACCTTCCCCTGGTCAAACTCCCGTGCCGTTACCGTGTATCCTCCATTTATCCGGTTCAGCTCCCGGATAAAACGGATGGCCGCATCCACCCTGGAATCCGCAAAATAACACAGCGTCCCATCCTTTTCAAACAGGGACACGCCATTGGAAGCCACCGCCTCCTGCCACCCATAGTCAAAGCATCCGAACTGGTCTGTCACCCCGTCTCCATCCGTATCCCTGGTCACCTGACTGCATAGGGACAGAAAATCATCCCAGGTCCATACCTCCCCCGGCATGGCGATCCCCTCCTGGTCCAGCAGGGTTTTGTTGACGAACATCAGGGTCGGGACGCTTTCGTAGGGAAGAGCGTACTGGGCATCGCGGATATTGCCATAACGGTATGCTCCCTGGTAGTAGGCCTCACTTTCAAAGGATTCATCCTTCTGGATCAGCGGTTCCAGTCTCTTTAAAATACCCAGGGAAGCCAGGATATCCAGCTCCCCCTCCGGGATCATGAACACGTCCGGCTCCTTTCCCAGAAGGATCTGCTCCGAAAGCCACTCCGGGTAATCCTCCTTCAGGATCCCGCTGGTATACTCCACCCGGACCCCCGGATGCTTCTCTTCAAACCGGCGGATAGCTGCATCAATGACCTCATAGCAGTTGCCCGTAGGGACGCCCCAGTAGCTCCCGGCGATCATGCCGAAATGAAGCACGGTTCCCTGGCTCTCTGCGCGTATCCGGATCACCGCGCAGCCTCCGATAGTCACCAGCAAAAGGAGCCCCACTGCCATGGGAATCCAGGCCATGCGCCCTCTCTTGTATCTCATACCCGTCCTTCCTTTCTCCCCCAGAACCGCCAGATATCCTTACGTTTCCCGGTCCTTTCCTGCTTCCCGGTCAAAGCTCCCTGGTAGTGGCCCCCGTCTGCACCGCCCAGATTGCCAGCTGGGTTCTGTCACGCAGATCCAGCTTGCCAAGGACTGAGCTGAGACAGTTGCGCACCGTTCCCTCCGAAAGGTTCAGTGCCGCCGCGATTTCCTTGTTTGATCTGCCGTAGCCCACCTGCTGGATCACCTTCCATTCGGTCTTTCCGATATCCTGGATATTCCGGTCATCTACCTGAATAGTATAATTTCCCTTGGCCATCTGGGAAAAGAGCCGCACCACCTTCACCGCAATATCCGGATTGATCATGGCCTTGCCGTCATGTACAGTGCGGATTGCAGCAGACAGCTCTGCCATGGACACGCCCTTGAGCAGATAACCGCTGGCGCCGTATTTCAATGCGTTATACACATATTCGTCATCGTCAAAAGTAGTCAGGATGATAATCTTGATCTGGGGATAATTCTCCTTGATGATCTGGGTACAGCTCACCCCGTCCATCCCCGGCATACGGATGTCCATCAGGATCACATCCGGCTTTGCCGAACGGACAGACCGGATCACCTCCCGCCCGTCTCCTACTGTGTCGATCACCTCCATATCCTGATTGGCAGACAGCACGATCTTTAGGCTGTCCCGGATCAGTTCCTGGTCATCGGCGATCACAATCTTTATCTTCTCTCTCACGAATGCTCCTCTCCCCAGCGAATGGGTATGCGGGCGATGATGAAAAATCCCTCCTGGTTCCCATATTCCAGAGTCCCCTCCAGAAGATTCAGCCTCTCCTGCATATGCTTCAGTCCAAAACCTTCTGTTACATGCTCACATCCGGTTCCATTGTCCTTCACATGGATAGTCAGCCACTGCTCTGCCATGGATATGGAGATCCAGATCTCCCCGGCATGTCCGTGGCGGATGGCATTGGTGGTGGCCTCCTGGACCACCCGGTACAGAACCTCCTCCTCATCTTCATGGAATTTCAGGGATCCGGCCTGGTTCTGGAAATGGATCCGTGCCCCGGAGGCTGCCTGGGTATCCCGCAGCATTTTCACCACTGCTTCCTCCAGATCCAGCTTTTCCAGGGCATCCGGCCGCAGCTTCCGGACAGAACGGCGGACATCTGTCATGCCCTGCCTTGCCACATCCCCGATCTTCACCAGCTGCTTTTTCGTGGCCTCCGGGGAGATATCCAGCATAGTCAGGCATGCGTCAATCCCCGCCACGATGCCGGTCAGGGAATGGCCCAGAGTATCATGGATCTCCCGGGCCAGCCGGTTCCGCTCCCGTATCTCCGCGTTCTTCTCCGCCTCGGCGGCATATTCCTTCAGCTTCTGGTTGGCCTGGGCCAGCTGCTCGTTTAGATTCTGGATCCGTTCCCGTTCCTGGTACTCGTCCTGGATCAGCATGGTCATATAAAGAATAAACAGCACCAGGTTCATAGAACTGAGGACACTTAAGCTCCCCCGCAAAAATGCCTGGGTACTGGCTCTGTAGGCTGTCAGAAAAACATCCCAGGGAATCATGTTGAAATAGGGACCGATGAGATTGTAATTGACAATCGTATAGAGCCCCACCACCGCGATTCCAAGGATCAGCTTCTGGCGGCTCCCTTTCTGGCCCCGCACCAGATCAGCTACCACCAGCAGCACCAGACCATCGTAATTCATATTCATGGCAACCGTAGTCCCAATACACAGGACCATCTCCCAGAATGTAATCAAAAAACGGACATATCTTCCCTTATCCTCCCAGAACTGTCCCAGACAGCTGCACAGCACCAGATAAAGATACCCTGCCACAGACATGACAAGAATCGTCCACGGCCTCCATGGGCGCACCTGGATCAGGCTTAAAAATGCCTCCGCATTCATGGCATCCACGATCCGGAAGATGCTTAAGGTCATACTGCCCGCCACCAGACAGACTACCACAAAATTCAAAAGATAGACTGCCTGCTGCAGATTTGTGATCACCCGTTCCCTGCTCATATACTGTCTCCTGTATGCAGATCTTCTGTAGTCTTATGTGCCTGCCTACTGCCATCCATCGGTTCCATACTGCTTCAGATTCTCCGCCGTAACCAGCTCTGTCCGGATCCGGATCACCGGCTCCACCGGTTCCCCTTCCAGGATTCTGTAGACCGCCTCCGCGGCTTCCCTGCCGATCTCCCGTGGGAACTGGGCTGCCGTGGCTTCCATAAATCCTGCCTCAATCATGGATTTGCCGTCCGGGGAGCCGTCCACACCATACACGGCGATCCTGCCTCCCAGACCTGCATCCTTCAGGGCCGCCATGGCTCCCATGGCAGCCACGTCATTGAGACACATGATGATATCCGTCTCCGGATACAGCCTCAAAAGCTCCTCAGTCACCGGCATAGCCTGTTCCAGCTGTCCCAGACAATCTGCTTCTGCCAGGATCTGAAACTCTTCATGGCCATCCAGGGT
>CAJTOW010000112.1:337-12671 GCA_910577655.1 uncultured Lachnospiraceae bacterium | reverse complement strand
GTTGATCAGTATGTACTCAGAGGCACTGCTTATTCTGGATGCCAATACAGTGCAGCATATGGTGGAGGAGCAGAAGAAGGAGATTCTGGAACTGAAAGGGGATCTGGCGGATACGTCGAAAGCTCTCGAAAGTACATCCAAGGATCTGGAGATGGAACGTAAAGCATCATTAGCAAAAGACAAGGAGATCGAAAGGCTGCACGCCTTACTGGATGCGCAAAAAAACGTGTTTGCAGCACACTTTTTCATCCTATTTGCCGCCTGTCTGAACTGTTACACCCAATTTCGATAATCATACTACATAATAACCAATCTGGAGAAATCCCGCCTTAACCAAATGGGATTCTTCAGATTTTATTATTTTCCAGACAATTTCTCTGCTCCAAACGCAAAAAATCCCCTTTGCATCGCACCACTTTACAACAAAAGGGGCATTCTGTTGTAAACCCACCCCATCTCCCTGACACCCCCAATATCCCTGTTTCTCACCTCTATCCTTCAATCCAGTCCGGTTCTACGTCTATACTATTACCATTCATATCCCCCGTGCCTGCATTTTCCCTGCCCATATCCACCATCAGCCCCATATTCTCCAGCTGCCGGATATGGTTTCCGCCGCTTTCCATTGTATAGATCCTGGTGGTGTTGATGCTGCTGTGGCCCAGGATGTCGGACAGACGGAGCAGGTCTTTCTCCTGACTGTAGTAGGTGCGGGCGAAGAGGTGACGCAGGTTGTGGGGGAAGACTTTTTCAGGCTCCACACCGGCCTGGTGGCCCAGCTGCTTCATTTCCCGCCAGATATTGCTTCGGTCTAAAGGTCTGCCGCTGCGTGTGATAAACAGCGCGCCCCGGGTGATCTGCCGGATCTGGGCGTATTGTCTTAATGCCTGACAGAGACTGGCAGTCAAAAAAACCGTGCGGATCTTTCCCTTGCATTCCACTTCCACTGCCCGCTTTTCCAGGGACTCCACGGTGATGAATTTCAGCTCCGAGATCCGCATACCAGTGACGCAGACAGTCTGGAGCACCATGACCATCCGCTCATTCCCCGCGTCTTTGGCGGCCCGCACCAGACGGGTGTATTCTTCCCGGCTCAGCTCCTTCTGCTCCAGACAGTAGACCCGCTTGCGGATCCGGATCAGCTTCACCACACAGTCCTCCCAGTGCTTGTAACGGAAGAAGCCGTTGAGAGCCGCCAGGGCGCCGTTTACCGTCCCCGGTGCCATACGCTCCCGCAGCTGTTCCTTCCATTTAAGAACCAGCTCCTTGCTGACCGGACGGCCCTTGGCATACTGGGAAAACAGCTCCAGAGAATGACGGTACTTCTGAATGGTCGCCGGACTTTTCTCATTCTGGTAGAGCCACTGGCTGTAGGCTTCGATTGTCTGACGGGTTATCTCTCGTTTTCTCATACTTTATGTCCTCCTGTCTTTTCGTACTATCAGATCTCCGGCGCAGAGATCACATAGTAACCAGTACATCATTGCAGTAATTCTCGAGTAATCAGCGCCCACTACGCCGTCGCTTCGCAGACGCACAGCTGACACGAATATCAGGCACTGCTCACTTCGAGATTACTGCAATGATGTACTGAAGTATCAATCACCTCAAAATGCACTATACTGCGCCGGAAACCATTTATAAATTGCAACCGTTCAGACAGGCTATCCTCTGCCCCAAAAAACGTCGGGTGTCAGCCCGATATCAAACCGGAAAAAAGGCATTTATACAAATAAAAGCGTGTCTGCAGCCCACCTTGTTATCCGATTTGCCGCCTATCTGGACTATTACTATAAATAATAAAAATCTGGAGCATTCTCGTGTGCAACTCACAAGATTACTCCAGATTTTATTTACTTCTTATTCAGCTTACTCCTTCCACCCATGCAATTCCATCAGGTGACAGAATATTCTGATGAAACGAGACTTTTTCCTGCGCTGCTCAGCCCACACAATCCTGCCGAATGACAGAACTTTTTAAATACAACCAGCGCCTTTGCCCACGCCGCCACCAGATCACTACCCCCGCTGTGTCTCCCTCACTCCTCCGCCGGCCATCTGCCGGGTATAGTAAAGCTCCACCCGCCGCGAATGGTTCAGCTCCTGGAATCTGGTCCGGATCCGCTCGGCGGCCTGGATGCATCCTGCGTCGTCGGTGCCGGTCAGCAGAACCAGGAACTGGTTCCTGCCACAGCAGGTGAAGAGATCCGCCTTCCGGACAGAATCGCCGATAGCCTGCTCCAGGCTCTCCCTGGCCTGCTCCAGAAGGGGGGACGTCTCCAGGGGAATCCCCTTCCGGTCCATGATGGTAAACAGCAGAAGCTGTGCCCGGGTCCCCTGCCGCTCAAAAACCCATACCATATACTGGTAAATGTCCACAAAGGTCAGATAGTCGCAATGGCAGGCCCCCCGCTCCCGCTGCCCCGGATCCATATGGGTGCGGATTTCCTCGATATTGCGCACCCCGTACTGTGTCTGGCTCCGGATCCACCGGTACACCTGGGTCATTTGCTCCGATGGTTCCGTGCCGAATTCCTCCCGGCTTTCCTCAACTACCTTTTCATAATATTCCATGGCCATCCCATATTCCCGCATCCCGGCCAGACATTCCATCTTAAGGATCTGCCACTCCTCATAAGGATAAGTGCTGACCGCCTGCTCACAGTACCCCAGAAGATCCTGATAGCGCTGCTGCTGCTTTAAGTGGTACCCCAGCCGCCTGAGACACCGGAAGTACAGCTCCTGGTATTTCCAGTTGGCCGCCGCCACCCAGCCATCCGCGATCATCGTGGGAAGGAACTCACCCCGGTACATTTTGCAGGCCGCCTCCAGAAGCTCTGTCTGCCGCTCCGGTTCCTGCTCTTTCAGGGCTGCCGCCGCCTTCTTCTGAAATTCCTCCACATCCAGCACCACTTGTACTTCCTGGGAATACCACCGGTAAATGCCGCCTTTATTGGTAATATATTCCCCCTTTGGCAGACCGGCGGCCGCCAGACTCCTGCGCAGGCGGAAAACCATGGCCCTCAGGGAATTGGACGCCTGCTCCACGTCGCTGTCCATATACAGCTGCTCCAGAAGATGCTCCCTGCGGATCCCGTCCGCCCTGGAATAGAGAAGAATCAGAAGAAGCCGGAGCTGCTTACTGCTCAGCCCCTTGCCCAGATAGATCTGCTTACCCCGCCAGTACAGCTCCAGCCCGCCCAGCATATATATCTCAAGAACATTATCCGTACCCTCTTTCCCCATGTCAGCCTCCTGCGGTGTAACTGTCCGGCCATCCGCCAGACCATTACACTGTTTCACTACTCTGCTTGTATTATCCTATTTTCTTCTGTAAAAATCAAGAAAATACCGAATGTTTTTACAAAATTTTACTTTTTACTGGACTTCTGTCGTTATTTTTTATATTATAAGATATAGAGAGTTTTTTTCAGATTGTACCCGAATTTGAACTGTTACACTCTTAGACTGTTCTGTGTGTTCACTGTCTGGACCATATGAAAATACTGCGGCCAGAGGTTATCTGCCTCTACACGCTCACCGGTCCGGCCCCGAACAGTTTTCAGAACCACCGGACATACCTTTTTCACAGTACCTTGTAACACCCGTTATATAGAACTGTCCCCGGACAAGCAGACACGCCGTCCCGCTCTGGCCGTCAGTTCCCGGCAGGCTGCTGCCGGCTGGGTAACCAGCTCCCACCGGCAGCGCTCCGGCAGTTTTCAGAAACAGAGGTAGCATAATGGAAAATAAAACCATCCATATAAAAATGTTTGGAGGTTGCCAGATCCGCGTCGGGAATGTAGTGATCAATGAACAGGCCCACCAGTCACGGAAGCCCTGGCTTCTTCTGGAGTACCTGATCTACAACCACGACCGCATGGTCTCCTCGGGCGAGCTTATCCAGATTCTCTGGAATGAAGGTGAGCTGACCAATCCGGTCAATGCCCTGAAGACCCTGGTACTGCGCTCCCGTAAGCTCTTAGAGCCACTGGGCCTCCCGCCCCAGTCACTGCTGAGCCAGAAGCGCGGCACCTATGGCTGGTGCCCTGAGACCGAATTTTTCCTGGACACGGATGAGTTCCGGAAATTACATACAGCCAGCAAAGAGCCTGGGATCAGTGATGAACAGAAGCTGGAGCTTCTCATGGATGCCCTGGACCTGTATCTGGGAGATTTTCTTCCCAAGTCTTCCTGGGATGCGTGGGTGATCCCCATATGCAGCGATTACCATGCCCAGTATCTGGACGCAGCCAGGATCGCCATTGCCCTTCTCACGAAAAAGGAGGACTGGAAGAGTCTGACGGAGCTGTGTGCCCACGCCATCACCGTGGATGCCTATAATGAAGATTTCCATGCCCAGCTGATCTACTCCCTGTTCCGTACCGGCAGACAGCAGGAGGCATTGAAGCAGTATCACGCTACGGAGACATTGTTCTACAATCAGTTCGGGATCACACCTTCTTCCAAGCTGATGAACCTTTACAAGCTGATCCACGACGACCAGCGCAAGATCATCACTGACTTGTCCACGATCCAGGTATCCCTTCAGGAAGAAGCGTTCAATTCCGGAGCCTATTTCTGCGAGACAGCGGTATTCCGCGATATCTACCAGCTGGAACGGCGCGCTATCGAACGAACCGGAGATTCCATCTTTCTGTGCCTGCTGACCTTGTATGAGGAGGAGGGCAGCGAGGCCAAGTCCTACTTCCTCAAGCGGGCCATGGAGCACCTGGATGAAGCCATTGCGGCTTCCCTGCGCCGCGGGGATGTCTACACCCGCTACAGCGTCAGCCAGTATCTGATCCTGCTGCCCTCAGCCTCCTACGAAGACGGAGACATGGTCATGAACCGGATCGTCCGCAACTACAAGAAATCATACAACCGCAAAGAGCTGTCCCTGATCTATTCCCTGCAGCCCCTGCTGCCGGATGGGGATTAATACGTAACAGTTCAAGGGGTATCTGAACTGTTACATTAATACTTGTACAAACGTGAAAAAGCCGGCACCCGCCCCTGGCCTTCCTGGCCGCGGCTTCTGGTTCCGGCTTCATCTTTTTCGTGACGACTTTGTTTCGTATATCTCTATGCTGTACGAGAGTACTGCCGCCCGTTTCTCATGTCTTTAAGTTACGTGGCAGTTCAGATCCCTCCTGAACTGCTGGTTGGTCACTTCGCTGCTTCCAGCTCATCCATTTCCCAGACAGTATCATCGTATACCGCATCACACAACAGGCCCACCAGCTCCAAGAGACTGCGGAAGCTGCACTCCTGTCTCCGCTCCTTCCAGAAGACCAGACCCTGGCAGGTATTGTGTGCATAAAATACCGGCCGGATCAGAAATGTCATCCGGTGTGTTCCTCTGGTATATCGGTAAACAAGTGTATCCGGCAGAATCTTAAGCTGCTCCGGACATTCCATAACGATAGACAAGGCCTTCTCAAAACGGTCCTGATCTGTCATCCCGTCCCACAGCTTTCCCTGGTCCATCCGCACTTTCTCCCGCACAGACAGCTCCCTGCCCAGGAAACCATCCATCAGAAATACCAGCTCCTGAAAGCTGGAAAAGGATTCCTGTCCACCCTCCTCCAGGCAGACCAAAGTGCCCTGCCAGCTGGCATGCTCCCGGTGGGTCACACGAAGCTGGAAGGTCAGCAGCGAACCGCTCTGTCTCTGGATCTCTCCGGCCGGTGCCGTCTCCGGGGCCATCCTCTCTTCATCTGCCGCACTCAGCCAGCGGTTCTCCACTCCGTCACCGAACACGCGGCGCCGCATGTTGGCTCTCGGGTAGTTCAGCTGTTCAAACCGCTGCTCCAGTCCCCGGATCATCCCCGGGTAATCTGAGAAAGGTATCCCCTCAGGCTTGTCTGTGCGATACAAGACACCGCCACGCATTGTCGTGTCATACTGATCTACCGCTATTACATAGACGCGGTCCTTGTCTTTCAGACCACTTTTTGCACAAATCGACATATGCAGTGCCTCCTGTTCTGAATTTGCCCTACAAATCCATTTCCATTGTAGCACAAATCGGGTGATATGAAAAGAGGTTTCTTTTCATTTTCTTATCATTTGTAACGGTTCAAGGTAACAGTTCAGACAAGTCTACGCACTCGCTGCGCTGACCGTACGAAAACGTAGTGGCCGGAGGGCATCTGCCCCATCGCATAGCGATTCTCATGGGCAGATGCCGTAACAGTTCAAGGGGTATCTGAACTGTTACATATAGTTTTATGGAGTCTGAAGCGCACCGTCCCGGCGTCTCGTCTGTGTCCAGGTGGTCACCTCCGCCGTGCAGGGATATTTCTCTGCTTCCTTCTCATTGATATCCACACCCAGTCCCGGCCTGTCATTGGCATACACGTAGCCGTCCCTGAACTCCGGAAGCCCGTCAAATACCTCCAGCAGCGCCCCATGCTGATTCCGGAGCTCCTGGAGAACGAAATTGGGCGGCTCTATCCCTGACCACTCCTGCACGCCGAAGTTGGGCGCCGCCAGATCGATATGTACATTGGCCGCATGAGCCATGGGGGACATATCTCCAGGCCCGTGCCATGCCGTCCTCACACCGAACTGCTCCGCGAATATCTGGAGCTTTCTGGCAGGAGTGATCCCGCCGATCTGGCTCAGATGCACACGGATGAAGTCAATCAGATGCTCCGGGATCAGGGTCTTCCATTCTGCAAAATTGTTGAACAGCTCTCCCTGGGCTACGGGGATGGAGCTCTGCTGCCGCAGCCGTCTCAGCCATTCTGTCTGCTCAAGGGGGACCGGATCCTCCAGGAAGAACAGATGATACGGCTCCAGGGCCTTTGCCAGCTGTATGGCTTCTACCGGGGCGATCCGCTCATGAACATCATGTACAAGCTGGATCTCTTCCCCAAGCCTGCTGCGGATCCCTTCAAACAGCCGGACCGTATCGCGGATGTATTTCTGGGAATCCAGATATACGCCTGACAGCGCCCCCCGGGGGGCTGTACCCGGTGTGGCTCTGTAGCTTTCCCCGCCGTATCCGCCGCACTGGCAGCGGATGGTGGTGATTCCCATCTCCTGGAAACGCTGGATATTTTCACACAGCTCGCCCAGATCCTTTCCGTCTGCATGGCGGTAGACGGGAACCGCCTCTCTCACCTTTCCGCCAAAAAGCTGGTACAGCGGCATACCGGCCATCTTGCCCTTGATATCCCAGAGTGCCATATCCACACCGGAAATGGCATTATTCTCCACCGGGCCGTTGCGCCAGTATCCGTTCTGGTGCATCAGCTGCCAGTTTTCCTCGATCCGCTCTACTTCTCTGCCCACCAGCAGCGGCTCTAAGTATGTCTCAATCAGATGTTTTACGGTCAGGTGCCGGTAGGCAAATGTCCCGCAGCCCAGTCCATACAGCCCCGGCTGGTCCGTCTCCACCTTCACCACTACCAGATTGATCCCCTCCGGCGCGGTGCATATTACCTTGATTTTTCGAATTTTGACTCCCATATGTCCTCTTTTAAACTTGTAAGTCGTCTAATAAGTTATCTTTTATTAAAAGCTACCGACGGCAGCTTTTTTTCTTACATTATTTATTACAATATTCTGCACCACAACGGGCCTAAATCCGGGTGTTCTCCGGCTCCCGGCCGGAATAATCCATCTCCCGCAAACGGTCTATACCATGCTGCATATGATCAAACATAATCTGTCTGGCGCGGTCCGCATTCTCTCCCCGCAGTGCCTCCAGAATCATGGAATGATAATAAATACCATCCTGGTATCCGAATACCTGGTTCATCTTCTGGTGATCCTTGAGGTTCTCGTCAAAAAGACGGTTCAGGCTCTTCTCAATCAACGGATTCTCCGAGGCCTTGCTGATAGCCCGGTGAAACCGCAGATCTGCTGTGACAAACTTGACGGAATTGGTGATATTCTCCCGCATGACCCGAAACGATGCATCCAGCTCCTTAAGCAGTTCGTCCGTCATATGGACTGCAGCCAGATAACAGGCCTCAGGCTCGACGATCCGCCTGAACTCCAGAACCTTGCCCATATCCATGCAGTCCTGGGCCGTGATCTTGTACCGGGCGCCCTCCTGGGCATCCAGCATATCGTCGATCAGAAAGGTTCCCTTCCCATGCATACTCTCCAGGACGCCGAGTCCTATCAGCTCCTTTACTGCACTCCGGATACTGGCCCTGCTGACCCCAAGCTCCCCGCACAGCTGGTTCTCTGACGGGATCTTCTCCCCTACCTTCCATGTGCCATTCAAAATCTGCTGTTTATAATACGCCACAATCTGTTCTGTGACATTTGTTTTCTGGATCATAATTTTTTACCAATCTTGTCTGACAAGTTTTGTTCTTATTATATTCAAAATTGCCAAAATGTCAAGACAGAAATTGGGATTTTCAGGGTGGCTGAACTGGATTTGTTATAAATAGATAAATTTTAACCCATTTTTTAGGCATAATTACCAGCTATAACCAGGCAAAAAGAAAGGGGCTGCCCATCCTGATGCAGCCCACTGAAAACAAGGAAATCCACATAGAATCAAATTTTTCTAGGTCGTCTCATTCAAACGGCTCAGCTTGGCTGCCTGGTCTGCTGTGGTACACAAGTACCTCTTACTTTCAGGCTATGCACATATGCAGCTATACCCCGGCATACATAAAAACCAGCAGATACCCCCGCCGCTTACATATTTTTCACCGCAATCTCAAATTCCTGTTCTGTATCTACAAAGCTGTACGGTTCGTACTCGCCATATGCTGATGGGCGGCTAATTACTACAAGCTGAATCTTATCATACCCGACAGACCTCATAAGCTTCGTCTCAAAATCCACCAGATGCGGCCCATGTTCTGTCTGCAGAGCCACACAGCCCAAGTCACCAAATCTCTTTGCAATCAGATAACACACGCTCCAGCACCTCCTTAAACTCGTTTTCGTTCTTTATCTTACCACTTTCATACTCCTGGCGCAAGCAGTACCCAACCTGGCTCTTATATTTCCTTTTATACACATATTTGTGTAGCCAGTTGTTGATCTGACGGTCATAATAGATATTGTACTGGATTTCAATCGGGTAATGGTAACTACTCAACTGGAAATATACATGGACTCCCCGATATCCATCATCCTTTGATTTTCCGCCAGACATATCCGCTACTCGGATATTATCATGCCCTGCTATCCGTAACACATCCTCATAATTATCACAAAGGGTACGAAACCCCAGCATATCATTAAAAACCTTTGCTGCCTGATGGTCTGGATAATACCTTTCATATTTTAGCATTGCCGACTGGATGCTTTTAATACGATAATCGATTGTGAGTCCGTGAAGCAGTTCGTTACCCGCATACCAGCTATGAACGCTGAATAACTCGTCAAACAAAAGAGTCTTGTCAAAATAATGGAGATTCTTTTTCAGCCTGATACCCAAACCAGATTGATAGGATAAGTCCTCAAGCAATCTTATGGATAATCCATCTCGTTTTAAAATAGTGTCTAGCACACTTCCTCCTGCCGCTGCATCAAAAGATTTTTGCCATTATAGCATATCTGTACCATGTATGCAACTAAAAGGAGCCAGACTAAAACATTTGGCTCCTTCTGCATAAATATTCTTAAATTTTCCATTTGTCCCCAACAAATCGCATCCTCGCCTAGACTGATTACCCAAAGAAACTCGTCATTGCCACGGCAAATAATACGCTCTACACACGGGAGTTTATCAGATTGCGTGTATTTAATATTCCACTTTTTGATAACCTGGCATAAATACAGCATCAGGAATATCGCTCATTTTATACTTTTTAAGTACAGTTCTATTTACATAAATATCTTTAGGCTTACATTTAATCATTTTTTTGATATAATTTGCACAGTTCGTTTTTCCTCCTAAATACTTATAATCATCAGAAATATCAAATATATTAATAGATTTAAATTGACTGTCTAAAGTAATCATCCCTTGCTCTTCAATAAGAATATCACTTAATAACTTATCTGAATTACTCAATACATGAAGATTACTTTTAAAAATAGAATCTATCCCCGCATTCAACACACCTTTATATTCCATGCCAGTTTTTCCTAAAATCGTTGCCTCTCTAGGTTTTTGTTGCATTATTCCATTTTGTATTCTAGGGCAATCATATGCTATTATTCTAAATTCATTTTCTAGATCTGTAAACTTTTCATTTTGTTCTCTACATAAAAGAGCAAATGATAATGTATTGTAAATTTGAAGTGACAGCATCATATCACTTTTATTTGCAAATAAATTTTCTAACGAACACATACATGCCGCATAAAAACCATTAGTACCATCTTGGGTGAGCTGGCTGATACTATCCACATAGGACATTTTAGCACCAAAAAACTCATTACCTATCGCAGTCTGCGTAATTCTATCAATTTTAACATTCAATGCAATAAACTGATAATCATCATCAAATTTATCCAGCCATTCTAAAGAACGATCATTTAAAATATGAAAATATGTTATATAAATATATGGAATATAGTAATCAATCAATATGGAATGTAAAAATTTAGGGTTATGGAGATTTTCCCTGTCTTTATTTGTAAAAAAGGTTAATGCTTTAACCAGATTCTTTTCATAATAATTTGAATATTCGTAACCTGTTACTGGTGGATGTAATAAAGCTGACAAAATATCCCTACAATCAACAATTCCTTTTTCTATTTTTCGAGCATATGACTCGCCTTTTATTCCGCGAATAAGAATCATTTAAACACCATCCTTCTTACAATTGATTGTTTCTACAAATTTCGATTACCGCTCTGATTATATCATTGTTTATTCTCGGATTCAAATATATTAAAGAAATTGCTGATCATATAATCCATTAATATAAAAATGGGAAATATCAATACCCTGATATTTCCAACATATGTTTTCCAATTTTCACATTATAACCAAACCCATCAAGCACTGGCTATATATACAACTATGGGGGTAAATCAGGGCTATGGAGCAGCTATAACCGGGCAAAAAGAAAAAAACGGCTCATTTTCCTAAAAAACAAGCCGATTTTTCATCCATTTATTCATTTCTGTCAGACCCCTAAAATCCCAGAAATCCACATAAAATCAAGGATTCTAGGCCGTCTCATTCAACCGGCTCAACCTGGCTGCCTGGTCGGCTGCAATGCAGGCGTCCAGAATCTCCTGGATGTCCCCGTTCATGATGCGGTCAAGCTTATAGAGCGTCAGGCCAATCCGGTGATCCGTCACCCGGCCCTGGGGGAAGTTGTAGGTGCGGATCTTCTCGGAGCGGTCGCCGGTTCCGATCTGGCTGCGGCGCTCCTCTGCCTCCGCGTTCATCTTCTTCTCCATCTCCAGGTCGTACAGCTTGGAACGGAGCAGCCGAAAGGCCTTCTCTTTGTTCTGAAGCTGGGATTTCTCCGTCTGGCTGTAGATAACAATGCCTGTAGGCATATGGGTCAGGCGCACCGCGGAGTCCGTGGTATTGACGCACTGTCCGCCGTTGCCGGAGGCACGCATGACGTCGATACGGCAGTCATTCATATCAATCTGGATATCTACCTCTTCTGCCTCCGGCATCACGGCCACGGTAGCAGTGGATGTGTGGATCCGTCCGCCGGATTCAGTCTCCGGCACCCGCTGCACCCGGTGGACGCCGCTCTCGAATTTGAACCGGGACCAGGCGCCGTCCCCCTCGATTGTAAAGACAATTTCCTTTACACCGCCCAGCTCGGTCTCGCTGGCGGAGTCAACCTCAGTGTGCCACCGTTTGGACTCGGCATACATGGAATACATGCGGAACAGGGAGTGGGCGAACAGGGCCGCCTCCTCCCCGCCCACCCCGGCGCGTATCTCCACGATTACGTTTTTGCCGTCGTTGGGGTCCCGGGGCAGCAGGAGGATCTGCAGCTCCTTCTCCAGTTGGGGCAGCGTCTCCAGGGCCGCCTGGTACTCCTCCTGGGCCAGCTCCTTCAGCTCCGGGTCGGCCATCATCTCCTCCGCCTGGGCCTTGGCGTCCAGGGCGCGCCGGTAGGTGCGGAAGACCTCCACCAGGGGCTGGAGCTCCGCCTGTTCCTTGTTCAGCTTGGCCACCAGCTCCGGGTCGTTGTACGTCTCCGACGCCCCCAGCCGGGCCTCGATCTGACTGTATTTCGCCTCAATGGCGTTCAGCTTGTCCAGCATGGACAGCCCTCCTTGTTTGCTCTCTCGTCCCCCGCCGCAGCGGGCCAAGGCCCCCTTGCTAAAGGGGGCTGGCACGGCGAAGCCGTGACTGGGGGATTCCGAATCCCCCTGACCGCCAAGGCACGCCCCCGCACGGGCCTTTTCCGTTACCCCAGCCTGG
>CAJTOW010000112.1:0-327 GCA_910577655.1 uncultured Lachnospiraceae bacterium | reverse complement strand
CGGCGAAGCCGTGACGGATGAGGCCGATAACCGGAATGCTCCGTCAGACGGCCTCATCCGCCCCAGTGTGCCCACTGGGGCACCTTCCCCTAAAGGGGAAGGCTTTTTGGTGCTCTCTAGGGCGTGTCTGTCCGCCCTGTCAAGTAGTCCAGACTTACACCGAAAAAGTCAGCGATACTGACCAGGTTGCTCATTCCCGGCTCCGATTTTCCGTACTCATACGTCTGATAAACGCGGGAAGAAACACCGATTTCTTTAGAAAGTGCCACCTGGGACAGGCCCCTATCTTTCCGAAGCTGAATTAACCGCTCAGAAAAAATTGACATT
>CAJTOW010000111.1 GCA_910577655.1 uncultured Lachnospiraceae bacterium | reverse complement strand
CCGCGAAGTGGGGCGTGCAGATGCCAGGAATGAATTTTCAAACACGCTCTAATGTAATCATCATTCCGTTCCCCATATCGTTCCTGCTGCCCTTATCCGGTCATGGGCAGAACCGCGCCATGACTGTCCTTCTTCCCGCTACCGGATCCCAAGCTTTTTCATCCGGCGCCACAAGGTAGCCTTGCTGATTCCCAGATCCTCTGCAGTCCACTGCCGGTTGCCTCCGTTCTTGCGCAAAGCCGCCATGATCCGTTGGGATTCCTCTCTGGCCAGGGAACAGTCCATCCCCGGATCGGGATAAATATTTCCGGAAGGGGCCACAGTCATCCCCTTCTTTTCTTCTGCCTGTGCCGGCCCGTCTTCCAGACCGGATCCGGCCATCTGGTCTTGTCCACCGTTTTTCCCATGTTCCGGGTACAGCTCCGCCAGCAGGCTTTTCACCGCCACCTCATCCAGGCTTCGCCTGACTGCCGTCAGCACCAGCCGGTCACAGAAGCTCTCGATCTGCAAAAGATTCCCTGGCCAGGGGTAATCCAGCAGAATCTGCCGCGCCCCCTTTGTCAGCACATGGTACCGGCCATACCGGTCGCAGCATTCCCCCAGGGTATCCTCCAGCTTCTTCTCCAGATCCTCCCTCCGTTCCCGGAGAGCAGGAACCGCCAGCTCCAGACCGGACAGAAGATAATACAGATCCTGCCGCATCTTTCCCTCTTCAAGAAGGAGGATCAGATGACGCCGTACCGTCACGATCACCCGCACATCCACTTTCCGCAACTGGGCAATATCAGACCCGTGAAGTACATGAAACCGGATCAACTGGTACAGCCGGTACTGATTGGCTGCCGTCAGCTCCTGGGCATCCTGAATCAAAAGGGTCCCTCCCTGGGACTGCATCACAGCCCCCCGCTCGCCGAAGATCATGGCTCTCTGTTCCTCACCGGACAGCCCGTCGCAGGGCACATCCAGAAACGGCCCCCGGCTGCGGCGGCTGCTGTTGTGGATACATTCGGCCATCATCCGTTTCTCTGTCCCTGCTTCCCCCATCAGCACCACCGGCTGCTCCGAAATGGCGTACAGCCTTGCCAGACGCACACATTCCTGCATGACACCGGACTGCTGCAGGATATCCCCGAACTGGATCAGGGGAGGCAGGCCTGCAGATTTCTCCCTTCCCTTCTTTTCTGCCGGAACCGTCTTGCGTACCGTCCGGTGGCAGGTGATGATGGCACCATCAACCCGGTCCTCATAGAAAACCGGCGCCATGACGGCGAAGACCGACGCCCGGTCCCATTCCAGAAATGTGGAATACTCTGTCCCCTCCACCAGCACCTGCCGTAAAGCACTCTCCCCGATCTGGGGCACCGCCTGGGACAGGGGAAGCCCTTTAAGCTCATCCTGGGACTTTCCCATGATGTCCTCCATCAGCGGATTCACCGCCGTGATGATCCCGTCCCCATCCAGCCGGACAATCCCGCTGAAGGAATAGTCCAGCAGTGTCTCCATCTGGGCCGTGGTCTTCCGCCCCACATCCATGGCATATTCCACCCGCTCCGCCATGTAAAATGCCTGACGCAGGGAATCCTCGGTCATAGACTGGAACAGGGACGGAGTGCCGTTCTCCGCGGCAACAGACACCACCGTATCCCCGCCGATCATCAGATCTACCCCATCCTCGACAGCCGCCCTGGCCGCCCCCGGCAGCTCCGAGCCCTGCTTTACAAAATAGGTCCGCAGCTCAATGTCATACAGCTCATCAAAAAATGACATATCGCAGAACATATTGCGAAAGCCCACCACCGCGATCACCGGCCTGGGCTTGTTCACAATCTGTCTGGCCTTCATCACAAGAAGCGCCATCTCCTGGGCGGTCAGCACGATCTCCACCACCGGGATATCCGTATACTGCTTGATCAGCGAAGCCTGCAGTCCCCGGGCGATGATAATGGAAGCACCGTCCGCAATGGACTGACGTGCTTCCATGACTGCCGATTCTGTACTGATGACCTTCATCTCATGAATCCGGAACTTCTTCCCCTGGAGAATGTTGTGGGCCTGGTGGAGCATCTCCTCACGGGACACTAAAAGTGCGATCTTTCCCATATGATCATCCGCCTTTATTACACTTCTTTTTCCATCCTTACACGCTTCGCGCCGTACCCGGCGGCACCGTAGAGGGCCCCCACCGGATTATGCTGGAGCACCCGGTCCTTGACCACGATGGTAGTCAGCATAGCCTCGGAATACTTATAGAATAAGGAATCATGGCCCACGCAGAGGCCCAGGACGATATTGAACTGGGTCTTTTCCCGGTTTAAAAGCTCCGCCTGCATGATCGGGTTGCACATAGGCTCATACCGGCCGGGATGAACCTTCTGCTCATCCGTCATGCCTGCCCTGCACTTATCCACGGCCCCCACCTTACAGACCACGGATACCACCTCAAAACCATTATCCCGCAGGATCTTCGCCATAATCTTCGCTTCCTCGTGAAGCCCTCCGCAGAAGGCCAGACCCAGCTTCTGGTATCCCATCCTCCTACAGAACTCCATAGTCTCACGCACCCGGACCCATTCCCCATAACCCATGGCCTCGATGGAGGATGAGGTCACATAAAAATCCAGATTCTCCGGCTCGTGGTACTTCTCAACCATCTGGCTGGCCAGATCCTCCTCACGGATCGGACAGTTCTTCGGGAGGTTGTCCCTGTCCCCGCTGCGGCATGACCGCACGGTACAGCTCGCACATGTGTACATAATATTCTACTCCTTTTTGATATATAAATTTGAATGTAACACCGCATAATCAACGCACTTGTATCCACGCCATCTGCATCCCCGCTTTGCGGTATGTTGGATGCTGCTTTCGCAGCCTGCAGCCTGAAAGTATTATATCTCAGAATCTGTGATAATGGCAAGTACATTAACTATAAAGAGATCTTATGAACAAAAAGCCAAACAACAGTTCAGATACCCCCTGAACTGTTACAAAGCCAAAACCGCCTGCCCTCTCCATTCCTATTTCCCCATCAAATGCCGCCTGATCAATTCCAGATAAAAATTCTCTGCCCGCGAGAACACCCTCCCCTTCCGGCAGGCAACCGAATGGGTCCAGTAGGCTTTGGGACTTAAAGAAAAGCAGCGGACCTTGTCATCCGGGGATACCAGCGTCTCCACCAGTACTGAAGGGCCGAAACCGTCCTTTACCAACTGGCTGGCAATCATCCCGCCATTACATTCTATCAGAATATAGAGATACTGCTCCAGGAGCTGCATGTACCGGAAAAACAAGTTATGCAGATGACCCATGAAATTCCGGCATATCTGCTGGGGTTATAGCCATAGATTGAACCGGATGCAGAAAAAATCTTTCACATAGGGAAGACCACATAAAACAACATTGCGTTTTCCTTAAAACTATAGAATTCCTTCCCAATCAAAATAATAAATAGTTCATGCCTGATATGGCACAGATCAATGATCTTCCGCGGATGATGGAGCGAATCGCTTCCGTCATCCGCATCCAAATGAAAACCAGATACAAACAGACATTATACAAATTTTTTCCTTCGGCTTTTCCCTGAATCTTTCCAATGGCGATGCCTTCTTCCCGGCCTTCACGGCGTTCCTGCTTCATCATCTCCTGCAATACTATAAAGCGTTCCTCCATCTCCCGGCTTGCTTTGACCTGAGGGACCGAATCCTCAAGCTCTCTTACAAAAGGATACGCAGACCTATCTGAACTGTTACATATATTCCATAAAAATCCGCAAAAAGACTTGCATACAAGTGTATTTAGGTATATAATATACTGTATACAGTATAATGTGTTTTAAAAACAAACGAGAGAGAAGACTGGAGCATTTCTTGTTATATAAGGAAATAATCCTTCCCCACCACAAGGAACAGCCTCCGGAATCCGCAGAGCAATGAAAAGGAGAACCACCATGATTAAGCATCTTGGCCTGAAGGCTTATGGGAAGATCAATCTGGGGCTGGACGTTCTGGGCAGACGGGAGAACGGCTACCACGATGTCCGCATGATCATGCAGACCGTCGGTATCTTTGACCGGATCGACCTGCTGCACAAGTCCTCCCCCGGCATCCAGGTAGAGACCAACCTCCACTATCTTCCCACCAATGAAAACAATCTGGTCTACAAAGCGGCCAGACTCCTGATGGACGAATTCCACATCCCGGACGGTGTGATCATCCGGCTGCGCAAATTTATTCCCGTGGCAGCAGGCATGGCCGGAGGAAGCAGCGACGCGGCAGCGGTCCTCTTCGGGATCAACAAGATGTTCCGGCTGGGACTGGACACACGAGGGCTGATGGAACGGGGCGGATGTACCCTATTGTGTCCTGCGGGGAACCGCGCTGTCCGAGGGCATCGGCGAGATCCTCACCCCCCTGCCTCCGGTGCCCCAGTGCCAGGTTCTCATCGCCAAACCAGCCATCAGCGTCTCCACCCGCTGGGTCTATGAGAACCTCCATGTCAATGACTTAAAACCGGAGAAGCACCCGGATATTGACCGGATTCTGGAGGGGATCCGGAACCAGGATATCTGCCAGATTGCCAATAACCTGGGAAATATCCTGGAGACCGTGACGATCCCGGCCCACCCGGTGATCCAGGACATCAAAGACCGGATGCTGGAACGGGGAGCCGTGGGTTCTCTCATGAGCGGAAGCGGCCCCACGGTGTTCGGACTCTTCACCAGCCCTCGTGCCGCCCACAATGCCTACGAGGAGTTCCGCTACGGAAACAGCGCCCGTCTGGCAAAGCAGGTTTACCTTACCAATTTTTTCAACCAGAAGGAGAGCAAGTCATGAACCACGAACTGAAAGTAAATATGAACGAATACCTTCCCCTGAGAGATGTTGTTTTCAATACTCTGCGTCAGGCGATCCTGAAGGGCGAGCTGGAACCAGGCGAACGCCTGATGGAGATCCAACTGGCCGACCGCCTGGGCGTCAGCCGCACCCCCATCCGGGAAGCGATCCGCAAGCTGGAGCTGGAAGGCCTGGTTCTGATGATCCCCAGAAAAGGGGCCGAGGTAGCCAAGATCTCTGCCAAAAGCCTGCGAGATGTACTAGAAGTACGCCGCTCTCTGGAAGAGCTGGCTATTGAACTGGCAATCCAACGCATGTCAGAGGAAGATATTGCAGAACTGGAGAAGACCCAGACCGCATTCTGCAGCGCCATCCAGAACGGTGACGCCATGAAGATCGCAGAAACCGACGAACACTACCACGAGATCATCTACAACGGCACCGGCAACTCCCGCCTCGTACAGATCCTCAACAATCTCCGGGAGCAGATGTACCGCTACCGCCTGGAATATATCAAAGACGCCGCCAAGCGCCAGATCCTGATCGTGGAACATGACCATATCCTCCGGGCCATAAAGGAACACCGTGTGGATGAGGCGAAAAAAGCCATCCGCGAACACATCGACAACCAGGAGATCACGGTTTCCAAAAATATTAAAGAACAACAATAACCCGGAGCCTGACAGCCATACTCATGTCTATGGACGCATCCGGAATTACTGCCGGAATGTACGTAAGCGTGTTTCTGTAAAAGGGCGGCGGTTCCGGCACCCATTAAACCGTTACGTAAGATGCCCCTGATCTTTCCAAAAGAGCATACAGGATGCACCGGAAATGCTTCCATCCTCCGGCCCTTTCCGCTGAAATCCCAGGGCTTCCAGCAGCCGGACCGACGCTGTGTTATCCGGCTGCACCCGGGCATAAACCGGGGCATCATACATCTCTTCTATATATGACAGTATGATCCGGCAGGCTTCCCGTCCATACCCCCGGCCACGGTAAGGAGCCGCCAGATGGTAGCCCAGCTCCATGGCGTCTCTCCCCCCGTCGGCCGGTTCCGGTTTCACGGCTTCGCTTCCGCCGCTGGTATACCCTGATTCCGGTTTCACGGCCTCTCCCGCTCCCGGCAGAGGTACCTCTCCACATCCACAAATCCCTGCCTTCCCAATCACTTTCCCATCCCTCTTCCTCACCACAGCCCACATTCCGTACTCAAAGAATCCATACTGATTTCCAATGTAAGCTTCCAGAAGCTCCCTGCTCTGGAAAACCCGGTCCCCGTCCCTGTCCTCTGTCTCCGGAAGCATCTGTTCTGCATCCTCCGGTACAAATTCCCGCACCAGAAGCCGGGAGGACTCTCCGATCACCCAGGGCAGCCCCAGCTTCCGACGCACAATCCGCTCCAGAAACCGGTCATCCGCATCCTCCACATTCTCCACCAGATACTGGGCCGGCGAGAGATCCTGATCCCCCTCAGATGTCAGCACGCCCACAAAAGCCCTTCCTGCTGCCCTGGCAGCAAGAAGGGCTTCCTTCTGGTCGGAAAGAATCACCTGATACTCTTTTCCTTCTATTATTATACTTCTTTTCTCAAGCATCCAGCACTCTCCCCAGCTTATTCCATTCGTTTACAACCGCCGGCGCCTCTTTGCAGCTTCAGCGCTTCTCCCAGGCACCATATACTCTCAGATGCCTGCTGCCTCTGCAGCCCGCCGCATTTCCTTCCGGTTTTAGCACTTCTCCGGCTCGTCATACTCTTCGCCGAAGGTTTCTGCTGTAATGCTTTTGATCTTCTGCTCCTTCATGGGCCGGTCACCCCAGTCCGTGCGAACCTCAGCAATCCTGTTCACCACATCCATACCGTCTACTACCATACCGAAGGCTGCGTAGGCGCCGTCAAGATGAGGCGAATCCTTGTGCATAATGAAGAACTGGGAACCTGCGGAATCAGGCATCATGGATCTGGCCATGGACAGCACGCCTGCCGTATGCTTCAGCTCATTGGCAACACCATTCTGGGAAAATTCTCCCTTGATGGAATAGCCCGGGCCGCCGGTGCCGGTTCCCTCCGGGCATCCGCCCTGGATCATAAAGCCTTTGATCACTCTGTGGAAAATCAGTCCGTCATAGTAGCCTTTCTTTGCCAGACTGATGAAATTCTTCACTGTGTTGGGAGCAACGGCAGGATACAGCTCAGCGCGGATCACGCCGCCGTCTTCCATGGTAATGGTTATCTCTGGATTTTTCATGATATGTCCTCTCTTTATTATTAGGATATCGCTGCTGACCGGAAAATCAGGATATCTCATCCGGCTCTTTTCATCATATCATAAGTTATTGGAAAAAACATCCTGATTTTGTGTCGCCATTCATAATTCGTTCATATTTTTTCCCAAACGTTCATAAATTTTTCATTTTAGGATCACGATTTCTTCATGTTTCTTATCTATACTAGTAAATGTAGACAACAGCAACGGTTGTTTATGAATGCTTATAAGATTTTTTTCATAATACTCGAGCTGATAATTATTTATCAGCTCTCCTCCCTTTTTTAACCTCTTTATAAAATACAAAGAAGGCGCTCATGGCGCCTTTTTTGTTTGCCCCAGGATCCGGCCAGAAACATGACATATACCAGAAACCGGCTGCATTTATTACAATGGCAGCATTTTTATCTGATACATATATATACCATATAGGCGGCATACATAGCCAGCATGGTCAGTCCCTCGGCCCGTGATATCTTCTCGTTGGTGCGGCACCAGAGCATGACAAAGATGCTGAATACGATCAGGCAGCCTGCATCGATCACGGACCAGAAGCTGACATAGATCGGCTTCACTGCGGCAGAGGCGGCCAGGACCATGAGGATATTGAATATGTTGGAGCCGATGACATTACCCAGGGCCAGACCATTTTCCCCTTTCCGGGAGGCTACCACCGAGGTCACCAGCTCTGGCAGGGATGTGCCGAAGGCCACCACCGTCAGGCCGATCAGGGTCTGGGATAAGCCAAAGGATGCCGCGATCTCGCTGGCACTGTCCACCACCAGGTCGCCCCCCAGAATAATCGCCGCCAGACCGCCCACAATATAGACCAGACTCCGCACCGGCGACAGCAGATGGTATTCTTCTCCTCCCACCACCCGGTTGACCAGAGCGTCCCGGACTGTCAGTCCCACGAACAAGACAAACACAGCCAGGAGCATGAAGGCATCTGCACGGCTGATGTAATGATCAAAGCAGATCATCACAAACAGGGCCACGGCTACGCCGATGGAGATCCCATAGTCCCAGCGGAGACGCACCGCAAAGGGATGAATGGCTGCACAGGTTCCCAGAACCACCATCAGATTGAAAATGTTGGAGCCGATGACATTGCCCACGGCTATCTCATTGTTCCCGGCCAGGGAAGCGGTGGTGCTGACCGCCAGCTCCGGCGCACTGGTTCCAAAGGCCACGATGGTAAGACCGATGATAATGCTTGGCACCCGCAGCATCCTTGCTACGGATGAGCTTGCCTCCACAAAGAGATCCGCGCCCCTGATCAGCAGGAAAAATCCCACTGCCAGTAATAAGTACTTGGTCATAATCTTTCCCTCCTTTAAATCTTCACATCATACGCCATGGGTACAAACTGCCACTGATAAATAAATCAAAAAAAGCGGACATTTATTGTACCCAAAAGATACAATAAAAGTCTCGCTTTTTACTATGCGTACCGGGCAGGGCTTCCTTATACCAGGGTCACCCTCCGTGATGACGACAGCGCATAACACCTTCCGATGCAAGCTACTCCCTCTTAATGACACCAGTATATAAAAAATCCTGCTGTCTGTCAAGATTTCCAAGCGGACTTTTTGTTGATATAATGACAGTTCAGTGTAACAGTTCAGACAGGTCTGCGCACTCGCTGCGCTGACCGTGCGAAAACGTAGTGGTCGGAGGGCATCTGCCCCATCGCGTAGCGATTCTCATGGGCAGATACCGTAACAGTTCAGGGGTATCTGAACTTTTACAGTTCGATAACAGTTCAAGGGGTATCTGAACTTTTACTGCCCCGGTCAGCGGCAGTCTGACTGTCACAGAAAGCCGGTACCTCCCTGGCCATCCACAGAAGGGCCACAAGGTTGGGAAATGCCATGAGACCATTCCAGATATCCGCCAGAACCCAGACTACATCCAGACGGCAAATGCTCCCGGCAAATACAGACAGCAGATAGAGCACTGCGTACAGCTGGGGGATTCCGGCGGATATATTTAGTCTGCCCAGAAAATAGGCAAAGCTCTGCATTCCCAGATAATACCAGGCCACAATGGTTCCGAACGCGAAGACCACCATGGAACCGGACACCAGAATCCGGCCCAGACTACCGAATCTCCAGGCAAATGCCTCCGCCGCCAGGGCCGGCCCTTCCGCGCTGCTTATCCCCATATGCCGCTGCATACACAAGATAGCCAGGGCTGTCAGGGTGCAGACCACCATGGTATCAAAAAACACCTCAAACATAGCCCACATGCCCTGCTGCTCCGGCGTGGTATCCTCCGCCGCACCGTGAAGCACCGCAAGACTCCCCAGTCCCGCCTCATTGGAAAACACGCCCCTGGCCAGACCATAACGGACACTGCCGCTCATGAGGAATCCTGCAATCCCTCCTGCCGCAGGCCGGGGATGAAGCGCTTCCCGGAAGATTTCTGCAAAAATCCCCGGAAGCTGGGGCAGACAGGACAGGATCAGTGTCATGGAAAAAAACAAATAGATCCCCGCCGATGCCGGCAAAAGCAACTCCGAGAACCGGGCGATCCGCCGTATCCCTCCTGCCACCACCAGGGCCGTGAGCACTGTGATCACGGCAGCGCACACCGGCACCGGCACATGAGCCTCATAATTTAAAGTCTGGCTTATGGAATTGGCCTGCACCATGCTTCCCATACCAAAGGAAGCCAGAACCGCCAGCCCTGCATAAAGACCTCCCAGAAATGGACTGCCCAGCCCCCGCTCCATGTACACCATAGGGCCGCACATCCAGTGACCGTCCTCTCCCCGGTAGCGGTACTTCTGCCCCAGATATGTCTCCCCATAGGCGGTCATCATTCCGATGGCCGCAGAGATCCACATCCAGACCAGGGCGCCAGACCCCCCGCAGGCCAGGGCCGTAGCCACCCCGGCGATATTGCCGGTTCCGATAGTGGCAGACAAGGCCGTGCAGGCAGACTGAAAGGGTGTGATCTTTCCTGTCTCATTTCCCGTTCCCTTCAGGGAACCGATCGTGGCAGCCATCCATGTCCGGATGCCACAGAACTGAAAGCCCCGGGACCGGATCGTGTAAATCAGTCCGGTTCCCAGAAAAAGAACCAGGGTCCATGGCCCCCAGACTGCGCTGTGCAGAATCTCTAAGATTTGAATCACGGATGTGTCCCCCGCCGGATCATTTCTTTACTATCATATTGCGCAATTGGGTTGGGAATGCATACGGAAATACAGTAACAAACAGTCTGCTACAAAATATAACCAGACACTGACATATCGCATTTTTGCAAATTCTGTAGTATAATATTCAGGAAACAACAGCATCTTCCAACATCATTGAAAAGAAACGGGGGATTTCGGGATGCCAGGTTTTACTACCCATTATATTCTTGGTATGAAGGCCTACAATGACCTTTCCAATAATTCATTGAAATATATTATTTCCAAATACCGCTGGTTGTATCAGCTGGGACTCCAGGGACCGGATATTTTTTTCTATTATATTCCCGTGCTGCGCCACAGGGATTACCGAAATGTGGGTTCCTATATGCATGAACATCATATCCGCGATTTCTTTTCCAATTACCTGCGGGGACTGGCAAAGATCAATTCCCGGCAGCAGCGGGAGGAGGGGCTGGCCTATTTCTGCGGATATCTGTGCCACTATATTGGAGATTCCATCTGTCATCCATATGTGTATGGACGGATCGGCTATGATGCCAAGGCGCCTACCTCCCAGGCCCATGGGCGCCATGCGGCCCTGGAGAATGACCTGGATGCCATCCTCCTGTGGAAATACAAAAAGAAAAAGCCGTCCCAGTTCAACCAGACGGCTACGATCTGCCTTAACGGCATGGAGATGCAGTTCATCTCCCATTTTCTTGCGGAGGTGATCAACGAGACCTACTATCCCATCACCTACAGCAACAATTTCCAGGTGTCCTCCAGCATGGTCTACCGGTCCATCATGGCTCTGCGCTTCGGATGCCGGACCCTGGCAGACCCCAAAGGCTCCAAGCGGGACAAGATCGCTTTTGTAGAACATATTTTTCTTAAAAATCCCGTGGCCTCTACCAAACTGGTTACGGATGATGTACACAATCCCCGCCAGTGCCTGAATCTGGATCACGAAACCTGGTGCAATCCCTGGGACCGGAGACTGGCGTCCCAGGCATCCTTCCCGGAGCTGTTCCGCCAGTGTCTGGCCCGGTGCAGCAGTGTCTACAGTATCCTGAACAATGACATCATCGGCTCCCGCAACTCCCCGCGGCTGGATGTACTGCGGCTTCTGGACGAGCTGGGAAGCTATTCATATCACAGCGGACTTTATGTGGATGACTAAAATCACCGGATTACCTGGTCTCCATCCTTCGTGCAATAATGGTACTGGACACCCAGCCTGCTCATCCAGTTCTTGGTAGATGGGATGGTGTAGCGGGCGCCGGAATTGTCCCAGAGCCACTGGGGAGTTGGCCACAGACAGATGCTGGGGCTGATGGCCTGGTATACGGCCTCACTCACACCGTTCTGACCATGGTGGGCCATCTGGACAATGTCTGATTTCAGACCTTCGGCGCCCACCTCCGCCAGCAGACGGTTGCCGCCCTCCTCTGCCATATCCCCTAAAAAGAGGATGGATTTCCCATTAACATACGCCTTGTAGACGATTCCCGCATTGTTGCCCTTGTCACTGCCCAGCTCATAGCGGTCATTCATCACCTGGATGGTTACATCATCTACCTGGATGGTCTGGCCTCTGGTCACCTGGTGCAGCATAGTCCCGGGAAGTCCGGCAAAGGTTCCGATTATACTGTGGGCCATGGTCACCTCGGAAGGATCATGGACCGTATACCACTCCGGCGCCGCAAAGGAATAGTAAATGCCGTCGATGGTGATACCGGAGGCATAGCCTGCCGCTTCATCCTGAAGGATCTTGTACAGCGCGCCTGCATGATCGCCATGGGGATGGGTGATGAGCCATGCGGCCACGTGTCCGCCACGGGCCTGGATCTGGCTGCGCAGATAATCGCCGTCCGCACCCAGTCCGCCGTCCACCACGATCAGGCTTCCCTGGCTGGTCTGCAGAATGATAGAGAGCATCTGGCTCTCACTCTGGGAATTAAACATAGTAAGTGTCGCTCCGCCCAGAATCGCGTCGTGGGGCGGAGAGGACTTCTCGCCTTCGGTTGTGATGCTGCCGGCAGAAGGCCCCGGAGTCTGATACAGAGTCTGCCCTGCGGTAATGGTTCCTGTGCTGGTCTGACCGGAAGGAGCCGTCTGGGTTCCGGCGGAAGCTGTCTGACCCGAGGGAGCCTGGGTTCCGACGGAAACCGTCTGGTCTGAAGGAGCCTGGGTTCCGGCTGAAACCGTCTGATCTGAGGGAGCCTGGAATCCGGCGAAAGCCGCCTGGCCTGAAGGAGCCTGGAATCCTGCTGAAACCGTCTGGTCTGGGGGAGCCTGGACCCCGGCGGAAGCTGTCTGGCCTGTGACCGGAGCTGCGGGTACCTCCACAGAGCCAGCGGAAACAGTCTGCCCCACCGCCGGCACCAGAGGCACCGCACCAGTGATCTGCCGGACATCTGTGCTGTCAGGCTGGTTCTGTATCACCGCATAGGCTGTCACATATTCGGGCGCCGCATATGCGGTGATGACTCCTATACCCGCCGGAAAAGACACAGCCAGACCTGCTGCCAGCATCCTCCCCAGCCATATCCTATATCTTATGTTCTTCATATTCTCCACCTTCCTAGAGCGTGTTTGAAAATTGCTTTCTGGTAGCTGTGCGTCACACTTTGTGGGAG